>PLZI01000068.1 GCA_003152095.1 Acidobacteriota bacterium | reverse complement strand
GAGCCCCGGAAGAGGCCGATGGGGAGAATTTCCACCGTCAACATCGCGAAGAAAAGCGGCGTGGTCTTCTGCATCGACGTGGACCACACGACGTACGAGCCGCGGACCCGGGCGGCCCGGGTCCGGATCCTCGCCGCCGGGGACGGCGGGACGTCGCGTCCGCTCGGCGAGGTTCCGGTGCACGAGGACGGCTCGTTCATGGCCGAGGTGCCGGCCGACGTGGCGCTCGGCTTCGAGGCGCTCGACGAGGCGGGCAACGTCGTGCGCCGGCTCCCGCCCTCGGTCTGGGTCCGGCCGGGGGAGAATCGGGGCTGCATCGGCTGTCACGAGCCGCACGGCCTCGCGCCGAGGAACCGGCGGCCTCTCGCGGTAAAGGAGCCGCCCGTCGCGGTGGGCCTCGCCGGTCGGACGAGGCCCGGGAAGAGCTCGTAGCCATGAGAATCGTCAGAGGCTTCGCCACCACCGCCACCGCGGGGATCCTCGTCGCGGCGGGCCTGTGCGCGGGGGCGCGGTGGCACATGCTGAAGATGTCCGGCAGGAAGGACCTGACCGGAGTGAAGAGCTGCCAGACGTGCCACGGCCGGCCCGAGACGCTGGAGGAGCTTCCCTGGGCGAAGCCTCGCCCGCACCACGCGTCGCCGGGCGGGCTCGCCGTCTCCCCCGACGGAAAGCGCCTCTACGTGGCGCTCGACGACACGGACGAGGTGGCCGAGGTCGACACCGGGACGCGCCTCGTCGTCAGGAGATCGAAAGTGCCGGGCGGCCCGACGGGTCTCGCGCTGGACCCGGCGGGGGAGCGCCTCTACGTCACCTGCCGGAGCGGCGACCGCGTGGCGGCCCTCGAGACGGCGACGTTGAAAGAAGTGGCGACGGCGCCGGTCGGGACCGCTCCGGTCGGGATCGCGTGGATCCCGTCGCAGGGCTCGGGCCGGCTCGTCGTCGCCAACTCTGTTTCCGACGACGTGACCGTCCTCTCGGCCACTCCGCTCGCAAGCCTCGGGCATCTCACCGGCGGGCGGGAGCCGTACGCGGTGGCGGCCTCGCCCGACGGCAGCAAGGCCATGGTCGTGAGCCGGATGGCAGGCCTCACGCGGGGAGACGAGGTCCCGGCGGCCGAGGTCACCGTGGTCGATCCGGCGGCGATCCGCGTCGTCTCGCGCGAGAGGCTCGAGTCGGGCCACCTGTCGGAAGGGATCTGCGCGGTGCCGGGGCGGCCGTGGGCCCTGTCGCCGATCCTCAAGGTCCGCAACCTGGTCCCGATCACTCACGCGGCGCAGGGGTGGGTGGTGTCCGCCGGCGTCGCGGTTTGCGATCTCTCGAAGGGCTCGGTGGTCGAGCTCCCGCTGGACGAGACGAACGCCTACTTCGCCGATCCTTCGGGGATCGCCGTCGAGCCGTCCGGGAAGCGCGCGTTCATCGTTTCCGCGGGCGCCAACGTGGTGACGGTGGTGGACCTCGCCCGGCTCTCGCGCTGGCTGGAGACCGCCGGCGAGGACGCCCGCCGCGGCGCGATCGACGACCTGCAGCTTTCGCCGGAGTACGTCGTGGCCCGCGTCCCCACAGGGCTCAACCCTCGCCAGGTCGCGCTGAGCCCCGACGGCCGCACGCTTTGGGTCGCGGAGCGCCTCCAGGACTCTGTCCTCGCCCTCGACACCGGGACCCTCCAGCCGATCGGGCGGGTCGTCCTCGGGGACGGCGGAGGCAACGACCCGATCCGGAGAGGAGAGAGGGTCTTCGCCCGCGCCTCGACCACGTTCCAGGGGCAGTTCTCCTGCCGCTCGTGCCATCCGGACGGGCACGTGGACGGCCTGGCCTACGACTTCGACCTCGACGGCGTGGGCCGCAACATCGTCGACAATCGCAACCTCCAGGGGCTCGCGGGGACCGAGCCGTTCAAGTGGACGGGGACGAACCCGTCGCTCAGGGTCCAGTGCGGGCCCCGGTTCGCCAAGGTGCTGACGCGCTCCGACCCGTTCGGCGAGAAGGACCTGGACGACCTCGACGCGTTCATCTTCTCCCTCCCGCCGAGCCGGACGCCGTCGTCCGGGCCGTGGACGGACGCCCAGAAGCGGGGACGCGAGATCTTCTTCGCCACAAGGACGACCGACGGCCGGGAGATCCCGTACGGCCTGAGGTGCTCCACGTGCCATCGCCCGCCGCTGTACACGGACCGCCTCCCCGCCGACGTCGGAACGAAGGGGCCGGCCGACGACACGGGCCTTTTCGACACGCCGCACCTCCTCGGGGTCGCCGCCTCCGCCCCGTTCCTTCACGACGGGCGGGCGGCAACGCTGGAGGAGATCTGGACGGTCTACAACCCGAAGGACCAACACGGGATCACGAACACCATGAACAAGATCCAGCTCAACGACCTGATCGAATACCTGAAGAGGCTCTGAGATGACGAAGAAGCCCGTAACCGTCCTGGCCTGTGCCGCCGCAGCTCTCGTCCTGGCGGGCCCCCTGAAGGCACGAAGCGGCAGACCCGCCGCCGAGCTTCCCTTCCCGCTCATCGAGCGCTTCGAGCATTTCGGGCCCGAGCAGGGGCTCCCTGCCTGGAAGGTGCACTGCGTCCTGGCCGACAAGGGGAAGGTCTGGGTCGGGACGACGAAGGGGCTCGCGGTCCTCGAAGGGAAGACGTTCAACGTCATCGGCCCCGGGCAGGGCCTTTCGCACTCCGTGGTCACGGCGCTCGCCGTCGACCCGGCGACGGGGGACCTCTGGGTCGGGACTCTGCGGGGCCTCAACCGGATCAGCGCCGGAAAGGTCGAGACCTTCACGCAGACGAGCAGCGGACTACCCAACAACGTCGTTTACAGCGTCGCCGTCGGGAAGGACGCGGTCTGGGTGGCGACCGCCGCGGGTGTGGGTCGAAGGGACGCGAGGACCGGGAGCTGGAGCCTCTTCGACTCGACGAACACGTTGATGCACGAGCCGTGGGCGTACGCGGTCACGCTTAGCCCGGAGAAGCTGTACGTCGGAGTCTGGGCGGGCGGCATCGTGGAGCAGGACCTGGCGCGCGGGACGTGGAAGGAGTACCGGGATCCCGACGGGGAGATGGAGCTGGACCTCGCGCCCGACGACGGGCCGATCAGCGACATCACGTCATGGGCCACGTGGGAGGACGGGATCCTGTGGCAGGCGAGCTACTCCGGAGTTGCCCGTTATGACGGGACCCGGTGGAAGAGTTATCTCGAGAAGAAGAGCCCGCTCGTCTCCAACTTCGTCAACTTCATCGCCGCGAAGGGACGCGTCGCCTGGATCTGCACCGACCGGGGCCTCACGGTGACGGACGGGACGAGCTGGGCAACGTACAAGGGCGCCGAGGGGGGGGGCGGAACGGTGGAGATCACGCGTCCCGGCACCCCGCCGGAGAGACGCAGGACGGCGACCGCGATGTCCAACGACTTCGTCCTGGGAGCCTCGATCACCGAGAACGAGGTGTGGCTCGCCACCTCCCACGGTCTCACCCGCGGGATCCTCGCCAGGAGGATCGACCAGGCAACAGCCGCGCGAAAGACGGGCACACAAGGAGCCTCGAGATGACGAAAGCGACCTACTTCGAGACGCCGGTCCGGGTGGACTCCCGGTACTCCGAGGCCGAACAGGCCGAGAGGCGCGCCTTGGGTCTTCCACCGGACGCGCCGGCCGAGCGCGGCCTCATCAGCGCGCTGCCGCGGCTCGGCCGGCCGGTGGTGAGGAAGCGCGCCATCCGCGCTCCGCACGTCCTGAACGAGGCTCCCGACTACCCGCAGGCTGTCTCGTTCTCCCGCGGGCTCCGCGTGGAGCTCGAGGGCGGAGTGACGCACCTCTTCCTCAGCGGGACGGCGAGCGTCGGAGCGGACGGAGAGACTCTCCACCCGGGCGACTTCCGGGCGCAGTGCTGGCGCACCTACCGGAACCTCACTCAGCTCCTCGAGAGCGAGCTGGCCACGTGGCACGACGTCGTGAGGTGCACTTGCTACCTGCGGGACATCGAGCGCGACTATGCCGACTTCAACGAAATCAGGACGGAGTTCTTCCAGGCCCTCGGGCTCGACCCGCTCCCGGCTTCGACCGGCATCCAGGTGCGTCTCTGCCGGAGCGACCTCCTCGTGGAGATCGAGGCGCACGCGATCCTGGAGAGCAGCGGGGGCTGACGATGAGGGCGGCGCCGCTCGCTCTTCTCGCGCTCCTCCTCGTGCCGTCGCCGCGCCTCGCGGCGGCCGAAGCCCCGGCCCCGTCGAACGCTCCGGCCCTGTGGCCGCCGCGGTACGCGAACGCGCCCGAGGAGCTGGTCCCCTTCCGGCGCGTGGAGCCCTATCAGAGGTATTTCACCGAACCGTTGCCGTTCTACGGGCCCGGCCGGGATTATCCCGACCCGCCCGGGCTCAAGACCCTTCGTGTGGGCCTCCTCGCGCCCTCGCCAGGCTCCTCGGACGCTTTCCGGGGCGCCATGATGCGCGAGGGCGTCGAGATGGCGATCGACGAGGCGAACGCCTCCGCGAAGCCGGGTGAGCTCCCGTTCGAGTTGGTCGTGCGGGAGGACTCACCCCTATGGGGAAGTGCGGCGAACATCCTCGTCGACCTCGCCTTCACCGACGAGTGTCTCGCGGTCGTCGGGTCCATCGATTCCACCGCGACGCACGTGGCACTCCGGGTCGCGCTGAAGGCCGAGATCTTCATGGTGAACACGGGCTCGTGCGACCAGACCGTCACCGAGACCTCCATCCCGTGGCTCCTGCGCACGTGGCCCGACGACCGCCAGCACGGCTACCGTCTTGCGGAGCTGGTCGTCAAGGAGCAGGGGCACCGGCGGATCGCGATGCTGAGAACAAACGACCGGAACGGACGGGTCGGCGTGAAGACCTTCGTCGACTCGGTCCGCCGCCTCGGCCACCCCGTGCTCCAGGAGATGCGCTTCCTGCCGGGCGCGAAGTCGTTCGAAACACAGGTGGCCCGCATCAAGGCGGCCGAGCCCGACGCGGTGGTCCTCTGGGGAGAGCCGGAGGACGCCGGGCGTGCCGCCGCGGCCCTCCGCAAGGGCGGTGTCACGGTGCCGCTCTACGGCCCCGAGCGGCTCTTCGGGCCCGCGTTCCTCGCGGCAGCCGGCCAGGCCGCCGAGGGGATGACGATCACGTACCCGTTCGACCCAACGCGGACGGACGAGGCCTGGACCGGCTTCGTCGAGAGGTTCCGGAAGCGCTACGCGACCGCGCCCGAGGCGTTCGCAGCGTACGCCTACGACGGAACGCGCATCCTCCTCGACGCCATCCGGACCGCGGGCCCCAACCGCTTCAGGATCCGCGACGCCATCGCGGCTGTCAGGCGATATGAAGGTGTCACCGGCACAATGGTCTTCGATCCGACTTTCAACAACCTGGCTCCCCTGAGGATCGTGCGGGTGAAGGGGAACACCTTCCATTTCGAGAAGGCCCTGGCGGGAGGGAAGTAGCGTCTTGATCCGCCCCGTACTCTCCGTCCTGGCGGCCGCCGCCCTCCTGTTCGGCGCGCCGGCGGCGTGCGCAGCGGACGGCCCGTCCCTGGTCGTGGGCCTCCTCCTCCCACCCGACGAGCCGGAAGCCGTCAGCATCCGGCAAGGGACCCTCGCGGCGGCCGAGGAGGCGAACGAAGGCCCCGGCCCGCGAGTGAAGGTGGCCGTGAGGGGGAGAATGGGGGCCTGGGGAAGCGACGCCTCCGAGGCGGCTCTCCTCGTCATGGACGACGGCGCGGGGGCGCTCATCGCCCCGCCTTCGGGGGCGGCCTCCCACCTGGTGCTCCAGGTCTCCGGGAGGACGGGGGTCCCGGTCGCCTCCCTCTGCCCCGACGCCTCGGTGACACGGGCCTCCATCCCCTGGATGGTCCGGGTCGCCCCGTCGACCCTCGACGAGGCCCGGGCTCTTTTCGAGGGGGCGGCTGCCTCCCGGTGGCTCGTCTTCGTGCCGGCGGGACGCGCCGGACGCGAGGCTTCGCGCGATCTCTCGGCGGCTGCTGCCGCGGCGGCGGGGAAGCGATCGATAGAGAGATCGGTCGAGACGGACGGCAGCGTGACGGGCGCGGCCCTGCGGGATCTCGTCTTCTCGGTTCATCCCGACGCGGTCCTCATCTGGCTCGACCCGGTTCCGGCCGGCCGCCTCGCCCGCTCGCTTCGCATGGCGGGGTTCGCGGGTTCGCTCGCCGGCCCGATGCGGCTCGCCTCGCCGGCCTTCGCGGCCGAGGCGGGCTCCTCTGCCGAAGGGTTATTCGTCCCCGTCGTCGCGCCCGAAGGGGACGGAGTGAGGGCCGCGTTCGAATCGCGCTACCGGCGGCTCTTCGGGGCTGCCCCCGGCCCGGCCGCCGCCATCGCGAACGACGCGGCGAAGCTCCTGTTCGACGCGCTGAAGAGGGGGGGTGCGGAGGGAGCCCGTCGCGGCTTCCCGCCGGCGGAGCGCATCCGGGGAGCGACGGGGCTCCTCGCCTTCGACAGAAACGGCAATCGGCTTGTTACACTTCAGGTCCGGCGCTACCGCGACGGACATCTGGTTCGCGGTTGAGGAGATCACGGGAATGATCCCCGCTCTTCCTCCCCTTCGGGTCACCCGCTCCTCGCACCCCGAGCACGCGGCGTCATTTAGCACAAGACCTGTGATTGCAGGCGGCGTCACGGTGGGAGGGGAGCGTCCGGTCGTGATCGCGGGTCCCTGCACGGTCGAGAGCCGCGAGCAGACGCTTTCGATCGCCCGCGCGTGCAAGACAGCCGGCGCTCGCATGCTTCGGGGCGGCGCCTTCAAGCCGAGGACGAGTCCCTATTCGTTCCAGGGGATGGGGAAGGAAGGCCTCGAGATCCTCGCCGAGGCCCGTGCCGAGACGGGGCTCCCGATCGTCACCGAGGTCCTCGACCCGCGCCTCGTCGAGCTCGTCGGCTCTTATGCGGACGTGATCCAGGTCGGCTCGCGCAGCATGCAGAACTTTCCGCTCCTCACCGAGGTGGGCCGGTACGGCAAGCCCGTTCTCCTGAAGAGAGGCTTCGGCGCCACGCTCGAGGAGTGGCTGTACGCCGCCGAGTACGTGGCCCTCGGCGGCAACCTGGAGATCATTTTCTGCGAGCGCGGCATCCGGACCTTCGCGAACGGCGCATACGACCGCGCGACGCTCGACCTCGCCGCTGTCCACGCGCTCCGTCGGCTCACCCCGTTCCCGGTGATCGTCGACCCGTCGCATGCCGCCGGGCACGCCGACCTCGTCCCCGACCTCGCGGCCGCGGCGCTGTCGCTCGGCGTCGATGGGCTCCTCATCGAGGTCGTGCAGCCGGGAGCCGACCGGACCAAGGTGAAGTGCGACGGCGAGCAGGGGATCGTACCGGACGAGCTGGCGTCGATCGTTGCCCGGGCCGAATCGGAGGCCGCCCTCCGGCGCGGGCTGCTCAGTCCGGTCCTGGCCGGGTCGGAGCTCCTCGGGACGGAGTAGATCCGGAGCCGGGCGACTCCGTCCTCGGTGAGGTCCGAGTACGTGCCGTCCCCGTTGTTGTGGAGGAACGTGTTCATGGCTGCCGCGGCTCACCGAGACGTGGGGGTCGCCTCCGGCACCGGCGTCAGCGCGGTGCCGGACAGCACCTTCGGCGCCGCTCCCATCACGACTCGCACCCGGTGTACGCCGCCGTCGTCCACGAGCGGTATCGCGGCGGGGTTGGAGGGCGCTCCATCGAGCTCGGCGCTCAACACGCCGCCGCCGCGGCGCTTCGGGTTCTCTACCTCGATCGTGTAGCGCGTCCTTCCGAAGCGCCATTCGATCGAGTAGCTCGGCCACGACGACGGGATGCACGGGTCCAGCGTGAAGAAGGCGCCCCGGCGCGTGAGCCCGAGGATCCCCTCCAGCCCCACGCGATACGTCCAGCCGGCCGCGCCGGTGTACCAGGTCCAGCCCCCGCGCCCGCGATGCGACGGGTGGTCGTAGACGTCCCCCGCGATGGCGTAGGGCTCGGTCTTGTATTGCTCGACCTGTGCGGCGGTGCGCGAGTGGTTGATGGGGTTGAGCATGTGGAAGAGCTCGACCGCCTCGTCGCCGCACCCGAGGCGCGCCAGGGCGAGGACGACCCACTGGGCCGCGTGCGTGTACTGTCCGCCGTTCTCGCGGACTCCCGGGAGGTAGCCCTTGATGTAGCCCGGGTCGAGGGCCGTGCGGTCGAAGGGGGGTGAGAGGAGAAGGATGACCTTCGAGGTGCGCCTGACCAGCTGCGCGCGCACCGAGTCCATCGCACGTTCGGCGCGCTTTTTCGGCGCGGCGCCGGAGAGGACAGCCCAGGTTTGTGCCACCGAGTCGAGCTTGCACTCGTCGTTCTGGGAGGACCCGAGCGGCGTGCCGTCGTCGAAGTAGGCGCGGCGGTACCACTCGCCGTCCCAGCTCTGCTCCAGCATCGCCCCCAGGCGCGCGCGCTCGGCGCGATAGCGCGCCGCGCGCGGCGCGTCGCCCCGCTCCTCGCACAGCGGCGCGAAGGCGCCCAGGACCGAGTGCAGGAACCATCCGACGAAGACGCTCTCCCCGCGCCCCTCGGGTCCGACCCTGTTGTAGCCGTCGTTCCAGTCGCAGCTCCCGATGAGCGGCAGGCCGTGGGAGCCGGCGGTGAGCGCGCGGTCGATGGCCCGTAGGCCGTGCTCGAACAGGGCGCCCTCCTCTGCCGATACGGCCGGCAGCCCGTACGCCTCGGCCTCTCCGGGTGGAACGGGAAGCGCCTGAAGGAACGGAATCCGCTCGTCGAGGACAGCGGCATCTCCGGTCGCTTTCACGTACTCGGCGACAGCGTACGGGAGCCAGAGGAGGTCGTCCGAGCAGCGCGTGCGGATGCCGCGGCCGCTCGAGGCGGCCCACCAGTGCTGAACGTCGCCCTCCACGAACTGGCGCGCCGCTGCCCTGAGGAGATGCTCGCGGGTCAGGTCGGGCCGCGTGAACATGAGCGCCAGGACGTCCTGGAGCTGGTCGCGGAAGCCGTACGACCCGCCCGACTGGTAGTAGCCGGAGCGCGCCCAGAGGCGGCAGGCGAGGTCCTGGTAGAGGAGCCACCGGTTCACGAGCAGGTCGAAGGAGTCGTCGGGGGTCGAGACCCTGACGGAGCCGAGCGTCTCTTCCCAGAACGCCTCCACGGCGGCGAGCTCGGCTTGCGCCGCGGCGATGCCGCCGGCTCCGGCGTAGCGCCGGAGGAGCGCGCGGGACTCGTCGAGGTCGCGCCCCTGGCCGAGGAGGAACACGATGCGCCGCGTCTCGCCAGGCAAGAGGTCCAGACCCACCTGCAATGCCGCGCACGGATCGAGGCCCGCGCCGAAGCGGCTCATGAGCCGCATGCGCCTGAGCGCGGCCGCGCGTTGGAGCGAGCCGTTCCGGCCCAGGAACTCCTGGCGGTCACCGGTGGCCGAGAGAAGCGCCTCGCCGGCGCCCGCGAACGCGACGCGGCCGCTGAAGGCGTCGCTGTAAGGATTGCGCGCCAGGACCGCGCCCGTGTCGCCATCGCGCTCCGTCACGACGAAGCGCGAAACGCCCGGCTTCGGGGGTCCGAGCGACCACTCGTTGTACGCGAAGAGGCTGAGGCGGCGAGGCCGGTTCGAGCGGTTCGTCAAGGTCAGGAGTGACAGCTTGACCGGCTCCTCCCGCGCCACGAAGACGGCCAGCTCGTGCGCGATGCCGCGCGTGGCGCTCTCCCAGCGCGTCACGCCCGGCGCGTGGCGCACGACCCAGCGCGGTGAGCGCGGCGTCCGCCTGAGCGGCGCCGGCGTGGCGCCCCAGAAGGCGTCGCTTTCCTCGTCCCGCAGGAAGATGGCTTCCGCGGTCGGGTCGGTGACCGGGTCGTTCGCGAACGGCGTGAG
>PLZI01000015.1 GCA_003152095.1 Acidobacteriota bacterium | reverse complement strand
CCGGGATCGAACCGGCGACCTGCTGCGTGTAAATCAGTGGGCCGCATCCCCTCTCCGCTCCCGTCCGGCCCTCAGCGCATCCCCATAAACCCCCGTCATTAGGCCCTGCCGTCCTCTCTGCTACCTTTCGCGGCCCTGAAGGGGTAGGATAGCGACCGGCCCTAGTAAGGTCCTATGCGCCATGCGGAGGTCCTGACGAGGCCCCCGCTGAAGGAGGCTCCGATGGCCCTGAAACTCACCGCCGCTTCGGTGCGACTGCTCAAGTGCAAGATCGCCGGCCCCACGTCCCGGTACGCGGGCACGCCACACCCCGGTGGAACGTGGTACGCGGACTCCGTCCTCCCCGGCTTCGCGGCCGTCGTCTACACGACGGGCAGGGTTCACTTCCGCGTGAGGTACACGACGAAAGACGGACGGCGCCGCAAGGTGGACGTCGGGCGCCTCGGCCGCGTTACCGTCGAAGAGGCCCGCGAGGCCGCGCGTCGCATCCTGGCCCGGGCGGAACTCGGCGAGGACACGGTAGAGACGCGCGAGAAGGAACGCGCGACGGCGCGCGCGGCCCCGGTGTTCAAGGCGTGGAGCGCGGTCTACCTCTCCCGCCGCCACGGGCGCCGCGTCCGCCTGAAGGACACAGAGCGCTATATCGCGCTCGCGGTGGAGCGGTGGGGAGCCCGACGTCTCGACAGCATCACGCGCACCGACGTGGAGAACCTGTACCAGGAGATCGGCACCGAGCACGCGGCATCGGCTAACAGGTGGCTCTCGGCCGTCGGCGCGTGCTTCACGATGGCCGTTGACGAAGGGCATATCGTCGCAACCCCCGCGCGCAAGCTCGTGAAGTTCACGGAGAACGCGCCGCGCGCCCGCGTCTTGACGGCCGAGGAAATGTCGCGCCTCGTGACCGCCATCCAGGAGGAGGACGAGCACACGCGCGCAGCGTTCACGCTCCTCGTCGGCTCCGGCTTGCGTCTCAGTGAAGCCTTGCGCGCCCGGTGGGAGGATCTCGACGCCGAGGCCGGAACGCTGCGCCTCCCGCGGCCGAAGTCTCAGCGCGTCGAGATGATCCCGGTTCCGCAGACGACGCTCGCCGTTCTCGCTCGTCTCCCGCACGACTCGGAATTCATCGTCGCCGGCGCCGACCCGAAGAAGCCGCGCTTCGATCTGAAACGCGCGTGGAGGCGCGTACTCACGAAAGCGAAAGAGGAGGAGGCTCACGCGCGTGAGGAGAGGGGCGAGAAGGCCGACGCGGGGTTTCTCGAAGGCGTTCACATTCACGACCTCCGCCGCTCGTTCGGCTTGGCCGTCGCGCGGCAGAGTGGGTTGCACGTCGCCTCGCGGCTCTTACGACATCGTGACGTGAAAATCACGCAGGCCGCCTACAGCCCGCTCGATCTCGACACCTTGCGCGATGCCGTCGAGAAGAGGCAGGACGCGCTCCCGTTCGCATCGAAGAAGGAGCCCGCCGGCCGCGCCGGCAGAAGGAGCCCACGATGAGATCCGTTTCCGGCGTTCTAATGGATCGTCTTCCCAACCGCGTACTCGGCGCGCTCTACCGCGGAGGCGTGTCCACTCTCGAGGATCTCTGCTCGTGTCCCGAGGATCATGTCCGAGGGGTCATGGGCATCGGCGAAAAAGCGAGGGGCGAGATCCGGCTTTTCCTGAAGAGCGTCGGCCGTGGGTTCGCCCCGGAGCGCAGCTGGGATGGTTGCCGGTGCACAGTGCACGTGTACCGCGAGCGGGAACGACGGGTCCGCCACGCCTCGCTGGACGATCGCCCGCTCCCGGAGAACGTGCTGCCGTTCCGGCCGACGAGAAGCCCACGATGAGCGCGGCCAACTGCGACCTACTCGAGCACGCGGCAGCGCCGGCCGCGCGAGAGACGCCCCTTGAGAAGTTTCTTCGGGACGGGCCGCGCTTCGCGGGAGGTGAGAAGTTTTTTCGGGAGGAGCTGTCGTCCGCGATTGACACCCTGGCCGTGTTCATGTTCGACGGGGGCCGCGGGCTGGCTCTAGCTCACGTCCTGGCCACCGTGGAGCGCGAGATCGAATCGTCTCCGCTCTTTCGGGCGAACATGAAGAAGGCTCTCCGGGCCGCGCGACTTCTGAGCGACGCCGCACCCTACCCGACCGCCGCGGCCTTCGCGGCGACGCGCGAGTGGAGAGACCCGGACACGATGAAGAGGCGTCTTTCCCGCGCGCGTGCGGACCTAGCCCGGAGTGGGGTGCGCGTTTTCCCGGAGCCGCCTCCCGCGAAGCGAGGCCGGCCGCGCCGCGAAAAGAGGACGGCCGACGCCGCCCCTTTGTCGCTTTTACGCGAGGACGTTTCGCGCTCTCCTGAGCCCCGGAGGAGAACACATGGACACGAACCGGCTTCTCTCGACGGCGGAGGCGGCGCATCAACTGGGGCTCGATCCGGGAACCTTGAAACGGTGGAGGACAAAAGGCGCGACGTCGCCCCTGCCGTACGTGAAAGTGAGCGCGAACAGGTGCAGGTACACGCTCGAGGCCCTGCGGGCGTTCATGCAGGCGCGGACCCGAAACCACACCGCCGACCCCGGCCCCGCCGGCCGCGCCGCGTGAAAAGGAGTCCACCGTGATCATCAACGAAACGGCCACGCTCGGCTCTTACCCGAACGTGGCCCGCGAGAAACCCCCGACGACACCGCAAAGTATTACCGAAGGAACCCCGCTTCGCAAGTCTAGCGCCGTTGACGAGGATCTGTCTTGAGCGCGCCCGCCGAGCTGCTCTTCGCCGCCCTCGAAACTCACGGCTGCCGGCCGAAGGTAAACGGCGACAAGGGCTACGCGCGATGCCCCGGACACGACGACAAGCGCGCCTCGCTTTCCATCAGCACAGGCAGCGACGGCCGCGCGCTCCTGCGGTGTCACTCCGGCTGCAAGGTGGGCGACGTGCTCGCCGCCCTCGGGCTCGCGGAGAAGGATCTTTTCCCGGAGCGCGAGAAGCGCCGCCCGACGAAGAAGAACACGACCATCGAGTACGTGTACCCCGCGGCCGACGGCACGCCGCTCGCGAAGAAGCTCCGCTTCGAGCACGCGGGTGGAAAGTCGTGCGCGTGGAAACGGCGGAACGGCAACAGCTGGACGAGCGGGCTCTCCGGCATGAAGCCGCCGCTCTACAAGCTCCCCGAGATTAACGCCGCCGTGAAGGCGGGCGACACCATCCACGTCACCGAAGGCGAGAAATGCGCCGACGCGCTCGCGGCGCTCGGATTCGCCACGACGACGGCGGCCGGCGGGGCGGCCGACTCTCTCGACGCGCCCGGGCTTCTCGAACCCCTACGCGGCGCCGACGTGATCCTCTGGCCCGACGTTGACGAACCGGGCCGACAGTACGTCGAGCGCTTCGCCCGGAAGCTCTCGGGCGTCGCGCATCGCGTGCGCGTCGTCTCCTGGCCGGACGGCCGGCCGAAGGGCTTCGACGTGGCCGACTACATCGGCGCCGGCGCGAAGCGCGAGGACATCGAGGCATTCGTTACCGCCGCGGTCGAGTCGAAGGCGCCGGCCCTTGAGAGCGGCGCCGCTCTTCTCCGTGACGTGCTCGCGTTCATCCGCCGCTACGTCGTGCTGACCGCGGATCAAGCAGTCGTCGTGACGCTGTGGACGCTTCACACGTGGGCGGTAGCGGCCGCGGACATCTTCCCGTACCTCTCCGTCTCCTCGGCTGTCATGCGTACCGGGAAGACACGCCTCCTCGAAACCGTCGAACGCCTCGTCCGCTCCCCGTGGCGCGTCGTGCAGCCCTCGGAGGCCGTTCTCTTCCGCAAGCTCGGGCAGGGCGACTCGACACTCCTCTTCGATGAAATCGACGCCGTGTTTGGAAAGAACGTCTCCGACGCCCAAGAAGGCGTCCGGGCAATTTTGAATGCCGGCTTCCAGCGTGGAGCGACGGTCCCGCGCTGTATCGAACACGGGAAAAACATTGAGGAGTTTTGCGTCTTTGGCCCGAAGCTCCTGGCCGGGATCGGGCTCCCGCCGCCGACCGTGCGTGACCGCTCGTTCATCATCGAGATGCGGCGGAAGAAGAAGACGGAGAACGTGTCGCGCTTCCGCCGTCGCGACGCCGAAGCCCTTGCCGCACCTCTACGCGAACGCCTCGAGCGATGGGCCGAGACTGCGGTAGACGGACTCCGGGAGGCGCGTCCGGCCCTCCCCGAGAAACTCGAGGACCGAGCCCAGGATGCAGCCGAGCCGCTCCTCGCCATTGCCGACGCGGCCGGCGCCGAGTGGCCGGCCCTCGCCCGGAAGGCGCTCGTCTCCCTGGCCGGAGAAGACGAAGGCGACGAGGACGAACTAGGCGTTCGTCTTCTCGCGGACGTTCGCGCGATCTTCGGTCTACTTCACCGGACGGATGGAGAAATCACGACCGCGGCCCTCCTGGCCGAGCTTCAGGGCCGCGAGGAGTCACCGTGGAAGAAGATCCATAAGGGCGAGCCGCTCGACGCCGCCGGACTCGCCCGACTCCTGCGACCCTTCGGCATCCGGCCGAAAACCGTCCGGCAGGGCGACACGGTGGTACGCGGATACCTCGTCGCCGCGTTCTCCGACCCGTTCGAGCGCTACCTCTCTCCTGACACTCAGGTGCTACAAGCCGCTACACCGCTACAGAGCAATACTGGCGCGGGT
>PLZI01000085.1 GCA_003152095.1 Acidobacteriota bacterium | reverse complement strand
GCCCGGGCAGGAAGCCGCCGTCCCCTTTCCCGGCGGCCCACTTCGCCTCGGCGGCGAGCGTCGTGTAGCGGTCGAGCTTGTCGAGGTAGTGCGCGAGGTCGCGATACGAACGGTGGAGGACCGACTCTTCGAGGGATTCGACCGGGCCCGCGGCGAGAATCCTCTCGTGGATGGGATCGTCCGAGAACCGCGCGCGCGTCCGGTCGTACAGGCGGGCGGGCCGCACGACGGTGTCGCGCCCGAAGTGGAGCTCGCGCCCAAGGAATTCGAGGCGAATCGGGACGCGGAAGGCCGCGGGAGGAGAGGTCTCGGACGCGGCCGCCGCGAGGCAGGCGCGGATCTCGAGGGCGAGCTTCGGCGAGACGATTTCGTCGGCGTCGATCGACAGGATCCAGCGGTTGGTCGCGAGCGCCGCCGCGGCGTTCTTCTGGCGGCCGAAGCCGTCGAAGGCTCGCGTGAGGACATGGGCTCCCGCCTCCCGCGCGATCTCCTCGGTACGGTCGGTCGTCGCAGCGTCCACGACGACGATACGCTCGTCCGCGAAGGCCACGGAAGCGAGTGCGTCCGGCAGGCGGTCCTCTTCGTCGCGGGCGATGAGCGTGACGCTGAGGCGGGGCTCCTCCGGGGCCGTCATCGTGCGTGGAAGTATGAACCCGAGGCCTTAGGGACGACGCCTCCGTATACTCCCCGGCCGTGGAGTCCGGACGCTCTTCCGACGATCCTGAAGCGTCCGGGCGCATTCTCTTCGCGGCCGCGCTGGCGGTCGGCGCCCTGCTGAGGCTCGTGCTCCTCGGGCAGCCGGATCTGTTCGGCGCCGACGAGGGGCGCTGGGCGATCGGCGCGCAGAATCTCGTCGCGGGCGGAGCCGACCAGTTCCTCGGTCTCTCGGCGACTCCGCTTGGATCGGCCTCGGGCACACCGGTCCTCTTCCCGTGGGTCCTCTCTCTCATGGTGCGCGTCTTTGGCCCGGTGGAATGGGCGGTGCGCCTGCCCTCGGCGACCCTCGGGCTCCTCGGAGCTCTCGTGCTCGAGCGCGTGATCCGGCGCGGGTGGGGCCAGCCCGCGGGTCATCTCGCGGGCGCCTTCGCGGCGCTCTTTCCGCCGCTCGTGGCGGCGTCGCGCGCCGCCACGGTCGAGCCCACGCTCGTAACGCTCGGCCTGGCCGGCATCATTTTCGGCCTCCGGGCGTTCGAGGAGGACATTCCCTTCGAAGGCTGTGTCTCGGGAGTCTTCTTCGGTCTCGGCTTTCTCGCGAAGGGCTATGCGGTCGGGCTCTATCTGATTCCGCTCCTCCTGGCGCTTGCGGCGCGCCCGCGCCTGTTCAGGCTTGGCCGCACAAAGCGCGCGCTCGCGCTCCTTGTCGGGACGTTCATCGCCGTCGGGTTCTCTCACTTGCTCGCGGTCCTGCTTTTCCGGCGCGAGGCGTTCGGCTTCGCGCTCGCGACGTCGTTCGGGGCCTCTGAAGCGGCGGCTCGCGCGGCGGCTCTGCCGACGGCCTTCGGGGCGGACGTCCTCACGCTCGTGCGATCGCTTTTCTTTTTCCTGCCGCTCGCGGCGCTCGGGGTCGTCTTCCTCGGACGGAGGGTGGGCGAAGCGGAGATCGCGTCGGGAGCGACGGGGGGCGACCGCCGCCTTGCCCACGGCGTCCTCTGGGGAGCGTATGTCGTCGAGCTCGTCATCCTCGTCGCCGTCGCGGGGAAATACCGTCTCTCGTCGATTCCGGTCATGCCCGCGCTCGCGGCCTTCACGGGGCTCGGCGGCACGTGGCTCATGCTCGCGGCGCGGGACCTCACGTCGCCGCTCGCGGGCCGGATCGCGAGGGGAATCCTCACCGCCCTCCTCGTGTGGGGAGGGATCGAAGCCGCGCGCCAGATCCGGCACGACCTTCTCACGCACCGCACGGGCGCCCGCGAGCTCGCGGATCAGATCGCTCCCGCGCTCGCACCCGTCCCACCGGGCACGCCTGCCTTCCGGAGCGACGAACCCGAAGGGCTCGAGTTCCGGCTGTTCCGAACCGGGCTAACGTGGGGGGACGTCGGCTCGATCTCGGCGATCGCGGAGGAGGCGCGTGCCGGACGCATCCGCTGCTGGGCTTATCGCGAAAGCGAAAGCGTGCCCTCGGCCGACGTGCGGGACTGGCTCACCGCCCATACCCGCGAGATGACCGCCGACGTGAACGCCCGCGCGGGCCGCGTCACCGGACTCAGGGTCTTCGTCCCATAATCCCCATCCGATGACGACCGTCCTTTTCGCCGACCGCGACGGAGCCTCTTTCGGCGCGCTCGGCGCGCGCATCGTGCCCGCGCTCCTCCCTCTCGGCGGCGTGCCTGTCCTCGAACGCGCGCTGGAGGCGCTCGTCCGCGCGGGGCGGCGCTCGGCGCTCCTCGTCGTCGGCCCGCGCGCCGGTGAGATCGAGCGCCGATTCGGGAAGGGTATCCGTTGGGGCATCGCGCTCGAGATCGTGCGGCGAGAAGACGGCGAGACGCCGGGCGACGTGCTGCGCCGCCTCGAGCCGCGACTCGACGGTGAGACGCTCGTCGTGCGCGGCGACGTGGGCACCCACGCCGTGATCGGCGAGTTTCTCGCGAAGGTGGACGAGGCGCGCGGTCCGGTCGTCGCGGGACTTCTCGGTGGGCGTCCCGCCGGGCTCTGGCGGCTCCTGCCCGGCGCCCTCAAGAAGAAAGACTTTCCGCGCGAACCAGGCGCGGCCGAATGGGAAGAGGACAGGAGCTTCGCGGCGCTTCCGCTCTCCGAGGGGCCGATCCTCCTCGTCGACGTTGCGTCGTACGCCCGGGCCGATCGCGCGGCCGCAGGCGGTGCCCCGGCGCTTTCGGAGCGCGCCTCGGTGGACGGCTCGGCGGCGCTTCTCGACGGCACGACCGTGGCCGATGAAGCCGTCGTGCTCTCCGGCGCGCGCCTTTCCGGGGTCAGCGTTCTGCCGCGCACGGCGATCCCGCCGGGTCTCGCGCTCGAGAATGCCGTTGTCTCGGGAAACCTCGTCGTGGACGCCGCGACGGGCGCGACGAGCCTCCTGACGGATCGTCTGCCGGCCGCGGGGAAGAACGCACCCTCATCCTCGAGCCGGGGACTCGGGCTCGTGGCTCTCGCGCTGTCGCTCCCGCTGTGGCCCGTGGCCGCCGTCTGGAGCGCGATCGCGAACGCGGGCCACGCCACGCGCCCGATCACGCTCGCGGGAAACGCGCCCGGAGGGGGGCGCGCCGCATTCTCGACGTTTCAGTTCGAGACCGCCGTTCCCGTGCTGCGCGACCTGCCGCTGCTTTTTGCCGTCGTATCGGGGCGCCTCGCGCTGTCCGGCGTGACGCCGCTTTTGCCCGCGGAAGAGGCGGCGCTTCACGAACCGTGGGAGAAGGTTCGAAACGAGGCTCCAGCCGGGGTTCTCTCGCTCGCGCGGCTCGCCTCGCCCGCGTCCGCGCCGTCGGAGGTGGCGCGCGCGTTGGACGCGTTCTGGGCGCGAACGAAGAGCCCGCTCCTCGGGCGCGCGTTCTCCGCGTTCTTCTCGGCGCGCGCGTGGACCGCCCCGAGGAGCTGGAACCCGGATGCGCTCAAGGACGAGGGAAAGGGATGAGGTCATCCGAGCTCGTCGTCCACGCGCCCTTCGGAGGTCAGGAGCTCGCGCGGATCCAGCGCCCGTCCGCCGAAGAGATCGAAGAGGCGGTTCAGCGCGCCTTTGTCGTCTTCGAGAAGACCCGGTCGCTTCCCACGTTCACGCGCGTCGCGATTCTGAGGAGGGTCGCCGTCGAGCTCGAACGGCGGCGGGACGAGCTTGCGCGCACGATCGCGGCGGAAGCCGGCAAGCCGCTGAAGGCCGCGCGCACGGAAGCCGAGCGCGCGGCGGCGACGTTTTCGGCCGCGGCCGCGGCGCTCGAGTCCCAGAGAGGCGACATGCTGCCGCTCGACGTGAACGCGGCTTCGCTCGGGCGCTGGGGCGTCGTGAAGCGCGTTCCCCTGGGGCCGGTCCTCGCGATCACGCCCTTCAACTTTCCGCTGAACCTCTCGTCGCACAAGGTGGCGCCGGCGATCGCCGTGGGCGCCCCTGTCGTCCAGAAGCCCGCTTCGCAGACGCCGCTTTCGGCGCTCGCGCTCCGGGAGATCGTTCTCGCGGCCGGCTGGCCGGCGGACGCCTATGCCGTCCTCCCGATCGCCGGCGCCGCGGCAGAAGGGCTCGTCACGGACCGGCGCCTCCCCGTCGTCTCGTTCACGGGCTCGGGAGCGGTCGGTTGGCGCCTGAAGGCCCTCGTGCCGAAAAAGCGCGTCGCCCTCGAGCTGGGCGGGAATGCCGCGGTCGTCGTCCACTCCGACGCGGATCTCGACGACGCGGCCCGTCGCACGGTCTCGGGGGCGTTCTCGTACGCGGGCCAGTCCTGTATCTCCGTCCAGCGCGCGCTCGTACACCGGCCGGCGCTCGAAGCGTTCCGCGGGAAGCTGCTCCTCGCCACGGCGCAGCTCGTTGTCGGCGACCCGCTCGACGAGAGAACGGACGTCGGCCCGATGATCGCGCCCGAAGAGGTGACGCGCGTCGAGGCGTGGTTTGCGGAAGCCGTCGCGGGAGGCGCGACGGTGCTCACCGGAGGGACGCGCATGGGCGCGTGCGTCGCGCCCACGATCCTCGCGAACACGACGCCGTCGATGAAGGTCGAGGCGCTGGAAGTCTTCGCGCCCGTCGTCTCGCTCGTCGCGTACGACGACTGGGACGAGGCGCTCCGCCGCGTGAACGACTCGAAGTACGGCCTGCAGGCGGGCATCTTCACGCAGGATCTCGCACGCATTCAGCGAGCCTTCGACGTCCTCGAGGTGGGCGCTGTCCTCGTGAACGACGTCCCGACGTGGCGCGCGGACCGCATGCCCTACGGCGGCGTGAAGGAGTCCGGCTCCGGGCGCGAGGGCCCGGCCTACGCCATGGAAGAGTTCACGGAGCCCCGGCTCCTCGTGATTCGGAGCTGAGAGAAAAGGCGAAAGAGAAGCTGGAAGAGAACCCGAAAGAGGAGACCGTATGTCCGCCGAGCACCGTTTCACGATCGCCGCGACCTGGGACCCCGCTTCGAAAGAAGGCACTCTCGCGAACGCCGACGGCAGCCTGAAGACCGCGCACGTGGGCGCTCTGTCTCTCGGGGGTAAGACGGGCGCGCCGAATCCCGAAGAGCTGCTCCTCGCGGGCGTGTCGGCGTGCTTCGTCCAGACGTGGGCGATTTTCCTCGCGAAGCTGCAGGTCCCGATCTCAAAGCCGGTTCTCGATGGCTCGTGCGAAGTGGACAAGGACCCGGCCGGAGGCTTCCGCGTCACGAAGCTGGACCTCGCGCCGCACGTGCCGGCCGCGCTCTGGGAGTCGCGCCGGGCGGACGTGGAGAAGACGCTGTCGCTCGCGGAGAAATACTGCATCGTGTCGAAGGCCGTGAAAAACGGCCTCGCGCTCTCGGTGACGCCGAAGCCGGTCTGACCTCCGGCTCCCTTGGTCGGCGCGGGACCGTCCCCGCTCGCACGCGGGTCGCGGGGGCGTGCACACTCCGGTGTTGTCCGTCCTGTACCTCGTGCTCGGCGCGGCCGCGCTCGGCGAACGGCTCGGCGCCCGGGCCTTCCTCGGCGCGGCGATGATCCTCGGCGGTGTTTTCCTCGGCGTCCGCAGGCTCCCGCGGCCCGTGAAGAGCTAGCCGTCCGCCGAGGCTCGGAAGCCGCGCGGGCAGGTCGTCTTTGCTACGCTCCGCGGCGGCTTGTCAGAGAACTCGGGCCCCGATGCCAATCCCCGCAGCCTGCTCGCACGGATCCGGGCGTTGGACCCCTGGTTTCACGACATCGACCTCGGTCCGGAGCTGAAGACCAAGCTCGGGCCGTGCGCGGACGAACCGAGCGACCATCCCAAACCGACCTGGGAGCTCCTCAAGCCGTATCTGCCGGCGGATCTTTCCGGTCAAAGCGTGCTCGACGTCGGCTGCAACGCCGGCTTCTATTCTTTTGAAGCCAAGCGGCTCGGCGCGAACCGAGTGCTCGGCGTCGACGTACAGCGACGGGAAATCGCTCAGGCGAGGCTCGCGGCACAGATTCTAGGCCTGGACGTCACGTTCCAGCGTACCTCCGTCTACGACCTCTCGATCGCGGACGTCGGTCAGTTCGATCTCGTCCTCGCGCTCGGTCTTCTCTATCACTGCCGTCACCCGCTCCTCGCGCTGGAGCGGCTCTTCGAGGTCACGCGCGGGACGTTGATCGTCGAAAGCGCGGTCGCCCCGGAGGAATGGACAGGGCCCCCTCAGGCGCGTTCCATAGGCGGCCTCGTTCGGAGACTCGTCCCCGCCTTCTACATCGAAAACGACCCTGACGCGGCCGAGGCTGTCTACAACTGGTTCTTGCCGTCGCCGGCAAGTCTCGCGGCGCTTCTGCGCGGGGTCGGATTCGGAGGCGTCACGCACGTCGCAGTTTCCGAGCAAAGAAGCCTGTTCGTCTGCACGCGGAACGCAGACGCGCGGTCAGACACCCGCGTGAAGAGCTACAAGGCGCGGCTCGTCGCTCGCGAAGCGGTCGTGTCGACTCCCGCATCGGACGTGATCGCGTTCACCGTTCGCGTTTGGAACTTGGGCACGGCGACCTGGGAAGCCTCGATCGGCCGGGAGGAAGAGCGCGGCGCCGTCCTCCTGGGCGTCCACCTCTTGGACGCGGCCGAGAATGTGCTGGAGTGGGACTTCCGCAGATACCGTGGCGCCCTTTCCCGAACGGTCCGACCCGGGGAATGGATCGACATGGAGGTCAGGCTCACGGCGCCCAAATCCGCCGGCCAGTACCTCCTCGAGCTCGACCTCGTGCGGGAGTTCGAAGGCTGGTTCGAGGATGTCGGAGGGACGCCGCTCAAGGTCGACCTCGACGTCCGAGGCTAACCGATAGGGCCGGTGAATGGAGGATCCACAGCGTCCGTCGGGCCGGATGACTGCTGTCGTGGCAGTTGGAACGGTCTTCCTCGCATTCCTCGCGCTTGGAGCAGGGCGGAACTGGACTACCGGCGTGATCGGCGGTGGCGATGCATGGCAGAACCTCTGGAACGTGCGCCACGTCGAGAGTGCGCTCTACGAACACGAGCCGCTGCTGACGACGAGTGAGGTCTGGGCACCGGAGGGTGCGAGTCTCGCGACGCACACGCTTGCACTCCCTCTCAGTGTGCCTGCGGCAATTCTCGCGCCCGCCATGGGGCTTCCACTGAGCTACAACCTGGCGGTCCTGCTCACGTTTGCGATTGCGGGCGCCGGCTTGTTCCGGGTCGCACGGCGGCTCGGCGTGAGCGACGCTGGAGCCGCGCTTGCCGCGCTCGCCTTCGCCTTCGCGCCTCCGCGCTTCTGCCGGGCGTACGGGCATTTCAACCTCCTCGGGCTCGGGATTCTGGGTTTCGCGATCGAGGGGCTGATCCTCACCGGTGCCCCGCAGCGACGGAGCCGGCTGCTCGGCGCGTTGGAAGCTACGCTCGCGCTCGGCGCGCTCCTGTACACCGACTTCTATCTGGCGCTTCTCGGCGGGCTCGCTGCCGGAGCCTACGGTCTGATCGCATGGGTTCGCGAGCGAACCAATCGCACGCGGCGCATTTCTCTCATGGCAGTCGTTGCAGCCGGCGCACTGGCCATCGCCGCTCCGCTTCTTCTTCGCGCAAACGCAGACCGGACCGTGGTAGAGACCGGACATCCCAGCAAGTGGTGCTCCGTCGCTTTCACGTCCCCTCTCATTCCCGCGCGCGTTCAGGTTCTTTCGGTGCTCACCCGCCCTCTCACCGAACGCAATCACCAGAATCTCGTCGAAGGGGTCGGCTATCTGGGTTGGCTTCCCCTCTTCGCCACCGCATGGGTCGTCCTAAAGGACCGTCCCCGGGCTTTCGACTTCGCGCTCGTCAGCGGGGGCATCGCTCTCGTTCTGGCTCTGGGCCCTCAGCTTCGCATCTTCGATCGGCTCTTGGATGTCCCGCGAGGCTGTTCTCGACACGGACAATGGGAGCGGTCGCGCTGGTGCGACAGCTCACACACCGCCATCCGCTCACTTTCGGGTATTTGTCGCGGATTCCAGTTGTACCTTCACAACGGCGAAAGGACGACCCGGTGCTGGCTGCCCTGCTCGACCCAAACGCCACGCGGTTCTTCGGGGCGGACGCTATGGCGGCATATCTCGACTATCGCTTCCGCATCCATTTCGTCGTGGCCCCAAACAATGACGTTTGGCGCGAGCATCTCACCCGCTACGGACTCGCCACCTTCGCGTCCAGCCCGGACCGAACCCTCGTGATGCGCACCAACGTTCGTGCCGCGGCGAATCCCCTCGCTGTGCTAACGGCCGATCAGGTCTCCGAGGCAGTTCCGGGAAGCGTGATCACCTTCGGGTTCGCACCCGCCAGTGATGAGCGTCTCGCCGGCCGAACGCAGCACGGCTCCTGGATGGGAGTCGAAGCCGACTTTGTCATGCCCGTGTCGCCCGGGAGGTACCGTCTTGCGCTCCATGCGTCTTCCGGCGCTCTCCAGCCGATCACGATCGAGTGGGGGCGACACCATCGGACGACAGAGGCAATCCTCTTCGAGAAGCACGAATACACTCTGGACATCGTCGAGGACGACCTGATAGCGCACACGTGGCTCGGGGTGACGATACACACTAAGGCCGCTCAGGTCGAGCAGCCGGGAGGCGGTCCGCTGTTCCTCGGATTCGAGAAGCGCTGAAGACCGAGGAACCTCACCGTCACCAAATCGTCACGATCTTCTTCCAGGAACGCAGCCGATCGTCCTTCGTAACAAGAGCCGCGTTGAGCTCCAGCGCCGTCGCGGCGATGAGCCGGTCGGCGGGGTCACCATGGAAGTCGCGCCCGAGCGTGGTCGAACGAACGGCGATCTCCACGGAAAGAGGTGCCAGTCGGATTCGGGGCGCCGCGAGAGCCTGCCTCATCCAGAGGCCGACATCACGGTCGAGCTCGAGGCGCGATTTCGCGACCAGCATCGCGACTTCCCACAGAGATATGGCACTGACGGCAAGCTCCTTCGCCTCATCGATGGCACGGCGCGCGCGCATGGAAAGTTTCCGGGGCGCGCTGATCCACCAGATCCAGGCGTGCGTGTCGAGGACGATCACCGGTCCTCGTGCCAACGTTCCTGGATCGGAGTCATGAGATCGCGCTCCTTGAGAACACTGCCCAGGAGGGGGCGGGGTGCCGAGGCCTTGACGGGCGAGACGCGGGCGACCGGCCGTCCGCGCTTCGTGACGACGACGCTCTGTCCTGTTTCAGAGACCTCGTCCAGGAGGGCGAGGCATTTGGCCTTGAATTCTCCGGCGGGTATCCGGCGCATGCCTTCACTCATGGTCATGAGTCTATGGTCATGACGAATGCGCGTCAACAGGCTGCCTCGAAAGGCGGAAGCGCGAGGGAGGTCCGTTCCCTACAGGTTCTCCTCGAACCACTGGACGAGGCGCTGGTTGCGGTAGAGAAGAGCCTCGCGGCGCGGGCCGTGCTGCTGGCGGGGCAACGGCACGAACACGAAGTCCTTGCGCGCTTTCATGAGCTCGTCGATGAAGTCGATCGAGTTCTGCATGTGAACGTTGTCGTCGGCGGTGCCATGCATGATCAGGAGCTTCGTCGAAAGGTTCTTGGCGGCCTCGAGCGGCGATGACGCCTTGTAGCCTTCGGGGTTGTCTTTCGGGCGCTTCATATAGCGCTCGGTATAGATCGAGTCGTAGAACTTCCAGTCCGTCACGGGCGCGCCCGCCATCGCGCACTTGAACTTCTCGCCCGCGTGCGTGACGGTATAAAGCGTCATGTAGCCGCCGTACGACCAGCCCCAGATCCCGAGACGCGACGCGTCGACGAACGGCTTCTTCGTGAGCTCGTCGACGCCCTCGAGCTGGTCCTTCAGCTCCTGTGCGCCCATGTTCCTGAGGAGCGGCGTCTCGAAGGCGTGCCCGCGCCCCCACGAGCCGCGGTTGTCCATCGTCCACACCAGGAAGCCCTTCGACGCGAGGTAGTGTTCGCCCCCGGGCGTCCAGCGGTCCTGTACGAGCTGGGTGTGCGGTCCGCCGTAGACGAAGACGATCGCGGGGTATTTCTTCGCCGGGTCGAAATCCGCGGGCTTTACGAGCCGCGTGTAAAAGAGCGTCCCGTCGGATCCCTTGAAGGAATCCAGCGCGACGGAGCCGAGGATATAGTCGGCATACGGGCCGGGAGCATCGTCGAGCACGGCAGCGACGGCGCCCGTCGCCTTCCTCAGGACGGTCTTCGGAGGCGTCGTGGCATTCGAGTACGTGCTCACGAAGTACGCGCCGGTCGGAGACAGGGTAAGCGAGTGCGAGCCGTGGTCCTCCGTGACGCGCTCGAAAGCCGTCCCGTCCAGCTTGACGCGGTACACGTGCCGCTCGCGGGGGTCTTTCTCGGTGGCGGTGAACCAGACGACGCCTGCCTTCTCGTCGACCGACCATGGTCCGTCGATCATCCAGTCGCCCTTCGTGACGGCATTCCGGAGCGTGCCGTCTGCCGTGTAGCGATAGAGATGCAGGAAGCCCGTGCGCTCGGATCGGAAGAGGAACGTCCCGTCGGCCAGGAAGTGGGGTGGCTCGATCGCGTTGATCCACGCGGCGTCCGTCTCCGTGAGCAGCTTCTTCGGTGTTCCACCGGTCCGCGGCAGCAGAAAGACGTCGAGTGTCGTCTGCGGCCGGTCGAGCACGAGAAAGCAGAGCTGCTTGCCGTCCGCCGTCCACGCGAGCTCCGGCGCGACATAGAGGTCGTCGGGCGACGGCGCGTACGACGCCGTCTCGTTGCCGGCGAGGTCGACGATGTGTACGGACGGAACGGCATTTGCATCCCCGGCCTTCGGATACCGCTGCGGAAGGACCCTTCCATTCACGGGCGTGAAGTCCACGACGGGAAACGCAGGCACGCGGTTCTCGTCGAGACGAAGGTAGGCGATCGCGGACGAGTCCGGCGCCCACGCGTACGAGCGGCCGCTTCGACGCTCCGCGAGCTCCTCCTCGTACACCCAGTCGAGCCGGCCGTTGAACACGTGGTCGGTGCCGGTCGTCGTGAGGCGGGTCTCCTTGCCGGTAGCCCGATCGAGCACCCACACGTCGGACTTCTTCACGTAGGCGACGCGCGAGCCGTCGGGGGAGAACGTCGGGACTTCCTCGACATCGGCGTCGTTCGTGAGGCGCCTCGGCTCGGCACCGGGCGCGAGCAGCCAGAGGTCGTCATCGAACGACACGAGAAGGGCGTCGCCCTTCGGGCTCCACGTCCCGCCGCGGGGCGAGAGCTTCCGGTCTTGCCCGGCGCGATCCTTGACGGGCGCGGGCTCGAGAAGT
>PLZI01000163.1 GCA_003152095.1 Acidobacteriota bacterium | reverse complement strand
TCTTCGGGCTCCCGTCGAGGATCTCTCGAAGAATCCTCACCATCGCTTCGCGTCGTGACGCCAGCCCCCATTCTTCCTCCCCCCCGTCTCGGGCCTCAAGAAGTTTGATGAAAGTCGCTCGATCCTCGTCGGACAGCGCGCTGAGGCGCCGCTCTATTCGCACGCAAATTGCCTCCTTCTCGGCCGCATCGCTCGACGTCACGAACTCGCGGGCCTCTTGCCAGCACATTTCGAAGATTTCTTCTTCGCCCGCCTCCGAAAGCGTCTTCATGAACTCATCCCACCAGTGGGTTGAGCCTATCAAGACCTTACAGCCCGACGCTCGCCGCCGCGTTCCATTCCCTTCGAGGAGTGTCCCGGAGAAGGAGCGGCGCGGCGGGAGAGTCCATCTCACCGCCGCGCGCGGGGAGCAGATACCACCGCAAGCGCCGGCCGCTTGATGCGGTCGGGCCGTCGCGCCTTGAAGGCCGGCGGCTCGGTGATGGAAGGGCGACATCCTGTCACGGGGGAGGCGGCGTGCGCATGAGAGACTTTCGGCCATGACTACGCGCCGCTCCGAGGATCTACCGCCTCCGCTCCCGGCAAACGTGGGGCAGTTCCCGCTCATCCTCGGGCCGGAGGTCGTCCTCGAGATCGCGCTTCGGCAACGCGAGCGGGCGACGGAGAAGGCTGTCGCGCGGCACGCGCGGCGAAAGCGGCTACGCTCGTCAGGTCGGCTCCCTCATCGAGAGCAGGGCCGGAAGTCAGAGGAGGCGGGGGCGTGAGCGAGATGGTCGTCGTTTACGCAGGGGGGGCCGGGCCCCGAGCGTTCTCGCTGTGGGTGGACAGACGTAGCGTCGGCGCCGACGACTTCCTCGGGATCGAGGAAGGACATGCGCCTGAGGATCCCGAGAGCATCCTAGGGCAGATGGTCCGCTTCGGCGCCGATCCCGCAAAGGCCGGCCGATTCCTGATCCACTTCAAGGCCGACATGGAGGAGCGCCGTCTCGAGGGCGGGCTACTTCCGCGGAGTGGCGCGTTCGGCTCGGCTGACCACAGCGGCGAGGTGGGTAAGGCGTACTTCGGGGTTATCGGGCATGAAGACCCCGGCTCCCTCACGGTTGGTCCACTCCGCGTCTTCTGCAATCTGAGATGCGCGGCCGAAGCGGGGCATGGCCGTGCTCAGCCGATCGATCGTCGGGGGAGCGATGGAATGGTTGACGTGACGGACGAGTGCTTCTGGTGTGGCGCGTCGCTGTGGAGGAACGTGCGATGAACGGCCTCCTGACTGTCTCTCTCGGCGGAGCAATCTCGCTCGTAACGACCGTGCGAGAGGCGGGACCACGAGCGGCGACGCCGTGAGCATCGCCAAGGTCCGCGGCCTCCTCTACCGCCTCGCGCGGCTTCTCGGCGACGTGAACGCCGTCGAGAAGGGAAAGGTCCCGCAGCGCGTCGAGCGGCGCATCGTCGGGCGCGCGGTCGGGCGGATTCTCGGGAGGCTGTTTCGGTGAAGGAGGACCGTTACACCTCGTGCAACGTCCAGATTTTCTGGACTGAAACGGTCGTCGACAGAGTGCGGATACCGCTCGATGCGACGTCTGTTCCTGACGGACGGTTTACGCTCGACCAGACGTACAACCCGCCTCGCGCGGACTACGCGAAGGTTGGTGACCCGCCGGGCAATCGGTTCAACAGCCACTTTGCAACCTGCAAAAAGAAGGGCGAGAAATGAGGCCGTGGATTCCGAGTATTGGATAGCCGTGTTAACGACGGTCGTCGTTGTGGCACTGAGCGTGTTTTTCTGGAAACGCTACCGACGATAGCATTCGCTTCGAACATGCCTTACCCTTTCTATCTACAGTCCAGCGCAAATGGCTGAAGCTCCAGTCGGTCTGCGTCTTGCCACGGCTCGTGACGTCACGGCGATCGCGTTCCTCGAAGGCGCGATTTTCCCGGAAAGAATGCGATTCGCGCGCCGGCAAATAGAGTATCTTCTCTCCTCTACTCGAGGCGTCACCGTTCTCGCGCTCGTAGCAGGGCAGTGTGTTGCCTGCTGCATCGGATTGGCGAACGTATTACGGAATGGCGAAATGAGAGGTCGGATCTATTCCCTGGGTGTTTTAAAGGATTGGAGGGGCTCGGGCGTCGGCACCCTCCTACTCACAGATGTCGAACGCAGGCTCTTTAGAATGGGAGCTCGAGTCATCAGCCTCGAGACCCTTGACCGGCCCGGAGGAGCCCGGGATTTCTTTGGTCGTCGAGGCTATCGGCGCACGGCATTCCTAGCAGACTACTATCGACCGGGAAGCGCCGTGAGAATGGTCAAGCGTCTCGTAAAGCTGCCTTCGAAGTAGGACCGCCAACGGCCTCTCCATGTGGAAGGGACGACATCTATACGCAGTACTGGAACGCCCGCGAACGGGCTGGCGGCGCCGTAGCAGAGGGACGTCTTCGGAGAGCTGGCTCGGGTCGACTCCAAGGAGGTGCGACGAGCGCAAGCCGTCAGGAGGCCGGAACCCTTCCGACGGTTCTTGGCCTCGGCACCGTCGCGTACACCCCGAACCCCGTCGGCCGCGTGCATCCCGGAGTGGGCACGCCCAAAAGCTGGAGATCCCTTCCGCACATGGACGATGCGCCGGCAGTCGCGGCAGAAGTAGTTGTCG
>PLZI01000028.1 GCA_003152095.1 Acidobacteriota bacterium | reverse complement strand
CCTTGTCGCCGCGGCCCGAGAGATTCACGAGGAGCGTGGCGCTCTTCGGGCGGCGCGGCGCCTCTTCAATCGCCCAGGCCACGGCGTGCGCCGTCTCGAGGGCCGGGATGATGCCTTCCGTCTCGGCGAGGCGGTGGAATGCCGCGAGAGCCGCGTCGTCGCTGACGGAGACGTAGCGCGTCCGCCCGAGCTCGGCGAGGCGCGCATGCTCGGGACCGACCGCGGGGTAGTCGAGGCCCGCGGACACGGAGTGCGTCGGAAGCACCTGCCCGTCCGCGTCCTGCAGGATGAGCGTGCGCGTGCCATGGAGGACGCCGACCGATCCCGGGCCGAAGCGGGCGGCGTGCTCCCCCGGCGCGAGGCTCCGACCTCCGGCCTCGACGCCCACCATCTCGACCTCCCGGAAGGGCAGGAAGTCACGGAAGAGGCCGATCGCGTTCGACCCGCCCCCCACGCACGCGACGAGGAGGTCCGGCAGCTTCCCGAGGGCCTTGCGGCTCTGAACGAGGGCTTCACGTCCGATCACCGCGTGAAAGTCGCGGACCATGGTCGGGAAAGGATGGGGCCCGAGGACCGATCCGAGGATGTAGTGCGTCGTCGCGGTCGAGGCGACCCAGTCGCGCATCGCCTCGTTGATCGCGTCCTTCAGCGTGCGCGTTCCGCCCGTCACGGGCACGACGGTCGCGCCGAGCAGCTTCATCCGGTAGACGTTCAGCGCCTGCCGCTCCACGTCGACCGCCCCCATGTACACGACACACTCGAGCCCGAGCAGCGCACACGCGGTCGCCGCCGCGACGCCGTGCTGGCCGGCGCCGGTCTCCGCGATCACACGCGTCTTCCCCATCCGCTTCGTGAGGAGGGCCTGGCCGAGCGCGTTGTTGATCTTGTGCGCTCCCGTGTGGAGGAGGTCCTCGCGCTTGAAGTAGATCCGCGCGCCGCCGAGGCTCTCCGAAAGGCGCTTCGCGAACGTGAGCGGTGTCGGCCGGCCCGCGTACGTCTTGAGGAGGCCGTCCAGCTCGCGCCGGAATGCGGGGTCGCGCCGCGCTAACTTGTAGGCGCGCGAGAGCTCCTCGAGCGGCGCCATGAGCGTCTCCGGCACGAAGCGCCCCCCAAACGCGCCGAAACGCCCTTGCGCGTCAGCCTCCGGCGGGCGAAAGGCCTTTCCGGTGGCCTCAGGCACGTCGCACCTCCCTCACGAACGCCTTAATTTTCGCCCGGTCCTTGATCCCCGGCGCGGATTCCACTCCCGAGGCCACATCCACGATGTCGGGCCTCACGCTTCTCACGGCGTCTGCGACGTTTTCGGGTCTCAGGCCGCCGGCGAGAACCACGGGGCGCTCGCGATCGATCGAGTTCAACAGCGACCAGTCGAAGGTCTTCCCGGTCCCTCCGCTCATGCCACCGACGGACGTGTCGAAGTGGAGGGCGTCGCCTTCAGCTTGCCTCGCAGAGGAAAGGTCGTCGCGGCCGACGCGGATCGTGTTCCAGAAAGAAAAGACCGAAGAGAATTTCTTCTGAAGGGGAAGAGGGGGATTCGGCATCTGAACGACGTCCGGGCAAATGCGTTCGAGCACCTCCTGGATTTCCTTCTCGGTGTTCTCCGCGAAGACGGCCACGACACCCTTGGCCGCCCGCGCTCTTTCCTTCAAAGAAATCCCTCTTTCCAGCGTCACCCGCCGCGGCGATCCCGCCGCGAAGACGAGCCCGATCCAGTCCACGCCGAGCTCCATGCACGTGCCGACGTCCTCTTCCCGCGTGACGCCGCAAATCTTGATCTCGGTCGCGTTCTCGCCTCGCAACTCGCGAAGCACGTGGGACGGGTCCGCGGCTCTGAGGAGAGTCTCACCTACGAGGAACGCGCCGTAGCCGGCGGCCGCGAGCGCCTCGACGTCGGCACGCGTCCGGATTCCGCTCTCGGCCACCCGGATGACGGATGCCGGCAGGAGCGCCCCGAGGCTGGCCATGCCCGGCAGGTCGACGGCGAAGGTCTCGAGGTCGCGGGCGTTGACGCCGACGATCTCCGCGCCCGCGGCGAGCGCCCGCCGGATCTCGGCGTCGTCGTGTGCTTCCACGAGGACGGCGAGAGAGCGTGTCCGTGCGGCCGCGTGCAGCCGCGCGAGCGCCGCGTCGTCGAGGGCCGCCACGATCAGGAGCACCGCATCGGCTCCGAGGGCGGCTGCGAAATCCAGCTGGAGCTCGTCCACGACGAAATCCTTCATCAGGACGGGCAGGCCCGACGCCGCCTTCGCGCGGGGCAGCCACGACGGGTCGCCGCCGAAGAAGTCCTGCTCGACGACGACCGACACCGCCGATGCTCCTCCGCGACGATAGGCGCAGGCGACGGACTCGATTCGCGAAGACGCTTCGGGAAGGATCAGGCCAGCGCTCGGAGAACGCTGTTTTATTTCGGAGAGAAGACGAGGGGGAGAAGAAAGAAGATTCTGCTTAGAAAAGGAAGAGAGAGCAGCCGCGAAGCGGGCGCCATCCGGCGGAGCAACGGGTAAGGCCGCGCCCGCGCCAGACCGTGCACGCGCGCCCCCCTCGGCCGTGAACTCGCCAGCCGCAATGCGCCTTCGCTTGGCCGCGAGAATTTCGCCCAGAATCGAGCCGCTCACACCCTCTTCCCTTTCAAAGAAGTCTTGAGCAACGGCGCCCTCACGAGACTTCGCCTCGGGAGATTCGCACGAGACCCTCGAGGGCTTCCCTCGCCTTTCCGTCATCGAGCGACGCCTCGGCCCTCGCAACGCCTTCCCGAAAGTCCGCCGCCAGCCCCGCCACCACGAGCGCAGCCGCGGCATTCATGAGGATCACGTCTCGCGCATCGCGCCGGAATCCACCGAAAAGCGCACTCAGGATCTCGGCGTTCGTTCCGGCGTCCCCGCCCTTCAAGGGATCGGGACTTCCCTCGTCGAGGCCGAAGTCGACGGCGCCGAGCTGCAGAAGCTCGACGTCCCGGCCGCGCACGTTCGCCGCGAATGTGCGGCCGTAGGGCAGGAGCTCGTCGCCTCCCGTCTCGTGCGAGAACACGAGCGCGCGCTCGGCGCCGAGCGCCGCGAGCGCCCCCGCGATCACGGGGACCCGTTCGGGATGATCCACGCCGACGATCTGCCGCGTCACGCCGAGGGGATTCGAGAGCGGCCCCGCGAGATTGAACACCGTTCTGACGCCGAGCTCGCGCCTGAGCGGGCCGATTTTCTTCATCACCGGGTGATAGAGCGGCGCGAAGAAGAACGTGACGTTCGCGCGGGCGAGCGCCTCGGCGGCGCGGCGGGGAGACATCTCGATGTCGACGCCGAGCGCGGCGAGAACGTCAGCCGATCCGCACGCGGACGAGACCGCGCGGTTGCCGTGCTTGGCGACGGGCGCTCCGGCGCCCGCGACGACGAAGGCGGTCGCGGTCGAAACGTTGAACGTGCCCAGTCCGTCGCCTCCGGTTCCGCAGACATCGACGGCGCGGGCGGCCAGGGCAGGGTCCACGGGAGGCCGCATCGCCCGCGCTCTGAGGACGTCCACGGCGCCGGCCACGGCCTCGATCGTCTCGCCCGCGGCGGCCAACGCGGCGAGAAGACCGCCCGCGATCGCGGCGGGGATGTCCTCCTCGAGGAGGGCCGACACCGCGTCCCGCGCCTCCTCGCGCGTCAGCAGCGCCCCACGCGCCACGGTGCGGAGCGCACGGTGCGCGGCCGTCGTCATGCGAGGCGCCCCTCCACGAAGTTCTTCAGAAGGCGCTCCCCCTCGGGCGTGAGGATCGACTCGGGATGGAACTGCACGCCCTGGAGCGGGCGTGTCCGGTGCGCGAGCCCCATCACGAGCCCGTCTTCCGTCGTCGCCGTGATGCGCAGCGCGGCGGGAACGGAGCCTCTCTCGACGACGAGCGAGTGATACCGCGTGGCCGTGAAGGGACTCGGCAGTCCCGCAAAGAGCCCGGTCCCGTCGTGCGCGATCTCCGAGGTCTTGCCGTGCATGAGAACGGGCGCCCGGGAGACCGTTCCGCCGAACACGGCGCCGAGGGCCTGATGGCCGAGGCAGACGCCGAGAAGCGGGATGGTTTCGTTCCGGCGGATCAGCTCGCACGAGATCCCCGCATCCTCCGGCCGGCCCGGCCCCGGGGACACCACGAGCCGGTCGGGCTTCGCGGCGAAGACGGCATCGACCGTCAGGGCGTCGTTTCGCACGACGCGCACGTCCTCGTCGAGCGTCGAAAGGATCTGAACGAGGTTGTAGGTGAACGAGTCGTAATTGTCGACGACGAGGATCATCGGTACGTCCCCGCTCTCTCCACGGCGCGCATGAGGGCGCGGGCCTTGTTCTCGCACTCCGTGGCCTCGGACTCGGGATCAGAGTCCGCGACGATGCCCGCGCCGGCCTGAATGTGCATCGTGCCGTTCGCGACGACCGCCGTCCGGATCGCGATCGCCACGTCGAGGTTTCCCGCGAAATCGAGGTATCCCACCGCACCGCCATACGCGCCGCGCCGCACCGGTTCGAGGTCCTCGATGATCTCCATGGCGCGTATTTTCGGCGCCCCGGTGAGCGTGCCCGCGGGAAATGTCGCCGTGAGGGCGTCCACGGCGTCCTTGCCGGGCGCCAGGTCGCCCGTCACGCGCGAGGCGATGTGCATGACGTGGGAATAGCGCTCGACGTGGAAGAAGTCCTCCACGCGCACACTCCCCGCCTTCGCGACGCGCCCGAGGTCGTTTCGTCCCAGGTCCACGAGCATCACGTGCTCGGCGCGCTCCTTGGGATCCGCGAGGAGCTCCTTTTCGAGGGCGAGATCTTCCTCGCGCGTCGCGCCGCGGGGGCGGGTGCCCGCAAGGGGAATCGTCTCCACGGCCGCGCCGCCGGGGGCCGCCGCGACGCGCACGAGACGCTCGGGCGAGGCTCCGAAGATCGCGCCGTGCGGCGTCCTCAGGAAATACTGGTACGGCGACGGGCTGATGGACCGCAGCGCCCGGTAGACCGCGAACGGATCGCCGTCGAAGGGGGCGGACCAGCGGCGCGAGAGGACGACCTGGAAAACGTCGCCCGCCCGAATGTGCTCCTTGGCGCGCTCGACCGCCGCGAGGAAGGAAGACCGAGGAAGAGATTCTTCGAAGGTAAGAGGAGGGAGAGTCTGGGGGCGCGTTTCGCCGCTCCAGGTGAGCGCCCGCTCCTCGAGCGCTCTCAGACGGGCGCGCGCGGAGGCTTCGTCGCCATTCGCGGCGTGCGTCACGAAGAGAAGCCGGTGCCGCGCGTGGTCGAAGGCAATGACCGCGTCGAAGATCCCAAACCACGCGTCCGGCAGCCCGATCGGGTCGGGGTTCGTCGCCGGGAGGCGCTCGAGGCGCCGCACGGCGTCGTAGCCCGCGTACCCGACCGCTCCTCCGGTGAAGGGCGGAAGGTCGTCTCCCCCGCTCACGTTCTCGTCGCGAGGCAGCGCCTTGAGCGCGGCGAATGGATCCCCGTCACGGCCCGAGATCTCGCCCGAGGGGGACGCTCCGAGGAACGACCAGCGCGCGACACGGTCTCCGCCTTCCACCGATTCGAGCAGGAAGCAGGGCCCGGCTCCTGCGAGGAGTCCCCTCATGAGCGCGACGGGGGTCGTGAGGTCGGCGGGCCGCTCGAGCACGACGAGGCGGGTCGGCACGCTCATGGGTTCTCCCGTCGCGGGGCGCCGCGGCGCTCGGTCAGCTTCGCGGCGACTTCGCCCGGCGCGACGCCGCGCGCCGTGAGGAGAACCGCGAGATGGTAGAGGAGGTCGGCCGCCTCGCCGGCCAGGGCCTTGGCGTCGCCGGTCACCGAAGCGAGCGCCGTTTCGACGGCCTCCTCTCCAACTTTCTGAGCGATGCGTGCCACGCCGGCTTCGAGGAGCTCGTTCGTGTAGGACCCCGCGACGGGCGCCTCCTTCCGCGCCCTCACGACCGCGAAGAGCTCCGTGAGGTCGAGCGCGTCCGAGGGCCCGGCGCCTGGCTCGAAGGTGTCGAACGTCTCCACGCGCGAGAAGCACGAGTCCGCGCCCGTGTGGCAGGCCGGACCCGACGGGCGCACATCGTAGAGCACGGCGTCGGCGTCGCAGTCGAGGGAGATCCCGACGACGCGCTGGACGTTTCCGGACGTCTCGCCCTTTTGCCAGAGGGCCTTGCGCGACCGGCTGTAGAAGTGCGCGAGCCCCGTCTCGCGCGTCTTCGCGAGCGCCTCCGCATTCGCCCAGGCGAGAGTGAGGACGTTGCCCGTCACCACGTCCCGCATGATGACCGGGACGAGCCCGTTCGCGTCGTACCGGAGTAGGAGCGTCCGCACGTGGGCGGGCGCGGGGCGCACGGCGAGCCCGGCGCGCCGCATCGCTTCTTTGACCGCGCCGATCGTGAAGACGCGGTCGTGAAAGACGGAGGCCGCGAGCACCGCGTCCGCGCCCCCGACAAGGACGGCCTTCGCAAAGTCGTCGAGCTGGCCCGCGCCCCCCGAAGCCACGACCGGCACGTCGACGGCGGTACGCACGGCACGCAGCATCTCGAGATCAAAGCCGGCCTGCGTGCCGTCCGCGTCGACGGACGTCAGGAGAATCTCGCCCGCGCCCGCTCCGGTGGCTTCCGCCGCCCACTTGATGACGGTCCGGTCGGTCTCACGGCGTCCTCCGTGCGTCATCACGCGCATGACGGCAAGACCGCTTCCGTGACGCACGCGCTTTCCGTCGATCGCGACGACGACGCACTGCGCCCCGAAGCGCTCTGCCAGCCGCGTGAGGAGGGAAGGGTCCTCGACCGCGGCCGTGTTCACGGTCACGCGGTCGGCGCCCGCGCGGAGAAGCGCGTCCGCGTCCTCCACCGAGCGCACGCCGCCGCCCACGGTGAACGGAATTGAGAGCACCTCCGCCACGCGTCCGACGAGCTCCACGAGCGTCCCGCGCTTCTCGTGCGCGGCCGCGATATCGAGGAACGCCACCTCGTCGGCCCCCTCGGCCTCGTAGCGCACGGCGGCCTCGACCGGATCGCCCGCGTCACGCAAGTTCTCGAACGAGACGCCCTTCACGACGCGGCCGTTCGCCACGTCGAGGCATGGGATGACGCGCACCGCCACCGTCATGACGGCCGCCCGAGGTCGCGCGCCGCCCGGAGCCGTGCCACGGTCGTCGCTCCGGAGTGAAGCGCGCGGCCGAAGATCGCGCCGCAGGGCCCGCCCGCGAGCGCGCGGTTCACGGGGGCGAGATCTTCCTCTCCGCGCATCCCCCCCGAGGCCAGGATTTCGCCGGAAAAGACGGCCCGCACGGCGGACAGAAGCTCGAGATTCGGACCCGTCATCGTCCCGTCGCGCGCGACGTCGGTGACGAGGAGCGCGGAGACGCCGAGCTCCGCGAGCGAACGCGCCACGGACGCCGCATCCCCCGCCCCGGCGTCCTCGGACCACCCGCGCACCGTCGGCCGGCCGCCCTTGCAGTCGAGAGCGACCACGAGAGATCTATATTTTCTTAGAAGGTGCGTGAAGGCGGGGCGGTCGAGGAACGGCAAGCTGCCCACCACCGCGCGGGCGGTACTCGCCCTTTCCAAGAAATCTTCGACGGCGGGGGCCGTGCGCAGCCCACCCCCGACCTGCACCGCCACCCCGGAAGCGTCCGAAACAGAAAGTATTTCTTCGATTTCTTTTCTGTTTTCTCCCGTGCCAAACGCAGCGTCGAGGTCCACGACGTGGATGCCGTCGGCGCCCTCGGCAGCGAACCGGTGCGCGGCCTGAGCGGGAGGTTCATCGTAGAAGGTCGCGGCCTCACGCTTGCCGTGAAGCAGCCGGACGACGCGTCCGCCCATGAGGTCGATCGCGGGCCAGAGGGCAAGCCGCCCGCCGCTCATGGCGCATCCTCCTCCAGAAAGTTCGACAGGAGGAAGCGGCCGTTCTCCGAAGACTTCTCCGGGTGAAACTGGCAGCCCCACACGTTTCCGCGCTGCACGATGGCCGCGAACTCTCCGCCGTGGTCGCAGGCTGCCGCGACGTCGGCGGGGTCGACGCCTTCCGGACGGAAGGAATGGACGAAATAGACCCAGCTTCCGTCCGCAATTCCCTTCATGAACCCGTCGGTACGGCGTGCCAGGAGCTGGTTCCAGCCCACATGCGGCGTGCGCACGACGGCGGGAAACGCGCGAACGCGGCCGGGCACGAGACCAAGTCCGCGGTTCACCCCGTGCTCCTCGCTCTCCTCGAAGAGGAGCTGGAAGCCGAGGCACAGTCCGAGAAGGCGCGCACCGCGCTTGACAGCGGCGCGCACGGCCGACTCGAGCCCTGTCTCGAGAAGGCGGTTCATGGCCGGTTGGAACGCGGCGACGCCGGGCAGGACGACCCGCCGGGCCGACGCCACGCGGTCGAGGTCGGCCGTGAAGTCCACCTCCGCGCCGAGGCGGCGGAACGCGCGGATCACCGAGGCCGTGTTCCCGACCCCGTAGTCCACGAGCGTCACGGCCGGTACGGACGTAGCAGTCATGCCGTCAGCGTCCCCTTCGTCGAGAGGACCTCCGTGCCCGTGATCGCCATGGCCTGTCGCAGCGCGCGCGCGGCCGACTTGAAGACCGCCTCGGCCGCGTGATGGCCGTTCTTCGCCCGGATCACGTCCACATGAAGGTTGAATTTGCCCCGGAACGCGGCGGACTTCCAGAACTCCTCGACGAGGGCGAACGGAAAGTCCTTCGTGACGAGAAGGAGCTCCTTGTCGACCGGTGACTCGAAGACGATGTAGGGCCGGCCCGAGAGATCGACGACGGACCGCGCGAGCGCCTCGTCGAGGGGCACGAGGCTCGTGCCGAAGCGCTCGATGCCCGCGCGCGATCCGAGCGCCTGGTCCAGCGCCTCGCCGAACGCGAGGCCCACGTCCTCGACGGTGTGGTGCGCGTCGATGTGCACGTCGCCGGCCGCTCGCACCGTGAGGTCGACGCGCGCGTGCTTCGCGATCGTCTCGAGCATGTGCGAGAGGAATCCCACCGGCGTCTCGACGTCCGTTCGCCCCACGCCGTCGAGAGTCAGTGTGAGGGAGATCGACGTCTCCTTCGTCTTTCGCTCGACCGTTCCGGTCCGGCTCATAGCACCTCCTGAAGCGCCTCGAGGAAGAGATCGTTCTCCGCCCGCGACCCGATCGAGACCCGGAGGCGCCCGGGCGCCGCCGCCGTCATGTCGCGCACGAGGATGCCCCGGTCGAGCAGGCCCCGACGCACCCGCGCGGCATCGCCGTCCGGCGGACGCACGAAGAGGAAGTTCGCGGAGGACGTCGCGACTGCGCAGCCCGCCGCGGCGAGCGCTTCGGCCACGCGTCCGCGTTCGGCCACGATCCGCGCCACCTGGGAGCGCGCGACCTCCGGATGGGCCAGGACGGCGACCGCCAGCTCCTCGGCCGCGAGATCCACGCTGAATGGAAGGACGGCCTTCTCGATCTCGACGACGAGCGCGGGCGGCGCGACCGCGTATCCGATCCGGAAGCCCGCGGCCGCGTACGCCTTCGACAGGGTGCGAAAGACGACGAGGTTCCGGCGGGAGCCGAAGGACAAGAGAGCATCGTCCGCGCTCGGGGCGAAGTCGACGTACGCCTGGTCGAGGAGGACGACGGCAGCAATGTCGAGCAACCGATCCAGGAAGGCGCTCCGCACGACGCCGCCCGTCGGGTTGTTGGGCGAGCATACGAGCGGAACGGCGCCGGGCCGTGCCGAGGCCTCGAGGAACTCCTCCTCGGCCAGCTCGAAATCCGCTCCCTCACGGGGTATGTCCATGACGCGCGCGGCGGCGATCGCCGCGATCTGTCCGTAGAGCGAGAACGTGGGCGTCGGAAGCACGAGCGTCCGTCCGCCCGCGAACACCGAGACGGCGGCGAGGATCACCTCTCCCGAGCCGTTCCCGACGACGATCTCCTCCGGCCGCCGGCCGATCGCCTCGGCGATGGCCTTCTTCAGGCGTGGTGCTCCAAACTCCGGATAGCGGCCCCACCTCTTCGCGGCGAGGCGCGCGAGGACGTCGGCGCGGATCTCCCCGGGCACGTCGAACGGCGACTCGTTGAAGTCGAGCTTCGCGCGGATCGGCGGCGCATCCTCGGGTGCGAGGCGATAGGCGCCGAGCGCCCTGATCTCCTCGCGCACCGGAACCGGCCGGCCCGTCATCGTGCCCTCCTCTCGAGAGACTCCGCGTGCGCCACGAGGCCTTCGAAACGCGCGAGGACCGCAGCTGAAGGCGCGAGGCGCCGCGCCGCCCTCTCCGGCACGCTCACGGAACGGCCCCAGCGCAGGAAGTCACGCACCGAGAGACCCGAGAAACTGCGCGCCGCGCCGCCCGTGGGCAGCACGTGGTTCGGTCCCGCGACGTAATCGCCGAGCGCCGTTGGCGTCGACGAGCCGATGAACAGGGCGCCGGCGGAGGGAAGAAGAAGACGGCTGAGCTTCTCGGCGGACCTCCCCATCAACTGAACGTGCTCGGCGGCAATCTGAGCGCCAACGGACGCGGCGCGAAAGATCTCCTCGAAAATGAAGATTCGGCCGCGCCGACGCAGCGAGGCGTGCGCCGTATCTGCATTCCCCTTCAAAGAAACCGAATCGAGGGACGTCCATTGCCGCGAGACGCTGGCCCGCACGTCGGCGCCAAGAGCCTTCGAGTCCGTGAACAGGAGGCAGAGCGCATCTGGATCGTGCTCCGCCTGCGCGAGGAGGTCCGCGGCGACGAGGGCCCGGTCGGCGTCGCCCGAAGCGACGATGAGCACTTCCGAGGGCCCGGCCGGCATGTCCACGGCCACGAGGCCCGAGACGAGTTGCTTCGCTGCCGCGACAAAGCGGCTGCCGGGGCCCACGATCTTCGCGACGCCGCATACGGAGACGAGGCCCGCGATGCCGTGGGCCCCGCCCGCGAGGAGAACCTCGTCGACGCCCAGCTCGCGCGCCGCCCAGCGCAATTCGGGGCTGGACGCCCACGCGCGAGGCGGCGTCGCAACGACGACCCGCGGCACTCCCGCGATGCGCGCCGGCACGACGCCCATCAGGAGCGAGGACGGATAGAACGCCCGGCCTCCCGGCACGTAGACGCCCACGGAGTCGAACGGCACGGGCTTCTCGGTGAAGGAGACGCCGAGAGAGTCTTTGAAAGAGAAGCCCGACGATGCGCATGAGAGCTGCTTGCGGTGATAAGCCTCAATGCGCCGGCGGGCGAGGCGGAACGCGCGGACGAACGACGCGTCCATGCGAGGCAGCCTCTGGAGACGAGGATTGATCAAGAGTTTCTTAGAAGGGTGAAACAGCTGGTCGCGAAACCGCGGCGCCGGCCCCATGACGCCGCGCCCTCTTTCACCCTTCGAAGAAAAGCGCCCGGACGACAAGCGAGAGTCCAGGTCGAAGTGCTTCACGTATTCCCTCAGCGCGGGTTCCCCTCTTCGCAGAACGTCTTCGACGATCGGCAGGACCTGCTTCAGCGTGGCGAAATCGGGAGAGCCGCCGCGGCGGCTCTTCAGCAGAATCTCCAGCTCCGCGCGCCCGGCGCGTGTGGCCGCGTCGACGATCCTCATCATGAAGCTTTCGCCTTCCCCACGTGGGCCCGCAGGCGCTCGACGAATTCCGCGATCTCGGCGCGGCGCGCCACGAGCGAGGCGCGCCCGAGGATGAGCGTCGCGCAGCTCGGCAGGATGGTCTCGATCTCGGCGAGGCCGTTCGCGGCCATCGTGGAGCCCGACTCGATGAGGTCCACGACGACGTCCGTGAGCTTCAGCGCCGCCGCGAGCTCGACCGAGCCCGCGAGCGGGACGATCTCGTGGGCGATCTTTCTTTCGTCGAAGTAGCGGGCGGCGAGGCGCCGATACTTCGTACCCACGCGCACGGGTTGGCCGTTCGGACGGAAGGGCTCGCCCGCCCTCCCAATCAGCGACAGTCGGCAGGTGCCGAAGGGCAGCTCGACGGGCGACGTGACGTCCTCGCCGCTCTCGGCGACGCGGTCGCTGCCCACGATACCCAGATCGGCTCCGCCGTGTGCCACATACGTCGGCACGTCGTCGTCCTTGAGGAGGAGGAGCTCGAACGCGCCGTCGGTCGCGGGCACGAGGAGGCGCCGCCCATCGGGCTCGCCGAACGACGCGCCACCGGCGCGGAGCGCCTCGAGCGCCTTTGAAAGGAGCCGGCCCTTCCCCACCGCGATGCGGAGCGGCCGCACGGCCTCCTCGCCGGCTTCCGTGCCGGCGCCAAGCGTTTCGAGCCCGATGCAGAACCCGAGGGCTGGCGTGGCCGTGCCGAACCGCGCCAGCAGGCCGTCGTACCTTCCGCCTCCGGCGATGGTTCCGCCGCCGCTGGCGGCGTCCACGCTGAACGTGAGCCCCGTGTAGTAGGGGGCCTGGGGCGCGTCCGCGAGGTCGACGACGACCGGCAGTCCCGGCCGGGCGGACCGCGCGAGCGCGGCGGCACGCGCAAGCTCCGCCGAAGGGCCGGCGAGCACGGGCGGCCGGAAGAGCTGAGAACCCGGCTCGAATCCGACGAGCAGAGCCCGAGCGACCTGGACGGCGGCCGCTTCCGCCGCACCGGAGGCGCGGAGGAGCGCTTCGAGCTGCGTCACGTGACGGGCGCGGGCGGCGGCGACGGCGTCGGCGAGTCCGGAGCCCCCGCCCTTCGCGAGCGCCGGCGCGACCGCGACGAGCAGCCGTTCGAGGAGGCCTGCCCAACCGAGCGTGAGCCTCAGGCGCGCCGCCGGGATGTCGCCCAGACACGAGAGGGCGAGCGCGAGCATCTCTCCATCCGCTTCCGGGCGGCCGTCCCCGTAACGTTCGGCGCCGACCTGCGCGAATTCGCGGCGGCGCCCCACACCGGTCTCTTCGTCTCGCACGACGTCGCCCCGGTAGAAGAGAGACACGGGCCCCGAGAGCGTGCCCAGGCGCGGCGCGATGACCCGCGCGGCCATGGGAGTGAAGTCCGCCCTGAGCGAGAGCGTGTTTCCCTGCCGGTCGAGGAACCGGTAGACGCGCTCGTCGCCTTCGGCTGTCACGCCCGCGTACGGGTCCGCGAAATCGAGGACGGGCAGGATGACCTCGCGCAGGCCCGCTTCCTGGAGCCTCCGCACGACAGAATCCTCGGCCTTGCGGCGGCGCTCGGCCGCGTCGAAGAGGAACGCCTGGACGCCGCGCGGCAGGTTCGGATCGGGCCTCTCGATCTTCACGCCACGATCTCCGGCGAGGAGCTTCGAACAGGTTTCTCGAACGACGAGAAGAGAGAACGAAAGCGCGTCGAAAGGCGGCTGCGCAGATTTTCCGGGCTTGTCTTGCGGCCCGTGAAAAGCGTCGCCTGGCCCGCGGCTTGGATGAGGAGCAACGCCTGGCCGTCCACGACGCGCGCACCGGCGGCGCGCGCAGCCTTGACGAGCTCCGTCCCGCCCGCGCGATACGGCGCGTCGATGACGAGCATCCCGGGGTGCAAGAGACTCCGCTCGCAGGGAAGAGGATCGCCCTCATTCAGGCCAAGCGGCGTCGCATTGATGAGGACATCCGGCTGGGGAAACGCCGTTGAAGATTTCTTGGAAACGTAATGGGCGCCCTTGGCTCTCGCAAGCGCCGCACCGCGCTCGTCGCCTCGGTTCATGAGAAAGACCTCATATTCCTTCTTTCTAAGAACATCCACAGCGACCCTCGCCGTGCCGCCCGCCCCGAGGACGAGAGCGACCCCCGCATTCCCCTTCTCTTTCCTTTTCTCCTTCGGAGCATCTTCAATCACGGCCTCGAACGCGGTACGGTCGGTGTTCGCCGCGCGCAGCCGGAGCGGCTGGCCCGTCGGGCTCGTTCTGAGCAGCGTGTTCACCGCCCCGTCTCCGTCCTCCGCCGACCCCGCGAGGAGAGCGGCCTCTTCCTTGAACGGAATCGTCACGGACAACCCGGCCAGAGGCAGGCCGAGGGCGTCGAGCGAGGCGTGGAGAGACTCGATCTCTCGCCCGAGCATCCGCATCGCAAACGGGACATAGAGCGCATCGATGCCGAGCGCTTCGAAGTTCGCGTTGTGGAGAGCCGGCGAGAGCGAGTGCGAGACCACGCCCCCGAGAATCGCGAAGAGCCGGGACACGTTCCGCTTCCGGCCCACGCCGTAGATCTCCCAGAGGTCACGCGCGAGAAGCTGTCCCGGCGCCGTGGCGCGCCCGGGAAGAAGAGCGCCGAACGCGAGAGCCGCGCCGAGATACGGGGCAAGCGCGCGCGTGGCGATGCCGGCCTCGCCCATGCCGAATGCCGCGAGGCGGCCGTCCCGGTGCGCGGCCTGAAGCTCGAGAAGGCGGCGAGCATCTCCGGAATCGTTCGCCGTCGCGACGACTTTCACGAACCGGGCCGGCGTCGCGAGCATGCGGGCGACGAGGGCGTGGAGATCCGCCGGCACGCCCTCGGTATCGTGGAGAGAGAGAATTTTCTTCGCAGGAGGGATGGCCGGGACGTCGCCTCCGCCGTCACGGCGGAGCTCGACGTCGACGAATTCGAACCCGGCGGCTGCGGCCTCCGAAAGGAGTCGCTGGGCCTCCTTGGCGCTGCCGCGAAATCCGCCGCCTTCGGAGGCGGAACGGACCGTCGCGATCAGGGGTCTTCCTTCGAAGCACGCGCGAAGCGCGGAATACGCCGGCGCCTCTGCGAAGCCGTCGAGGCGCAGTTCCACCGCGGTCGAAGGGGGCAGATCGGCGATTGCCGCCCGCGCCTCGAACGCCTCGGCGTTCGAAACCGGCGCGACGGAGGCGACGAGAAGCGTGTTCTCCGCGGTCAGGGCCAAAACGAAAACTCCCTCCGGACCGGAGGGGGTTGGGTGGGTGCTTCCTGAGAAACCCGCGCGCCTCCGGACCTCGATGGGCCGGCGGCGCGAAGCGCGGCCGGCTTAGTTGTGGTGCGCGTGCCAGTGGCGCGAGACGAGAATCATGACCCGCGAAGTAGACCCGAAAGCTCGCGCCCGTGTCAAGGCTTCCTCTTCCAGCGCACGCCATGGGGCGTGTCCTCGAGGACGATTCCCCTCCCGAGAAGCTCGTCCCGAATGGCGTCGGCCGCCTTGAAGTCGCGTGTTTTCTTGGCCGCCTTGCGGGCGGCGATGCGCGCGTCGATCCACGTCTCGTCGACATCGCGGGATTCGGATGAAGATTCGGATGGAGATTTCTTAGAAGGTGAAGAGGCGAGGCCGCTGGCGGCGTCGCTCGGCATGATGCCGAGGATGTTTCCGGCAATCTCGTGGAGGAGGCCGCGCGCCGCCGTGGCGTCCGCCGGCGAGAGGTGGCCGGCCTCGAGGTCCACGTTCGTCGCCTTGACGAACGAGAAAAGAGCGCCCAGGGCGCCGGCGGTGTTCAAATCGTCTTCAAGGGAATCGAACACCGCCCGATGCGCCGCTGACACCCGTTCCGCGAAATCCCCGCCTGCCGCCTCGGGTGCATTCACCTTCAAAGAAATCTCCTCTTCTTCTTTCCCTTTCCTCCCCTCTCGTTCTCTGAGTCGCAAATCTAACGACTCCAGCCGTTCGACCGCCGACGCCGCCGCCTTGAGCCCATCGAAGGTGAAGTTGAGCTTCATGCGATACGGGACGGAGACGAGGAGGTAGCGGATCGCGCGCGGGGAGAAGGCCTTCTCGAGGAGGTCGGGCAGCGTGTAGAAGTTCCCCTTGCTCTTCGCCATCTTCTCGCCGTCCACGAGAAGGTGCTCGGCGTGGAGCCAGAAGTTGACGAAGGGCTTCCCCGTCGCGCCTTCGCTCTGCGCGATCTCGTTCTCGTGGTGCGGAAAGATGTTGTCGACGGCGCCGGTGTGGATGTCGAACGTCTCGCCGAGGTACTTCATCGACATGGCGCTGCACTCGAGGTGCCAGCCCGGCCGTCCGCGGCCGAGCTCGGTCGTCCACGTGGCGGACTCGGGCTCGCCTTCCTTCGCGACTTTCCAGACCGCGAAGTCGCGCACGTCCTCCTTGTCGTACTCGTCGTCCGCCACGCGCGCGCCGCGCTTCACGGCCGAAAGGTCGATCTTCGATAGCTTCCCGTAGCCCGGGAACGTCGCGATGCGGAACCACACGGACCCGTCGCTCTCGTAGGTGTGGCCGCGCGCGGCGAGCTTTTTCACGAGCGCGACCATCTCGGGAATGTGGTCCGTGGCGCGCGGATAGAGCGTCGCCGGGACGACGCCGAGCGCGTTGAGGTCCGCGAAGAACGTCGCGATGTGCCGGTCGGTGAACTCACGGAGCGGCAGCCCCGCGGCCATCGCGCCGCGAATCGTCTTGTCGTCGATGTCGGTGAGGTTCATGACCTGGGTCGTCTCGTAGGAGAGGGCGCGGAAAACGCGACACATCACGTCTTCCCAGACGAACGTCCTGAGGTTGCCGATGTGCACGCGGTTGTAGACCGTGGGGCCGCATGTGTAGAGCCCGATCTTGCCCGGACGGACGGGCCGGAACTCCTCGAGGGAGCGGCTCATCGTGTTGTAGAGGCGGAGCGTCACGACGGGCGATTCTCGGCGACCGCCCGGGTTTTCGCCAGCAGGGTTCTGCTATACCCTTCGTCGCGATGTTCCGATCGCCTGCCGCAGCCCCGCTGCTCCTCCTCGTGGACGACGATCCGTATCAGGCTGAAGTCGCGTCGTACATCGCCTACGAGCTGGGGTGCGACTTCGAGAGCGCCCTTTCCGGCACCGAGGCCCTCGAAAAGGTGGACGCGCGCCCGCCGGACGTCGTTCTTCTCGACGTCCGCATGCCCGACCTCTCCGGCTACGAGGTCTGCCGGCGCATCAAGACCACGGGAGCGACCGCAGGCACGCAGGTCATCTTCGTGACCGCCCGCACCGAGGAGGAAGACCTCCTGCAGGGCTTCGAGGCGCTCGCGAACGACTATGTCACGAAGCCCTTCTCCGCCCGCGAGCTGAAGGCGCGCGTGAAGAACGCGCTCCGCATCAAAGAACTTCTCGACGCGCTCACGGCGCGCACCCAGATCCTCGAGCTGCAGCAGGAGATCTCGGCGAAGGTCGAGGAGGACGGCGTCACGACCGAGGACTTCCGGACGCGTCTCCTCGTCCCCATCCTCGACCGGATCTCGTCCGTCTTCGGCGCCGACGGCGTGACCCTGCATGTGAGGCGCGTGGGGCATGTCGAGCTGTCGGCGGCCGCCTCGACCGCCTGGCCGGGCGGAGCCCCTCCGGAGTTCCTCGCGACGCTCGGCCTCGAGGAAGACCCGCAGACCGGGCGCGCGCCGCGGCTTCCGGGTGAGACACGCGACGCCGGCCAGGACTGGACCATCACAGCCGCTCCCGTCTTCGGGGGCCGCGAGCTTCTCGGCACCCTCCGCCTGTGTCGCCGCGGACCGCTTCCGCCGCCCGGCGAATCGCCCGAGCTCGAGCACCTCATCGCGTTCGCGGCCCACCTCGGCCGCACGCTTCACCGGCTGCAGCTCATCGACGAGCTGCGCACGAAGGCCGGCGCCTAGAGGCGCGCTTCGCGTCGCCTACCAAGCGCCCTTTTTCTGGCGCTTGACGACCTGACGGAGCACGAGTCCCTTCTTCAGGGACGAGAGCCGGTCCACGAAGAGCCTCTGGTCGAGGTGGTCCACCTCGTGACAGAACGCGCGGGCGAGCAGGCCACGCCCATCGAGCGCCCGTCTGTTGCCGCGCTCGTCGAACGCTTCCACGGTCACTTTCTCCGGCCGCGCGACGGTCTCGACGAGATCGGGGAGCGAGAGACATCCCTCCTCGTCGCGGATGAGCCCCTGCGCGTCCACGACGACCGGGTTGACGAGAACGAGCACCTGCGACGGGTCCTTTCCGATGGAGAGGTCCACGATCGCGACGCGCAGGTTGACGCCGATCTGCGGCGCCGCGAGCCCAACGCCCGGCGCCGCCCAGCAGGTCTCCTTCATGTCCTGGATCAGCGCGGCGAAGCCCGGATCGTCGAACACCTTCACGGTTTCGTTCTTCGCGACGAGTCGCGGATCCCCGTACTTGACGATTTCGCGTATGGCCACGTGCGCTCCGGCGGATCGCTCTCCCCTTTTCAGGAGCCGTACCGGCGCGTCGAGATTGCAGGGCTTCCCAGGCCCGGTCAAGCGTCCCCGCGAGGGGACGGGAGAGGTCCAGCGGCTCGTGGTACGGAGGTCGCATAGCATAATGCAGGGACCGAACGTGAACGCCCGCTGGCTCCGGCCGTCCGCTCTCGCCGCCGCCCTTCTCCTCGCCGCGGCCGCCGCGCCGGGCCGCGCGGACGCTCAGCGGGAGGGGTACACGTACCTCTCGTACGTGTCGCCCGACGTTTCCCTCATTTCGAAAGCCGAGGACGACACCGCGGCCCGAATCAACATGCCGGTCCTCCCGGGGGACAGCCTCGTCACCGGAGTCGGATCGCGCGCGGAGGCCGTTCTCGCCGACGGGAACGTCGTGCGGGTGGACGGGTACACCGATCTTCGCTTCGAGCGGATGGCGCGCACTTACGAGGCCGACGACGACCGCGATCTTCTCTTCCTCGCGCGCGGCACGGCCGCCGTCGAGGTGCGCGAGGTCACAACGAGGGAGCGCGCCCTGCGTCTCGACACCGACGACGCCACGATTCTCGCCGCGTCCCGCGGCCTCTTTCGCGTGGATGCCGGGCGCCGCGGCACCGAGGTCTACGTCCTCTCGGGCAAGGTCGAGGTCCAGGGCCGCGGCGGCCCCGCGCTCGTGCGCGCGGGCGAATACGCCTACGTGAGCGGGGACAGCGAAATCGAGGTCGACGTGTCCGCATCGCCCCGCGACCGGTTCGCGCGTTTCGTCGAGGAGCGGCGGGACCGGACCGACCGCCGCGAGACGACCCGCTACGTCTCGTCGGACTTCACGTACGACTACGACACGGCCTCCTTCGACGATTACGGCAGCTGGTCGTATGTCTCTGCGTACGGCACGTATTGCTGGAGGCCGCGCGTGCCCGCCGGCTGGACGCCGTACTCGCTCGGGTACTGGCGTTGGACGCCCGCGGGCATGACGTGGGTCTCCGCCGAGCCGTGGGGCTGGCTCCCGTATCACTACGGGACGTGGGTCTACGACGCTTTGCGGGGATGGCTGTGGGTCCCCGGCGCGGAGTACTCGCCCGCCTGGGTCTACTGGAACTACACGCCCGACTGGGTGGGCTGGTGTCCGATCGGGTATTACGCCACGTACTACCATCACGCGCACGCGGTCGTCGGCGGCCCGAGCCCCCTCATCTACCCCCACCTTCGCGGGCACGTCGCGGTGGGCCAGATCGACCCGAGGGGATGGCACTACGTGGCGGCCAGGCGGCTCGGGATCCGGCTCGATCCGGCGCGCGACATTGTCCGCGGAGACCGCGTGAGCTTCCGGCCGGGCGAGATCAGCGTGGTCGCGTCGGCGCCTCTGCGCTTCGAGCGCGGCAGCAGCCCCGTAGCGTCGATCCAGGAAGCGATTCGCCGCATCCCGATCACGGAAAGTGGCACACCGCCGGGGTCCGTGAACGAAGGCCTCACCGCCGTCCTGCGCCGCGACCGCACGCTCACGCCCGCCGCCCAGGACGAGCTTCGCCGCACCGTCGTGCGCGCCGGCCAGGATCCCGCCTACCGCCAGATGCCTCTCGAGAGTCCGCGCGGCGCGGACAAGAGCGCGTCCGCGGACTCCTGGCGCCAGGGCGTCGACCGGGGCCCTGCGCGGGGCGTATCCGCCTCCGAAAGCCCGGTGCGTCCCGGGGAGGCCTCCTCCCACGAGCGCGGCGTTTTGCCCCGCCGGGGCGACGAGGGCTGGCGCTCTCCCTCGTCACCGGCTCCCGCGCCCATCCAGCGCCGTTCCCAGGACCGACCGGCACACCACGACGACTCGGGCTGGCGCGCGCCGCAGCCTCGCGTGATCGAAAGGGAGCGCTCGCGGGAGGTACAGCCGTCACCTCGAGAAGCGCCCGTCCGCGAGGCCCCGAGGGCGGCGCCCGCTCCCGCGCCTCAGGCACCACCAGCTCCCGCTCCCCAAGCGGCGCCCGCTCCTCAGCCGGCGAGGCGCGAGGGAGCTCTCCGGTCGTTCGGCGGAAGGGCTCAGGGCTCTCCGTTCCGCCAGACCTGACCCACTCGCGGCCGTCCCTCTACAATCCGGGCGTGGCGCGGCCTAAAGGCGGCAACCGGCTCTTGCGGGCTCTCTTCGTCGTGTACGCCCTCGAGGCCGGCGCCTTCCTGACGCTCGCGCCCTGGAGCCGATACTGGACGGCGCGCGTCATCGGACGATCGCCGGAGATCGCGCGCGCCTTCCTCGCCTCGCCCTATTTCCGCAGCTTCCTCCTCGGCCTCGGGTTGCTGCATCTGTGGGCGGCGGCTTCCGAGATCGAGGCCTGGAGGCGCGAGCCCCGGCGCGACGCCGCCTCCACCGCCCCGGGGGGAACCGCATGACCCGTCGCGTCACGGCCGACGACGGCCTCCCGGCGGGTTCTCTCGTCGTCGGACTCGGCGTCGACCTGTGCGAGATCCCGCGCGTCGCGCGCGCCCTCGAGCGCCATGGCGCGCGCTTCGTCGAGAGACTGTTCCAGCCGGGCGAAATCCGCCGTCCCAAGGAGTCCCCGGCGTACGCCGAGCACGTCGCGGGCCTGTTCGCCGCGAAGGAAGCCGCGATGAAGGCGCTCGGCACCGGAATGCGCGGGATCGCCTTTCGCGAGCTCGCGATCGTGCGCGACCCCGGCGGGCCGCCCCGCCTCGCGCTCTTCGGTCGGGCGCGCGTCCAGGGCGCGCGGCTCGGCGTGTCGGGAGCGCACGTGACGATCACGCACACGCGCGATCTGGCCGCGGCCGTCGTCGTGCTGACGGGCGCGCCGCTCTAGAATGGCGACCCGTTGAGCAGCCTCTCGCCGAGCCTCGCGGGCCGCAAAATCCTCGTCGTGGACGACGAGCCCACGATCCTCAAGATCCTCTCCTTCAAGCTCCGCCTCACGGGACTTCAGCCGATCGAGGCGACGAGCGGCGAGGAGGCGCTGCGCCTCGTGCGCGAGGAGGCTCCGGACCTCGTCCTTCTCGACGTCTCTCTCACGCCCGGCCTCACGGGCTTCGACGTCTGCCGCATCCTCAAGGAGAATCCCGCAACGTCGCGCCTGCCGATCGTGATGCTCACGGCTCGCACGCTTCCGTCCGAGCGCGACCTCGGCCTGCGCCTCGGGGCGTCGAGCTACCTCACGAAACCCTTTTCGACGAAAGTCCTCATCCAGGAGATCGAGAAAGCGCTCGGGTAACGGGCGAAAAGAAACCGGGCCCGCTTGCGCGGGCCCGATGGCACTTCGATTCCTATCCGGTCTTGATTTTGCCGCCGCCGTGGGAGCCGCCGCCCCTCGGTCCGTAGCCCTTCGGCCCCTTCGGCGCCGTGTAACCCTTCTTCTTCTCGACGGGAGCCTTCGCTTTCTTTTCGCCCTTCACGGTCTCGGCCTCGGCCTCCGGGCCCTCGGCCTTCTTGTCGGCCTTTTCGCTCTTTTCGCCTTCGCTCTTGCCTTCGCCTTTGCCGGAGACGAGCTTTTTCGCCTTCTCGAGGAGGGAAGTCTTCTTCTCTTCCGCCGCCTTTGCCGCCACCTTCTTCTCGGCCTGCCGGTGCGCCCAGTCGAAGTCGATGAACTCGATGATCGCCATCTCGGCGCCGTCGCCCGGACGCCGTGCGAGCTTGAGGATCCGGGTGTAGCCGCCGGTCCGCGCCTGAAAGCGCGGCGCGATCTCCTCGAAGAGCTTCTTGACGGTCGTCGCCTCGGGAATCGTCTTCAGGACGAGGCGGCGCGCGTGGAGGCCTCCCCGCTTGCCCAGCGTGACCATCTTCTCGATGAGCGGCCGGAGGTCTTTCGCCTTCGGCAGCGTCGTCTGGATGCGCTCGTGCGTGATGAGGGACGAAAGCTGGTTCCGGAAGAGCGACTTGCGATGCGCGGTCGTCCGGCCGAGCTTGCGGCCTGCTCGATTGTGCTGCATGGAAGCCTCAGCGCCCCGCGCCGACCGGGGGCTCGAGCTTCATGCCGAAGGCGAGACCCTTGTCGCGCAGGATGTCCTTGATCTCATTCAGGCTCTTGCGCCCGAAGTTCTTCGTCTCCAGCATGTCCTTCTCGGTCTTCTGGACGAGCTCGCGAAGCGAACGGATACCGGCGTTCTTCAGGCAGTTCGCGCTCCGCACGGAGAGCTCGAGCTCCTCGACGTTCGTATCGAGAAGAGCGTCGAGCTCGCTCTGCGGCATCTCGGCGCCGGCCGTTGCGGCCGCCTCGTCGGTCTCCACGTTCACGAAGATCGCGAGATGCTCGCGAATAAGGACCGCCGCCACGCCGACGGCGTCGCGCGGCGAAATGGTACCGTTCGTCCAGACCTCGATGACGAGCTTGTCGTAGTCCGTCGCCTGGCCGACGCGCGCCGCCTCGACGTGATAGTTCACGCGGCGGACCGGCGAATGGGCCGAGTCGAGCGGAATCGTGCCGATCGGCGCTTCCGGATCGAAGTTGCGGTCGGCGGGCACGTAGCCGCGGCCCTTGCTGACCGTGGCCTCGAGACGGAGGCGTCCGCCGTCGGCCAGCGTCGCGACGGGCGCGTCGGGATTGAGGATCTCGAGCTGCGCGTCGTCCTCGAAGGCGTCGGCGGTCACGCTGCCCTTCGTCTTCACGTCGAGCGTGAGCGCGCGCGGGCCGTCCTCATGCAGACGGATCGCGAGACCCTTGAGGTTGAGAATGATGTCCGTGACGTCTTCGACGACGCCCGGCACGGCCGTGAACTCGTGTTCGACACCTTCGATCTTCACCGCTGTGACGGCGGCACCCTCGATCGACGAGAGGAGGACGCGCCGGAGCGCGTTTCCGACCGTCGTGCCCCAACCGCGCTCGAGCGGCTGCGCCGTGAACCGGCCGTAGTTGCCCTTCTCTTCATCGACCTCGAGACGGTTCGGACGCTGGAAACCCTTCCACAACATGTGTCTCTCCTGTCCCTGCGACTTATCCGCTGTGCGGCGCGCGCGGGAACGATTCGCGCAAAACTACTTCGAGTAGAGCTCGACGATGAGCTTTTCGTTGACCTGCAGAGCGACGTCCTCACGCTTCGGAAGCGCCACGACCTTGCCCTGGAACTCGGATGCGTTCAACTCGAGCCACGCCGGGACGCCCCGACCCTTCGCGGTCTCGACGGCCCCCGCGATCAGCGGGTTCGTCTTGCTCTTTTCCTTGACGGAGACGACGGCACCGGCCACGACGACGTAGCTCGGCACGTTCACCTTCTTGCCGTTCACGCGGACGTGCCCGTGACGGACGAGCTGGCGCGCCTGCGCGCGCGAGCCGGAGAAGCCGAGACGGTGGACGACGTTGTCGAGGCGGCGCTCGAGGAGCGAGAGCAGGTTCTCGCCCGTGACGCCGCGCATGCGCTCGGCGGCCTCGAACGTGAGCCGGAACTGGCCTTCGAGGACTCCATAGAACCGCTTCAGCTTCTGCTTCTCACGAAGCTGGATGCCATAGCCGAGAATCTTGGAGCGGCGCTTGCCGTGCTGGCCCGGCGGAAAGTTGCGGCGCTCGATGGCGCACTTGTTGGTGAAGCAGCGGTCCCCCTTGAGGAACAGCTTCATCGCTTCGCGCCGGCACAGCCGGCAGACGGATTCACGATAGCGAGCCACGGTCAGACCCTCCTGCGCTTGCGCGGCCGGCAGCCGTTGTGGGGAATGGGCGTCGCGTCCTTGATGGAACGGATGTCGATGCCTGCGGCGGCGAGGGCGCGAATGGCGCTCTCGCGGCCGGCACCCGGGCCGTTCACGCGGACGTCGAGCGAACGCACGCCGCTCTCCTGGGCGATCTGGGCCGCGTTGCCCGCGGCGAGCTGCGCCGCGAAGGGCGTGCCCTTGCGCGAGCCCTTGAAGCCGATGCGCCCGGCCGACGACCAGGCGAGGACGTTGCCCTGCTGGTCGGTGATCGAGACGATCGTGTTGTTGAAGGACGCCTGCACCGTCGCGAGCGCGTGCGGGATGTTCTTCTTGTCCTTCTTCGGGCCTTTTTTCTTGCCCTTGCCGGCGGGCTTCGCTGTCGCAGAGGCTTCGGTCGGTGTCGCCATATTTTTCCTTCTTGTTCGGAGGCACGGGGAAACCGCCCTGCGGTTCCCCCGTCGCCCCCTCCTTACTTCTTCGTCGCCTTCTTCTTACCGGCCACGGCGCCCTTGCGAGGCCCCTTCCGCGTACGGGCGTTCGTGTGGGTGCGCTGGCCGCGGACGGGCAGGTTCCGGCGGTGCCGGACGCCACGATAACAGCCGATCTCCATGAGGCGCTTGATGTCCTGGGACGTCTCCTTGCGGAGATCACCCTCGACTTCGTACTGGTCCTGGATGGTCTTACGGATCCGGGACACTTCGTCCTCGGAAAGATCCTTGACGCGCGTATTCCGGTCGACCTTCGCGGTCTCCAGGATCTTGCCCGAGCTGGGACGCCCGATCCCGAAGATGTAGGTCAGGCCGATCTCGACGCGCTTGTTCGGGGGAAGGTCGACGCCTGCGATACGAGCCATTTCGAATTCCTCTTCAGCCCTGACGCTGTTTGTGCTTGACGTTCTCGCAGATGACCCGCACCACGCCGGCGCGGCGGATCACCTTGCACTTGCTGCAGATCTTCTTGACGGACGTGCGAACTTTCATGCGGGACCTCGATTCACTTGTACCGGTAGATGATGCGCCCGCGGGTCAGGTCGTACGGCGAAAGCTCGACGAGGACCTTGTCCCCGGGCAGGATGCGAATGAAGTGTTTCCGCATCTTTCCGGAGATGTGCGCGAGCACCTGATGCTTGTTCTCCAGCTCGACCTTGAACATCGCGTTCGGCAACGGCTCGATCACCGTCGCGGTCACTTCGATGGCGTCTTCCTTCGACATAAACCTCTGTCTCGCTCCCGTCAGACCGCGACGGGAAGCGGATACTCGTGAAAGCCGGGGGCGCCCGTTTGCGCCGAGCCGGCCGTAAACCGCCCAAATCCGAGAACGACGGGCCCTCGCGCCGTCGCCACCACCGTGTGTTCGAAGTGCGCCGATACGCGGCCGTCCTTCGTGCGCACGGTCCAGCCGTCGGCGTCGGTCGCGACCGCGGCGGCTCCGAGGTTGAACATGGGCTCGATCGCGAGCGCCATGCCTTCCCGAATGATCTCGCGTTTGCCTCCCGGGCCGTAATTCGGGACCTGCGGCTCCTCGTGGAGCGCCGTTCCGATTCCGTGGCCCACGAACTCCCGCACGACACCGTACCTCCGGCCCTTCGCAACGGCCTCGACGGCCGCTCCCACGTCGCCAATGCGCCCGCCCACGGTCACGGCCCCGATGCCCGCGAGGAGCGCGGCGTGCGTCGTCTCGATCAGCTCACGAACCGGCGCGGGCACGGGCTCGAGCGCGATCGTGCGCGCGGCGTCGGCGTAGTAGCCCTCGACGATCACGCCCAGATCGAGCCCCGCCACGTCGCCCGCCTTGAGAACGCGCTTCGGCGACGGAATGCCGTGCACGACCTCGTCGTTCACCGAGATGCAGATCGTCTTCGGGTAGCCCCGGTAGCCCGGGAACGCGGCCTTGCCGCCGCGCGACGCGATGCCAGCCGCCGCGACGCGGTCGATGTCCTCGGTCGTGGCGCCCGCACGGCACGCCGCGATGCACTCGGCGAGCACCTCGTGCACGATGCGCGCGGCGCGCTCCATCTTGAGGATCTCGGACTTACCCTTGCAGGTGATCACGCGGCCCCCGTTCGGGCGCGCGCGAGGGCCGCGGTCACGTCGGCGGCGACCGTCTCGACGGAGCGGTCGCCGTCGATCGTGACGAGTGTGCCCGCCTTTTGGTAGAGCTCGGCGAGCGGAGCCGTCTTCTCGCGATAGACGCGCAGGCGCTCCGCGATCGTCTCTTTCGTGTCGTCCGCGCGGCCTTCGAGCGTCGCGCGCTTGAGCAGCCGGTCCACGAGGATGGCGTCGGGTACGTCGATGAAGAGCACCGCGTCCACCCGCCCGCCTTCGTCCTTGAGGAGCGCCTCGAGAGACCGGGCCTGCGCGACCGTGCGCGGATATCCGTCGAAGATCGCCCCGCTCTTCGCATCCCTCTCTGAGAGACGTTCTTTCAGCATCTTCGTCACGAGGTCGTCCGGCACGAGCGCGCCCGACTCCATGATCGGCTTCGCGATCGCGCCGAGCGCCGTCCCCCGGGCCACGTGGCTGCGAAGCAGGTCGCCCGTCGAGATCTGGGGAATGCCGGCAGACGCCGCAAGCCGCGACGCCTGAGTCCCCTTTCCCGAGCCGGGAGGGCCGAAGAACACGATCGCGGAAAGCATCGTCAGCCGCGGCGCCCCCGGATGCGGCCCTTCTTCAGAAAGCCGTCGTAGTTGCGCATGACGAGCTGCGACTCCACCTGCTGGACGGTGTCCATCGCGACGCCCACGACGATGAGGAGCGACGTGCCGCCGAAGAAGAAGCTGATGCCGAGACCCTGAGTCACGAAGGCCGGGAGGTGCGCGTCGAGCCAGGGCCCGATGCCCGGGATGCCCTGCACCTTGAAGCCCATCATCAGGAACTCGGGAATGAGGGCGACGACCACGAGATACACGGCACCGATGAGCGTGATGCGTGTGAGGACGTTGTCGATGTAGTCCGACGTGGCCTTGCCGGGACGGATGCCCGGGATGAAGCCGCCGTACTTGCGCATGTTCTCGGCCGTGTCGTTCGGATTGAAGATGATCGAAATGTAGAAGTAACAGAAGAAGATGATCCCGAGCCCGTAGAACAGGTTGTAGAGCGGCTGGCCGATGGCGAGCTGCTCGGCGATCTTCTTCAGGAAGTCGCTCTTGGCCGCCGACGCGATGTACTGCGGGAACTGGATGATCGAGACGGCGAAGATGATCGGGATGACACCGCCCGTGTTCACGCGCAGGGGCAGATACGTGTTCTGTCCGCCGTAGACCTTGCGGCCGACGACGCGCTTGGCGTACTGCACCGGGATGCGCCGCTGGGCGCGCTCGACGAAGACGATGGCCCCGACGACGCCGATCATGAACACGAGGAGAATGATTCCCGTGAAGAGCGACATCCCGCCGCGCTGCACCTGTTGGATGGAATTGAAGACCGCCGTCGGGAGGCCCGCCACGATGCCCGCGAAGATGATGAGCGAGATCCCGTTGCCGATGCCACGTTCCGTGATCTGCTCGCCCAGCCACATGACGAACGCCGTGCCCGTCGTGAGCGTCAGGATCGCGAGAAGGATGAAGGCGAGCTTGCCCGAATCCGAGGCCGGGTCGCGCAGCGCGAGGAAGCGCCCGCTCGGCGTCGTCTGGCTCCAGAGCCAGAGGGAGATGCCGGCGCCCTGAACGACCGAAAGGATGACCGTGCCGTACCGCGTGTACTGCGTGATCTTCCGGCGCCCCATCTCCCCTTCTTTCGAGAGCTTCTCGAGATAGGGCCATACGACCGTGAGGAGCTGGAGGATGATCGACGCCGTGATGTAAGGCGTGATGCCGAGCGCGAAGACCGACAGCCGCCGGAGCGCGCCGCCGGAGAACACGTCGAGGAAGCCGAGCAGGCCTCCCGCGCTCGCCTTGAAGAACTCTTCGAGAGCGGACGCATCGAGGCCGGGCGTCGGGATGTGCGAACCGATCCGGTAGATCGCGAGCAGCCCGAACGTGAAGAGGACTCGCTTCCTCAGGTCCGGAATCGCGAAGATGTTGCGGAACGTCTCGAAAATCTGCATTACCGGGTCACGACCTCGCAACGGCCGCCCGCGGCTTCGATCTTCTTCTTCGCGCCCTCGGTGAAATGGTGCGCGGAGACGATGAGCGCCTTCTTCAGCTCGCCCGAACCGAGGACCTTCACGCCAAGGCTCGTCTTCTTGACGCCGGCGCTCTTGAGGGCCTCGAGCGTCACCGCGTCACCTGAGCTGAACATGCGCTCCAGAGACTCGACGCTGACCGTCGTCCACTCCTTGCGGAAGATGTTCGTGAAGCCACGCTTCGGGAGACGGCGGTGAAGCGGGTTCTGGCCGCCCTCATGGCCGCGAAGGTGCGAATAACCGCTGCGGGAGTTCTGGCCCTTGTGCCCCTTGCCCGATGTTTTGCCGAGGCCCGAGCCGGGGCCGCGGCCGACGCGCTTCTTCGACGTGGTGGCGCCTTTGCGGGGGCCGAGGTTGTGGAGGCCGTGCGACATGCGTTACCTCGCCACGCCGCCCTCGACGATTTCGACGAGGTGGCGGACCTTGTGGACCTGGCCCCGAACCGTCGGGGTGTCGGGGCGAACAACCTCGTGCCGAATGCGACGGAGGCCGAGCCCGAAGAGAGTCTGCTTCTGATCGACGGGCGCGCAAATGCCCGACTTGACCTGACGAATACGGAGAGCTCCGCTTGCCTTCGGAGCGGCCGCTTTCGCGGCCGCAGGGGGCTTCTGCACGGCCGCTAACGCGGCCGCGGAAGATTTCTTAGAAGGGGAAGAGAGGGCCGGCGCGGCGTTCGCTTCGCCAGGCTCATTCGGCTCCGCCGGCACGGCGGGCGCGGGCGCATTTACTTTCGCAGAAATCTTCTTCTCTTCTTTTTTCTTATCGCTCTTTCCGGTCTCACTCATCCGATCTTCTCCGTGGTCTCCGGAGCCGCCACCGCCGGCGCTGCCGGAACCGGGGCCGCCGGGACCGCTTCCGCCTTCGGCTCGCCGCTGCCCACGCCGCGGGCCCTCGCGATCGTCGACTCGAGCTGCAGGTGCAGTAGCGCGTCGAACGTGGCCTTGACGACGTTGTGGGGATTCGTCGTGCCGAGCGACTTCGTCAGAATGTTCTGGACGCCCGCCGACTCGAGTACGGCGCGGACGGCGCCACCCGCGATGACGCCCGTGCCCTCGGAGGCCGGCTTGAGCATGACGCGGCCCGCGCCGTAGTGGCCGACGATCGGATGCGGGATCGTCTTGCCCTTCAGCGGAACGCTGATCATCTTCTTCTTCGCCATCTCGATCCCCTTCTTGATGGCCATCGGAACTTCCTTCGCTTTGCCAGCGCCGTAGCCGACGCGGCCATGTCCGTCGCCCACGACGACAAGGGCCGAGAAGGAGAAGTTCTTGCCGCCCTTGACGACCTTGGTCACGCGGTTGATGTGCACGACGTGATCGATGAGGTCGGCTCCCGCGCGGCCTTCACCGAGAGCGCCCGGCGGGCGCTGCGGCGGGCCGCCGGGACCGCCGGAGCGGCCGCCGGGACGGTTCGGACGCGGGGGACGATTGGTCGGCGCGTTGCTGCTCAAAACTTCAACCCCTTCTCGCGAGCGGCTTCCGCGAGCGCTTTCACGTTGCCGTGGTAGAGATGGCCGCCGCGGTCGAAGACGACCGCGAGGATCCCCTTTGCCTGGGCGCGCTCGGCGATGAGCGCCCCCACCTTGACGGCGGCCGTCTTGTTGGCCGCGCTCTTCGCCTTCCCGCGCACGCCTTCCTCGCGCGACGTCGCGTGGGCGAGAGTCGTGCCGGCGGCGTCGTCGATGACCTGCACGGAGATCCAGCGAAGGGTGCGGGAAACCGCGAGGCGCGGCCGTTCGGCCGTGCCTTTGACCTTCCGCCGGATGCGCGCGTGGATGCGCGTTTTCGCTTCAACCCGGGCCTGTGCCTTGTCCATGGTGCCTGCTTCCCTACCTTACTTGCCCGTGGCCTTGCCGGCCTTCTTCTTCAGGACTTCGCCGACGAAGCGGAATCCCTTCAGTTTGTACGGGTCCGGCGGACGGATGCCGCGAATCTCGGTGGCCGTCTGGCCGACCTTCTGCTTGTCGACGCCGGTCACGATGACGTGTGTGATGTCCTTGGCCTTCGCGTCCGGAGCAACGTCGACCTTGATGCCGTCGGGCATCGGGAACGTCACGACGTGCGAGAAGCCGACGCTGAACACGACGTTCTTCCCCTTGACCTCGGCCTTGAAGCCGATGCCGACGAGGTCGATCTCTCGCTTGAAGCCGTCGGTCACGCCGAGCACGGCGTTCTGGAGGAGGGCGCGGTTCAGTCCGTGGAGAGCCTTGTCCTTCTTCTCCTCGCCGCCGCGCACGAGGTTGAGGAGGCCGTCCTTCTTCTCGACGGACACGCCCGCGAGAATCGGCGTCACGACGGAGCCCTTCGGCCCCTTGACCGTGACGATCGAGCCCGCGATCTGGACGTCCACTCCCTTGGGAATGGTGATGGGTTTCTTACCGACTCGAGACATGGGCGTTCCTCACCACACCGTGCAGACGACCTCGCCGCCGACGCCGCGCTTTTTCGCGTCGTTGCCGGAGAGGAGACCCTGCGAGGTGGACACGATGGCGACGCCGAGGCCGCCGAGGACCTCCGGGAGCTCGTCCTTGCCGGCATAGAAGCGCCGGCCGGGCTTGCTCGATCGCGTCAACCCGTGGATGACCGGGTTCCCCGCGTCGTCGTACTTCAGGTAGAGGCGCAGGAGGCTTCCGCCCCGGTCGTCCATGACCTTGAAGTTCTTGATGTAACCCTCGTCCTTGAGGATGCGAGCCAACTCGACTTTGAAGCGCGACGACGGGACGTCGGCCTTCTCGTGCCGGGCGGACAGGGCGTTCCTCAGGCGCGCGAGGAGATCGGAGACGGGATCGCTGATGTTCATCGTCTCCTCCTCACCACGACGCCTTCGTCACTCCGGGCACGTAGCCCGCGAGCGCGAGGTTCCGGAAGCAGATGCGGCACAAGCCGAACTTGCGGAGGAAAGCACGCGGACGCCCGCAGCGCATGCAGCGGTTTCGCTTCCGGATCGCGTACTTCAATTTCGAATTCGCCTTGATGATGGCGGCGCGACGAGCCATGCCTGCGCTCCTTGACCTTGCTTGATCTATCGACCGAACGGCATTCCGAGTTCCTTCAGAAGAACCCGGGCCCGGTCATCCGAGCCTGCCGTCGTGACGATGGTGACGTTGAGACCCTTGGACTTGTCGATTTTCGTGGGGTCGATCTCGGGGAAGATGAGGTGATCCTTGACGCCGAGCGTGTAGTTGCCCCGGCCGTCGAACGCGCGCGTCGGCACGCCGCGGAAGTCGCGGACGCGCGGGAGCGCGACGTTCATGAGGCGATCGAGGAACTCGTACATCCGCTCGCCCCGCAACGTCACGCGACAGCCGATCGGCATTCCGGCGCGCAGCTTGAACGTGGCGATGGATTTCTTCGCCCGCGTGACCACTGCCCGCTGGCCGGCGATCTTCGTGAGCTCCTCGGCGGCGGTATCGACGAGCTTCGCGTTCGTAATGGCCTCGCCGATCCCCATGTTGAGGACGACCTTCTCCACCTTCGGAACGGCCATCGGGTTGTCGATCCCGAATTCCTTCTTCAGGACCGGGATGACGTCTTTTCGGTACTTCTCGGCGAGACGTGGAGTGCTCATGTCGTCCTCACTCGCCCGCCGGCCGGAGCGTGCCGATCGTCGTCCCGCTCTTCTTGGCGTAGCGCACCCACTCGCCGCCCTCCGGACGGATCCCCACGCGCGTCGGCTTGCCACCCTCGGGGTCGACGAGCATGAGGTTCGAGAGGGCGATCGGCGCCTCGCGCTCGAGGATGCCGCCCTTGATGTTCTTCTGCGGGTTCGCGCGCGTGGCCCGCTTGATCTTGTTCACGCCCTCGACGACCGCGCGGCCCTTCTCGGGCAGCATCTTGAGGACCTTTCCGCGAGCCCCGCGGTCCTTCCCCGTCAGGACGACGACGAGGTCGTCCTTGCGGATCCGGCGCTTCCCGGCGTACGTCGGCTGCTTCTTCTTCATGGTCAGATGACTTCCGGAGCCAGCGAGATGATCTTCATGAACTTCTTCTCGCGGAGCTCGCGCGCGACCGGCCCGAACACGCGGGTGCCGATCGGCTCCTTTTCATCGTTGACGAGGACGGCGGCGTTCGTGTCGAACTTGATGTAGCTGCCGTCGCGGCGCCGGTGCTCGCGCACCGTGCGCACGATGACGGCTCTGACGACCTTGCCCTTCTTGACCGTGTCCGGCGCGTCGGGATTCGACTCTTTCACCGAGCACGTGATGACGTCGCCGATCCGGCCAAAGTCACCCGTCGAGCCGCCCTGCACCTTGATGCAGGCGAGCCGGCGGGCGCCCGAGTTGTCCGCGACCTCGAGGATCGTCCCCATCTGAATCATGACGCCCTCCGTGCCGGCCGAGACGCATTCTTCGCGGGCACTTTTTTCTCCGCGACCTTCTTCCCGCTCCCCGGAACGTCGGCCGTGTCGGAGACCGCAACGCGGCCCTTCGTCACGATCGCGGTCACGCGCCAGCGCTTGCGGGCCGAGAGAGGCCGGGTTTCCTCGATCTCCACGGTGTCGCCGGGCTGGGCTTTCAGGACGCGGTCGTCCGCCAGAAAGCGCGCCGACTTCTTCTGGTAGCGGCCGTAGCGCTCGTGCTTGACGAGGCGCGAGACCTCGACGACCACGGTCTTTTCCATCTTGTTCGAGACGACGGTCCCGACCTTGCGGGTGTGCCGTGGCTCGGCGGCCGTGGAAGATACGCCGGCCTCCGGCTGGGTGTTCGGGGTGCTGCTCATGGTCGTGCTCACTGCTTCCTGTTACGGACTACTTCTTCTTGCTTTTCGTGCCGGTCTTTGCGGGAGCGGACTTGGCCTTCGAGCGGCCCGCTTTCTCGCCGGACGCGCCCGCAGATTTCTTGGAAGGTGCGTGGGGCTTGGCAGCCGCGCCGCTCGTCTTCTTCTTGTGGGCTGCCGCGTTCTTCTTGTGGGCTGCCGCGCGCTTCTTCGCGCCCTTGCCGGATGCACCAGCCGAACGCGCCGACTTCGGCACCGCGCCAGTTTTCTTTTCATTCGCAGGAATCTTCTCTTCGGCCGCCGTCCCCTGAGCCACTTCATGCGCCGCCGCCGCCGCCTCCTCCGCCGCAGTCATGTGCTGCGCGGTCTTCAGGCGGGCGATGTCCTTCCGGAGCTCCTTGATCTTCATCGGGTTCTCGAGTTGGCCCGTGGCCTTCTGGAGGCGGAGCGTGAAGAGGGACTGCGCCCACTCCTTCGCCTTGGCGGCCTTCTCCTCGGGGGACCAGTCGAGCATGGCCTGGATCTTCATCGTCACCTCACCGTCGCCAGGAACGTGCGCGACACGAATCGGGTCTTGATCCCGATCTTGTCGGCCGCGAGGCCGAAGGCCTCGCGCGCCGTCTTCTCGTCGACGCCTTCCATCTCGAAGAGAATGCGGGCGGGCTTGATGACGCAGACCCAGCCCTCGGGCGCACCCTTGCCCTTGCCCATACGGGTTTCCGCGGGCTTCTTCGTGATCGGCTTGTCCGGGAACACGCGGATCCACAGCTTTCCGCCGCGCTTCACGTGGCGCTGGACCGCGACGCGGCCCGCCTCGATCTGGCGCGCGGTGAGCCAGCCCGGCTCGAGCGCCTGCAGCCCGTACTCCCCGTTCGAGAGATCCGAGCCTTTATGCGCCGTGCCGCGCATACGGCCGCGCTGCTGCTTCCGATACTTGACCTTTGACGGCATCAACATGAGAGGTCTTCCTTACGCAACTTTCCGGCGCGACTTGGCCCGATGCAGGTCGCCCTTGTAGATCCAGCACTTGACGCCGATCTTTCCGTAGGTCGTGCGCGCCTCGGCGAAGCCGTAGTCGATGTCGGCCTTGAGCGTGTGGAGCGGGAGGCGGCCCTCCTGATACCACTCCGAGCGCGCGATCTCGGCGCCGTTGAGGCGGCCGCCACAACGGATCTTGATGCCCTGCGCACCGAACCGGAACGCGGACTCCATGCCCTTCTTCATCGCCCGGCGGAACGCGACGCGGCGCTCGAGCTGCATCGCGATGGACTCGGCGACGAGCTGGGCGTCCGTCTCGGGGCGCTGGATCTCGACGATGTTCACGTGGATGTCCTTCCCGAGCCGCTGTTGCAGCCGGTCGCGGAGCTGGTCCACGGAAGCGCCCTTCTTCCCAATGATCACGCCGGGACGGGCGGTCATGATGTTGATCTTCAGCTTGTTCCCGCGCTCGATCTCCACCTCGGAAACGGCCGCGTTCGCGAGGTCCCGCTTGAGCTCCTCGCGGAGCTTCAAGTCGTCGTGCAGGAACTTGAGGTAGTCCTTCTCGGCATACCAGCGCGAATGCCAGGTGCGGTTGTAGCCGATGCGAAAACCGTAGGGGTGAACTTTCTGACCCATCGTGTGCTCCCGTTACCCGGCCGATTCCGGCTTCGTCGGCTTTTTCGACTTCTTCTCGTGCTTTTCGCTCTTCGGCCCCGCGGGCTTGGCTTCCGCAGCTTCGATCCGGTCGGCCCGTCTCTCGTCAGCCTGCACCTTCTTGTGCGCCCGCTCGACCGCCCGATTCTCGCGGCCGGGGCGATGCGCCGCGGCGGAGACGGCGGCCGCGACGCGGCCCTGGCGCTTCTTCACGAGTGGCTTCGGGGCCTCGGCCTTGAGACCCGCTTCCTTCCGCGCGGCGGCGTCATCCGACAGGACGACCGTCACGTGGCAGAAGGGGCGCGGCACGAGCCACATGCGGCCCTGCGGACCGCTCATGAAGCGCGGGCGCGCAAAGCGTTTCTTGTAGTTCGAGATCGCGCGGATCATCGAGTTGCGCTGCAGAGGCTTGCGGCCCGCCTCGTCGACGTGGATTCTCGCGACGACGAGCGCATCCGCGTCCACGCCGGACTCGTTCTGGCGGGCATTCGCGAGCGCGGATTCCACGAGCTTGAGGAGGTCGGGCGAGCAGCTCTTGCGCGTCGTGCGCAGGGTCGCGAGCGCTTTGCCGACGGGCTTCATCCGGATGAGGTCGGCGACGAGCCGGATCTTCTGGGCTGACCCCCGGTAATGGAGGAGACGGGCTATGGCTTGCATCGCTTTGCTCCTCAGGCCTTCGCCGCCGGCACGGCAGCTCCGGCACCCGGCGCGCCCGGTGCGCCCGGCGCGCCGGGTGCGCCCGGCGTGGCGCCCTTTTCGACCTTCTTGCCTGAGTGGCCCTTGAAGGTGCGCGTGGGCGAGAACTCGCCGAGCTTGTGCCCGACCATGTTCTCCGAGATGTAAACGGGAATGAACTTCTTGCCGTTGTGGACGGCGAGCGTGTGGCCGACCATGTCGGGCAGGATCGTCGAGCGGCGCGACCAGGTCTTCAGAACGCGCTTCTCCCCCGCCGCGTTCATCGCGGTGAGCTTCTCGAGGAGCGGCGTGTCGACGAACGGCCCCTTTTTCGTGGAACGAGACATGTTTTTCCTCGAATCCCTACTTGCGGCGCTTGACGATCAAGCCGTCGGTCCGCTTGTTGTTGCGCGTCTTCATGCCCTTGGTCTTCCAACCCCACGGCGAGGTCGGATGGCGTCCGCCCGAGGTCTTGCCCTCGCCGCCGCCCATCGGGTGATCGACGGGGTTCATGGCCACGCCGCGGTTGTGCGACTTCCAGCCGAGCCAGCGGTTGCGGCCGGCCTTGCCGATGGAGATGTTCTCGTGCTCGAGGTTGCCGACCTGGCCGATCGTGGCGTAGCAGTCCACGCGCACGCGCCGGAGCTCGCCCGAGGGCACGCGAAGAAGCGCGTACGCGCCCTCCTTCGCCATGAGCTGCGCCCCAGCTCCGGCCGAGCGCGCCATCTGCCCGCCGCGGCCCGGTTTGAACTCGATGTTGTGCACGACTGTGCCGAGCGGAATCGCCTTGAGCGGAAGCGCATTCCCGATCACGATGTCGACCGCGGCTCCGGAGACGACCGTCTGGCCGACCGCGAGACCGGCGGGCGCCACGATGTAGCGCTTCTCGCCGTCGGCGTACGCGAGGAGGGCGATGCGCGCCGATCGGTTCGGGTCGTACTCGATCGAGGCGACCTTCGCCGGAATGTCGTGCTTGTCGCGCTTGAAGTCGATGTCGCGATAGCGCTTCTTGTGTCCGCCGCCGCGCCACCAGGACGTGAGGTGGCCACGGCTGTCACGGCCGCCGGTCTTCAGCTTGCCGCGCGTGAGCGACTTCTCCGGGGCGGACTTCGTGATCTCCGAAAAGTCGGATGTGGTCCGCTGCCGGAGGCCGGGAGACGTGGGTTTGTATGACTTGACGGGCATGGCGCGTTACACCCCTTCGAAGAGGGCCGGAAGCTTTTGGCCCTTCGCCAGCTTCACGTAGGCCTTCTTGCGGTCCTGGGCCCGGCCGATCGACTTGCCGACCTTCTTGATCTTCCCGCCGATGGCGACGACGCGGACGGCCTCGACCTTGACCTGGAAGAGGGCCTCGACGGCCTTGCGGATCTGGATCTTGTTCGCGCCCTTGGCGACGTCGAACGTGAGGACGTTCTGCGTCTGGCTCATCGACGTGGAGCGCTCCGTGAGGACGGGGCGCACGAGCACGGACTGCATCGTTCTCTCGCTCATGCAAGCACCTCGATGGCCGTCCGGAGCGCGTCTTCGGAGAAGACGAGCGTGCCGGCGTTCAGCGCGTCGTAGACATTGATGCCGAGGACGTCCATCGCGACGACCTTCGGGTTGTTGGCCGCGGCGCGGGAGAGGTTGACGTTGTCCTTCCGGTCGAGGACGAGCGCCTTCCCCGCGACGCCGAGCTTCGCGAGCACGCCCGCGAAATCCTTCGTCCGGTGGCTGCCGAGCTCGAGCGTGTCGAGGAGGACGACCTGGTTTCCGCGCGCCTTCTCGGAGAGGACGCAGCGGAGGGCCGCCTTCTTCGCCTTCGCGTTGACCTTCAGGTCGTAGGAGTGCGGAGTCGGACCGAACGCCGTGCCGCCGTGCCGGTGGATCGGCGGGCGACCGCCGCCCTGGCGCGCACGGCCGGTGTGCTTCTGCTTGAACGGCTTCTTGCCGCTGCCGGAAACCTCGGAGCGGACCTTCGTCTTGTGCGTGCCGCGGTGCTCGCGCGCGCGGATCTGCTTGACGACCTCCCACACGAGGTGGCGGCGGAACGGCACGCCGAAGATCTCCTCCGGCAGCGTGACCTCGCCCACCGTCTCGGCCTTGAGGTTGCGAAGCGGAAGCGTGAGCGACGCGCTTTCGCTCGTTTTGGCAGCGCCCGTCTTCGCATCGCTCGCCGCCTCCAACCGGGCCACGGCCTTCTTCGTCGCGGGGGCCTTCGTCGCAGGGGTCTTTCTGGTCGTCGCCATCATCGCCCCTTTACGCCGCCGCTCCGCGGCCGGCCTTGCCGGAGAGCTTCTTCACGATCTTGACGACCGTGTTTCGAGCTCCCGGAACCGCGCCCCGGAGATACAGCAAGTGGTTTTCCGCGTCCACGCGCACGACGATGAGGTTCTTCATCGTGGTCTGCTTGCCGCCCATGCGGCCCGAGGACCGCGTGCCGGGGTAGACCCGCGACGGGAAAGCCGACGGCCCGATCGAGCCCGGCGCCCGGTGGAACATCGAGCCGTGAGTCGCGGCGCCGCCGGCGAAGCCGTGGCGCTTGACGACGCCCTGAAAACCCTTGCCCTTGGAGACGCCGACGACGTCGACGTGCTCCTTTTCGGCGAAGATGTCGCAGAGCACCTTGTCGCCCGGCGCCGCCTTCTCGTCGGCGTCGCAGCGCACCTCGCCGAGAGTCTTCGTGGGCGGCACGCCCGCCTTCTCGAAATGTCCCTTCGCGGGGGCCGTGAGCCGCCGCGGCGAGACGCGCCCGACCAGCCCGAGCTGGAGGGCGTCGTATCCGTCGTTGTCCTTCGTCTTTCGCTGGACGACCAGGCAGGGCCCCGCTTCGACGACGGTGACCGGCACGACCGTGCCGTCCGCCTCGAAGACCTGGGTCATCCCGATCTTGCGTCCCAGAATTCCGTTGATCATGTTTCTTTCCTCGCCTCGTCTCTGGAAGAAACGGGGCGGTCTCTTGTTCTCGTTCCTACTTGCCCATCGTCCGGATTTCGACTTCGACGCCGGCCGGGAGCTCCAGCTTCGTGAGCGCGTCGACCGTCTGCGGCGTCCACTCGAAGATGTCGAGGAGGCGCTTGTGCGTCCGCATCTCGAACTGCTCGCGCGATTTCTTGTCCACGTGCGGCGAGCGGTTAACCGTCCAACGGGCAATGGTCGTCGGCAAAGGGATCGGCCCCGCCACCTTCGCACCGGAGCGCCGCGCCGTGTCGACGATCTCGGTCGTCGACTGGTCGAGGATCCGGTAGTCGTAACCCTTGAGTCGGATGCGGATTCTGTCGTTGCCCATTGGCGTCTTTCTTTTCCCGATCCCCCGCTTACGCGAGGATCTCCGTCACCGTGCCGGCGCCGACGGTGCGGCCGCCCTCGCGGATGGCGAACTTGAGGCCCTTTTCGATGGCGATCGGCGAGATGAGCGTGATCTCGAGCTCCACGTCATCGCCGGGCATGACCATCTCGACGCCGGACGGCAGCATGGCCGAGCCGGTGACGTCGGTCGTGCGGATGAAGAACTGCGGCCGGTAGTTGTTGAAAAACGGCGTGTGGCGCCCGCCCTCATCCTTGGAGAGGATGTAGACCTTCCCCTTGAACTTCGTGTGGGGCTTGATCGAGCCGGGCTTGGCGAGCACCTGCCCGCGCTCCACGTCCTCGCGCTCCACGCCGCGGAGGAGGACGCCGATGTTGTCGCCGGCCTGGCCCTGGTCGAGGAGCTTCTTGAACATCTCGACGCCGGTGACGATCTTCTTCTGCGTTTCGCGCAGGCCGACGATCTCGATCTCGTCGCCCACCTTCACGATGCCGCGCTCGACACGGCCCGTGACGACGGTGCCGCGGCCGGAGATCGAGAACACGTCCTCGATGGGAAGCAGGAAGTCCTTGTCGGTCTCGCGCACCGGGTCGGGGATGCTTTCGTCCAGGGCATTCGCGAGGTCCCAGATGCACTTCGCGTCGGGACCGGACGGGTCGTTCAGAGCCTTGATGGCCGAACCGCGGATGACCGGGATCTTGTCGC
>PLZI01000113.1 GCA_003152095.1 Acidobacteriota bacterium | reverse complement strand
GTCGACGTGGCGATCGAGGCCGTGGGCGTTCCCGCGACCTTCGACATCTGCCAGTCGATCCTGGCGCCGGGCGGCCGTCTCGCGAACGTCGGTGTCCACGGCAAGCCCGTCGAACTGCACATCGAGAAGCTCTGGTCCCAGAACATCACGCTGACGACTCGCCTCGTGGACACGGTCAGCACCTCGATGCTCCTCAAGGTCGTGCAGTCCGGCCGCCTCGATCCCAGGAGGCTCGTAACCCATCGCTTCGCACTGGCGGACGTCATGAAGGCCTACGACACGTTCGGCAACGCCGCGAAGGAGCGTGCCCTGAAGGTCGTCCTGAAGAACGCCTGACCGTAGAAGGTTCAACAGGTGGTTCAACCGGATCTCCGAGGGGCGACGCCAGAGCGCCGGCGGCGACAGGCTGGCACAGGGCTTGCGGTCTTCGTGGCATGGTTGTAACGCGGCCGGATCCGGCTCGCTAGCGAGAGCTTCCGCTCTCGTGGCCGGAGTCCTGACGCTCGTGTACAGCGGCTCCTCAAGGGCCGCAAGACAAGAAAGGAAAGACGACAATGAACACGCACCATTTCAAGGTCCTCGTTCCTGGCATCTTCGCCGCCACCGCGCTCGCGCTGGCCGTGAGCGTCGGCGCCCAGACGCCTCCGCCTCCCGGGCCACCCCCGGCCGACAAGAGCCCTCAGGCGACCCCCATGACCGGCCACCACAAGGACAGCGCTGCGGGGGCCAAGCACCACGCTGACATGAAGGCCGAGTGCCAGGCCATGATGGCCAAAAAGCAGGAGATGCAGGACAAGCTCCAGGCGATGGACGGCGCGCTGGACAAGCTTGTGGCGGAGATGAACGCCGCCAAAGAGTCCAAAGAGGTCGGCGCCCTGGAGAAGCCGATGGCGGCTGTCATCAACGAACTTGTCGCCCAGCGCAAGGCCTCCCGCTCCATGATGATCGAGATGCAACCCGCGATGATGACGCACATGATTCATCACATGCATATGCACGGCACGAAGGGCGCGATGGAGTGCCCGATGATGAAGGCCAACGCTCCCGAACCCAAGGCAGAGGAGACAACGCCCAAGATGTGAGCCTACGGGACGGCGGGACGTCGCAAGACGCCATCGAGGAGAGGGTCCCCCCAGAGAGCATCGGCCGAAGCGGGCGGCGCGGTCCGGGGGGACTAGGCCGTCGCCGACGACGCGCGCAGCGCCCGGCGCACGAGGAGCGAGAGAGTGCTCCGTTTGGCATGCCACGTGCACATCTCTCTCTCACGGAAAGCACCGAAAGGAGAACCCCATGAGACAGCAGGAAGTCCGCGGAAAAACGAAGAAGGTCAAGGGGAAGGTGAAGGAGGCCGTCGGGATCCTCTCTGGCGACAAGAAGATGGAACGGGAGGGTTCCCTCCAGCGCGCCGAGGGCGCGGTCCAGGAGGGGCTCGGCGTGGCGCGCCGCAAAGTCGGCGAGGTCCTGACGAATCTCGGCAACGCCATCAAGAAGTAGCCCGGCCCCCGGAGAGCGGCCCGGTAGGACGTGCACTCGAGTCAGGCTCTTTCTACAAGTCGCGCGCGCGTCGACCGGGCTTTCCGGCGCCGTCGAGGATGGCCCGGCGCGTGGATAATCACGGGCATGTCAGTGAACGGTCTCGGGCAAGAGAATGCGAGTCCTAGGGCCTTTCCTGCAGAGGCCGACGCGTTCGCCTGCAAGGAGGGGCCGTGAGCTTCCGGCGTGGCCTGAAGCTCGCGGGGTTTGCGCGCAGCTATCTGGGCCGGATGCGGCGCGGCCGCCGCGAGGTGATGGAACACCTGGTTGCACCCCGCCCCGACAACCTGCCGATGCCGACATTCGTGCAGTTGCGCGTCACGAACCTCTGCAATCTCCGCTGCAAGATGTGCGGCCAGTGGGGCGAGACCGGCATTTTCCGCGCGCTTGGGGCGTCCACCGCGACCGATGGTGAAAAAGAGAGGAGCCGAATCCGCGAGCTGATCGGGTTGAAGCGCGAGATGGGGCTCGCCGACTACGTCCGCCTCCTCGACGAACTCGCGCCCTCGCGGCCGATCGTCAGCCTGTTCGGCGGTGAACCGCTGCTTTATCCCGACATCCTGCCTCTCGTCAAGGAGGTGAAGGGGCGCGGCCTGACCTGCACGTTGATCACGAACGGCTGGCTGCTCGAGGAGATGGCTCGCGAGCTCGTGGAGACGAGCCTCGACGCGATCATGGTCTCCATCGACGGCCCGCCCGGCGTTCACAACCGGATACGCGGCAAGGCCGACAGCTTCGAGCGCGCCGCGGCCGGCGTCCGCGCCGTGGCCCGCGTGCGTGACGAGATCGGGTCCGCCGTGCCGATGCTCCTCGCGATCCTGCCCATCACCGAGCTCAACCTGGACGATGTCGCGCCGGCGCTCGAGGCCCTCCGAGAGCTCCCGCTCGACACGATCAACATCGGACTCCGCTGGTTCGTGTCGAAAAAGACCGGCACGGCGTACGAGAAGGTGATGTCCGAGACCTTCGGCGTCTCAGGCAGTTCCTGGAAGGGATTCGAGTTCGACGGCGCGGACTTCGCGGTTACGAAGGGGCGTCAGCTGACCCAGCTCGTGAAGCTCCTGAAGGGGATCCGCCGCCGGCGCTTCCTCGACTCCGCGCGGAGCCGGCCCTGGATCTCGTTCGTGCCCGACGTGCCGGCGGAAGGCGTGCCCGACTACTTCGCCGACGCCGGCCGGACCTTCGGGCACGACCTGTGTCCCGTGGCCTGGTCCTTCGCGCAGATCGAGCCGGACGGCCGCGTCTGCTTCTGCGGCGACTTCCCCGACTACTTCATCGGCAACGTGCGGGAGACGTCGTTCCGTGAGGTCTGGACAGGCCAGCCCGCACGGCTCTTTCGCGAGAAACTCGCGAAAGAGCCGCTCCCCATCTGCAGCCGGTGCTGCGGAAACTACGTCTACGGCAAGTGGAAGCGCCCGGACCCGGAGACGAATCAGTTGTAGATGACCTTCTCGTGCGACCAGTGTCCGGGGATGTATCGAGTGCCGCCCTTCACCTTCTGATAGCGGGGGGCGATCCAGCTGGCGTGGGGGCGCGGCGGCTCGGTCCAGCGGCCATCGCTCCAAGTCCACGCCTGGCCCGTGTGATGCCAGTACCCCTTGATCCACACGTGGTTCGGGCCCGGACGCGCGATCTCGACCTCGTGCCGGCGCGGCGGCGGAGCCTCCGGAACGATGCGGACGTGCAGATCCCCGAATATCGGGGGCGCCGGCAACCCGGGTGGCGGTGGGGGATGAGGCTGCGCGACCGCCGTGCCCGCGAAGGGGACGCCGGTCGCAAGCACGAGGACAGCGGCGGAGAGANNACGAGGCGCTCGATGCCTCTCGCGAGCCGCGGGCCCACCGGTGGCGTAGAGGACGAAGGGCGCCTCCATCGCCTCTGTGAGCGCGCACGCTTTTCCGACCCGATCGGCAATACGTGCCGGGACGAGGCGCCGGAACCGTCCGGCGCGCTGGCAGCGAGATTGCGTTGTGATCCGGCGAGGAGATCCGCCCAGAGTCGTTGACCTTCTCGGCTGATCTCCACGGAAGGAAGGAAATACCATGCTCTGGACAATCTTCGTGATCCTTCTGATCCTTTGGGCCCTGGGGATGATCACCTCGTACTCGATGGGCGGCCTCATCCATGTCCTGCTCGTCGTCGCCGTCGTGATCCTGGTGATCAACCTCATCCAGGGGCGAAAGGTGACCTGACGGACATCACGGACGCATCGGTTACTGCGAGGCCCTCCGGCCCCCGCCAGAGACCTCGGCTCTCGCTCCGCTCGAGCCAAACGGTTGCCGGACCGTCTCCGGTCTCTCCAAAGTCCATCATCATCAAGAGAAAGAAAGAGGTCTGAGATGAAGAACCTGATGAGAGGGTTGGCGCTAGGCACCTTTGCGGCATTCCTGGGGGTCGCATACACGCCCGCCGCCACCGCGCAGATCAACACGGAGAAGAGTCTCTTCACCCTGACGGAGCCGATGGACGTCGGCGGTGCCGTCCTGGAGCCGGGCACCTACCGGATCAAGGTCGTCGAGCTCTCCTTTAACCGCAACGTGGTGCAAGTGACGAACGAGGCGGGGTCGAAAGTCTTCGCCGCCGTCCTCGCCACCCCGCATGTGATCAGAACGGACGAGGCGATTCCGGAGAGCCGCTTCATCTACTACGCGGCCATCGCAGGCCAGCCGAAGGCGCTTCGGACCTGGTTCGCTCACGACACACCGTACGGTCAGGACATCATCTATCCGAAGCGGCGCGCCATGGAGCTCGCGGCCGCGGCCAAGGTGCCGGTGATCGCCATCCCGGACGAGGTGAAGGAAGCGGAGTACAAGACCGTGCCCCTCACCGTCGTGACGCCGGAGCTGCAGGTGAAGCCGTACGAGGCGCCTGCGCCGACCGTCGTGGCAGAGGCCCGTCCCCTCAAGCAGCTGCCGAGGACGGCGAGCCACGTTCCCCTCTTCGCCGCGCTGGGGCTCTTGTCTCTGGGCGGCGCTTTCGGACTCCGCGTTCTCACGAACCGGGCGGCGTGACAAGGTCGAGCATCGTGCGGTGGCTCCGTCGGGCCGAGATCGCCCTCTGCGCGATCGGTTTCTCGCTCCTCGGCGGGGCCCTCGCGGCGATCGTCAACACTCGGGTCTATCAGGCGCGCNNCTCGCATCTCCTGCGCCGCCGGCCAACGGACCATCCACTCTGGCGCTCGCTGCGGATCCGCTCGTCCTCGGCCGGATCGAGATCCCGCGAATCGGCGTCTCGGCGATCGTGCGGGAGGGGGACGACGACACGACGCTCGCCGTCGCGGTGGGGCACATCCCCGGGACGGCGCGGCCCGGCGACCGCGGCAACATGGCGCTCGCGGGGCATCGGGACTCCTTCTTCCGCGCGCTGCGGCACATCCAGGTCGCTGACGTGATTCACGTTCGCGCTCTCGGACGCGGGTACGAGTACCGCGTGGACTCGACCGAGGTGGTCAGGGCAGAGGAGACGCGGGTCCTCGACCCGACCGGCGACGCCGTCCTCACGCTCGTGACGTGCTATCCCTTCGAGTGGGTCGGGCATGCGCCGAACCGGTTCATCGTGCGCGCCTCTCGGCTCCCGCCCTGAGCGCCGCTCCCCCTGGAGCACCGCGTCCACGGCGGAGCGCTACTTCATCGCGCCCGAGGAGAGGAGAGCTGACCCGAGACGTTCGAGAGCGCCTCGAGCGCGAGGTCGATGCTCTGCGCCACCCGGGCTCCCTTTTCGTTGGCGCCCTGGATGACCGCGGTGTTCGCGAGGAGCGACTGACCCGCGGGGGTGAGGTCGTTGCCGAAAACCTTCTGGACGTCGCCGAGGTTGTTCAGGAACGGGTCGAATGTCTCGACCGCGACCGTCAGCGACTCGATCATTCTGTCCAGGTTCGCCCTCACCTCCGAGCGACGGGCGTCGCCGAGCTGGCGGAGCTCCGGGTCGCTCACCTGGCCCTGCTGCTTCCCCCACGCTACGAGGTAGTCGTTTCTCTTCGTCTTCATGTTCTGGAATCGCTTCTTCGTCTGCACGGCGTCGGCTCGCAGCCTGTCGACGTCCTTGCTGTACTTGCTGAAGGACGGCCGGAGCCTCTCCGGGNNCCCGCGTGGGTCTCATCCATCGTCTCCACCGCCTTCGCGGAGCGGGAAGGGCCACTCGAGGCGCAGGCGATGAGCCCCAGGGCAAGGGTGCCCGATCCGAGGCCCAGCAATGCTGTCGAGATGGGATTGCGTTTCATGATGACCTTGCCTTTCCTGTCGGCGGCGAACCGCCTTGGATCCTCGTGGCTGGTCTGATGGGATCCGGTGAGTCCTCGCGGGCCAGCTGTCATGTCGACCATGCAAGTTCGCCGCCAACGCGGCCCCGCGCGCGCCGCCTGTCGTGGCTCGGGTGATACAGGAGGCGTGCCGCTCGACACGTCTCACGTCCGGCGGCACGTTCTTCGGCTATCTGCGTCTCGTGGCGAGGTGTCCGAGGAGGAGCCCCAAGCCGAAGGCGGCGGCGACCGCGACGATCGTGGTGTTCTCGTTCGCGTAGTCGCTCACGCGCCCGGCCAACCGGGAAGCGTGCTGACGGCCTTCCCTGACGTACTCCCGCGCGCGATCGGTGGCCTCGCGTCCCCGCGCAGCGAGGTCGTCCGCGGCGGCCCTCGCCACGTCGTCCGCGATGCCGCGGCCCCGCGACACCACGTCCTCCAGGCCTTCCTTCACGTCCCGACCCAGCTTCTGGGCGTCCGCAGCGGCCTTTTTCATGGCGTCCGGGGTCGAAGCCTTTCGGGCGTCGGATGCACTGGGTCCGAAGATGTCTTCCATACGAAGCCTCCGCCTCGCGAATTTGCAACGCCCGTGCCAGACGGTCGCGCAGCGCTTCAACGGCGACGGGGGGCGCCAGGCGGCCGAGCAGCACTTGCCGAGCTGGCGCGCGGGTTTGACTTCAGTTTTAGGCTTCTCTCCTCTTTCTCCTCAGA
>PLZI01000078.1 GCA_003152095.1 Acidobacteriota bacterium | reverse complement strand
AGATGCGCATCGGAACCTTGTACGGGTTCTCGTCCGTGATGCGCTCGTACATGTCGCAGAGGTTCCCGTAGCGCTCGCGGATCGTGTCTTCGCCGAGGCGCTTGATGGCGTCCGCGAGGTCGAGGTACACGCCGAGGCCGGTCTCGCCCACGCCGCGCCCCTCGTCGCACACCTGCTTGGCGGCGCGCGAGGCGATGTCGCGCGGCGCGAGGTTGCCGTACGACGGGTACTTCCGCTCGAGGTAGTAGTCGCGCTCGGCCTCGGGGATGTCGCCCGGGGCGCGCTTGTCGCCCTTTTTCAGGGGCACCCAGATGCGCCCGTCGTTGCGCAGCGACTCGGACATGAGCGTGAGCTTGCTCTGGTGGTCGCCCGTCACGGGGATGCAGGTCGGATGGATCTGCGTGTAGCAGGGATTCGCGAAGGCCGCGCCCTTCTTGTACGCGCGCCAGATCGCGGTCGTGTTGCAGCCCGCCGCGTTCGTGGAGAGATAGAAGACGTTGCCGTAGCCGCCGGTCGCGAGGACGACGGCGTCGGCCACGTGCGACTCGATGGCGCCCGTGATCATGTTCCGGGTCACGATGCCGCGCGCGCGGCCGTCGACGAGGACGACCTCGAGCATCTCGTGGCGCGAATGCATCTTCACGTTGCCGAGGCTGATCTGCCGCTCGAGCGCCTGGTAGGCGCCGAGGAGGAGCTGCTGCCCCGTCTGGCCGCGCGAGTAGAACGTGCGCGACACCTGCGCCCCGCCGAACGAGCGGTTGCCGAGCGTGCCGCCGTACTCGCGTCCGAACGGCACGCCCTGCGCGACGCACTGGTCGATGATGTTCGAGGAGACCTGCGCGAGCCGGTAGACGTTCGCTTCGCGGGCGCGGAAGTCCCCGCCCTTGATCGTGTCGTAGAAGAGGCGCTGGATGCTGTCGCCGTCGTTCTGGTAGTTCTTCGAAGCGTTGATGCCGCCCTGTGCCGCGATGGAGTGCGCGCGCCGCGGACTGTCCTGATAGCAGAAGCACGAGACGTTGTAGCCGAGCTCGGCGAGAGAGGCGGCGCCCGCGCCGCCGGCGAGGCCGGAGCCGACGACGATGACCGAGTACTTGCGCTTGTTCGCCGGGTTGACGAGCTTCATGTCGAAACGGTACTTGTCCCACTTCTTCTCGAGGGGGCCGTCGGGGATGTTCGATTTCAGTTCCATGTCGGTCCCTACTTCAGCATGCCCGCGAGGACCGCGAGCGGCACGAGGACGAAGCCGCCCGTGACGAGGACGGTGAAGACGATGGCGAAGGCCTTCCGCGCCTTGAGGTACTTCGGGTGCGAGAGACCGAGCGTCTGCAGCATCGACCACGCTCCGTGCCACAGGTGGAAGGCGAGGCAGCCCATCGCGAGGATGTAGAAGAGCGCGACGGGCACGGGCGCGAGGCCCGTGACGAGGTTCTGGTAGACCTTGCCCTCGACGAAGTGCGGGTGCAGGGTGCCGGTCGTCAGGTGCAGGAGGTGAAAGACGATGAAGGCCGCGAGGATGGGCCCCGTCCAGCGCATCGAGCGCGAGGCGAAGTCCGCTTCCTCGTAGTCCGTCACGCTGTACCCCTTCGGGCGGGCGGCCCAGCTCTTCAACGTGAGGCCGAGGTACGCCCAGACGTGGAGGCCCACCGCGAGGAGGAGCCCCGCCCGGACGAACCAGATGCCCGTGCCGTGCAGAAGCTCCCGGAGGAATGCACCATAGTGGTCCAATGCCACGGCGCCGTTCGGGAGGAACGCCTGGAGGTTGCCGGCCATGTGGCCGAGAACGAAAAGCGACAGGACGATCCCGGTGATCGCCATGACGATCTTCTTGCCGACCGAGGAATTCAGGAGCGTTGCGGGCGCGGCCATTCGAGCGATTCTCCTCCCCTCAGTTCTCCGACGGAATCAGACGGTCAGTTTACCGACGAGCTCCTTGACGGAGTCAGCGGACTTCTTGAGGGCGGCGGACTCCTCCGGCGTGAGCTTGAGCTCGATGATCTTCTCGATGCCGTCCTTTCCGAGCACGACCGGCACCCCCACGAACAGGCCCTGGATCCCGTACTCGCCCTCGAGGTACGCGGCGCAGGGGAGGATCTTCTTGCGGTCGTTGAAGATGGCCTCGGCCATCTCGACGGCCGCCGCGGACGGAGCGTAGTAGGCCGAACCCGTCTTCAGGAAGTTCACGATCTCGGCGCCGCCGTTGGCCGTGCGCTTGACGATGGCCGCCACCTTCTCGGGCGTCATCAGCTCCGTGATCGGCACGCCCGCGACCGTGGAATAGCGCGGCAGCGGAACCATCGTGTCTCCATGTCCGCCGAGGACGGTCGCATGGATGTTCGTCATCGAGACGCCGAGCTCCATCGAGATGAACGCGCGCATGCGCGCGCTGTCGAGGATGCCCGCCATGCCGATGACCCTGTTCTTCGGCAGCTTCGTGACGCGGCGGACGACTTCGCACATCGCGTCGAGCGGATTCGTGACGACGATGACGGTCAGGTCCCGCGAGCCGCGGGTCGTCTTCGCGATGCAGCCAGCGACGATCCCCTCGTTGATGCGCAGGAGGTCATCCCGCGACATGCCGGGCTTGCGCGCGAGACCGGCCGTGACGATCACGAGGTCCGACCCCGCGGTCTCGTCGTAGCCGTTCGACCCGACGATTCTCATGTCGAAGCCCTCGACAGCGCCCGACTGGATCATGTCCAGCCCCTTGCCCTGCGGGACCCCCTCGATGACGTCCACCAGGACGACGTCCCCGAGCTCCTTCTCGACGATTCTCTGGGCGACGGTCGCGCCCACGTTTCCAGCCCCGATCACGGTGATTTTGCGTCGCATGGCTTCGCTCCTTCCTCGCACGTTGACGTCGAAAACAGGTGCCCGATGCGGAAGCCTAAACCGGTTTTGCGACGCAAACGACCATGCAAACGTACTAGGATATCGCCGGTGGGCGACTACAAGAACCTCCCGACCTGGAAGCGCGGAATGAGCTTTGCTCACACCGTTTATGCCGCCGTCGAGGCCTCCGGGGCGAAAGGCACGGACGCCGGAACGCGCCTGAGGAAAGCGGCCGTGTCGGTTCCATCTCTCGTCGGAGAGGCTTTTCTCGACCTCTCGGGCAGCGACGTCACCGAGGCGCTCAGCCTGGCCGAGACGAAGCTCGCCGAGGTGGCGAGCCTCCTGACTTCCGAGCCCGCGCTCGGGGGGATCCCGGAGGCCGACCGCGAGAGCCTGCTGGCCGACCTTTCCGTCCTCAGGGCCGAGCTGGTCCAGCTTCGGGCCGCCCACTCAGGCGAGACGACTCACTGAACGATCCCAGGCGAGGCCCCGCGTGCCTCGGCCGCTTGACGCATCCTCGCCCGCCCGATAGTTTCACCGATCATGAAACGACGCCCCGCGATCTCCGCTCTCCTTCTGGCCCTCGCGCTCGTCTCGTCTGCCGCCCTCTCGCAGTCGACGGCCCAACCGGCGGGCGCGCCGAAGCCCACCGAGGCCGCGACGGCTCCCGCGACGGCCGCGTCGGCGAGCGGTCCTTCGACCGCGGCTCCCGCCACGGCCGAGGCCGCGAAGCCCGCGTCCGCTGCAAGAGCAGAGGCCGCGACACCCGAGCTACCCGCGGGCTCGTCGCGTACGACGACAATCGTCATCGGGCTCATCGTCCTGCTTCTTCTCATCGTCCTCGTGATTCTCGGGACGAAGAAAGAAGAGTGACCCCGGATGGGCTCAGGGGGGACCAGGAGACCGCGTTCCCCCTGCGAGAGACGCTGAAGTCAGCTCCCTGATTTTCTCGTTCAGCGTGTCGACGTCCCGCGCGTCTCCGAAGCGGGCGAGCGGCTCGAGCTGCTCTTTCGCGAGCGCGGCCGTGCCCGCCAGGCCGGCCCACTGCGCCGCTTTGTCGGCCACGTCCGGATCCACGGCGTAGGCCGCGTATGTCGTCGCATGCACGAGCGAACCGTGCAGCCGCGTCGCGGCGGCCTTGTGCTCCGGCGGCACCTCGCGCATGAGCTGATAGGCGATGTGCTGGGCGGCCATGGCCGCTCGATAGAGCGGGTGGTCGAGCACTTGCTTGCGCGGAGAAATCTTCGGCATGAAGGGATTCTATTAGCCGGCCATAATCCCGCCATGGACACCGAGACCGGCGCTCAATCTTCTTCCTCAGGCCTCCAACCCGCGATTCGCGTGTCGATGTTCCCGCGCGACACGAACGGCCACGGCACGATCTTCGGCGGGGTGCTCCTCGCCTACATCGACCAGGCCGGAGCGATCGCGACGCGGCCGCACTGCGACCGCGTTCTCACCGTGAAGATGAACGAAGTCGTCTTCCACGCCCCGGTCTACGTGAGCGACATCGTGAGCTTCTACACGACCGTCGCCCGCATCGGCCGAACCTCGATCACCATCAAGGTCCTCGTCACCGCCGAGCGCTGGCAGAAGACGGACGAAACCGTGAAGGTGACCGAGGCTGAGATCGTCTACGTGAACGTGGACGAGAAACGGCGGCCGTCCCCGATCACGCGCTTGCCTGCTATACCTTCGTGAGCACGCCCTCCGCCGGGGCCGCCTTGACCTCCCGCTTCTCGAAGGGGACGAAGTGGCGCTCGGAAGCGCCGAGATAAACCTGGCGCGGCCGGGCGATCTTCTGCTCCTTGTCCTGGATCATCTCGTCCCACTGGGCGAGCCAGCCGGACATGCGCGGGATCGCGAAGAGAACCGGGAACATGTCGACGGGGAACTTCATGGCCTGGTAGATGAGGCCGGAGTAGAAGTCCACATTTGGGTAGAGCTTGCGTTTCAGGAAGTACTCGTCCTGGAGGGCGATGCGCTCGAGCTCGAGCGCGATGTCGAGGAGCGGGTTCTTGCCGGTGACCTCGAAGACCTTCTCGGCCATGCCCTTGATGACCTTCGCGCGCGGGTCGTAGTTCTTGTAGACGCGGTGGCCGAAGCCCATGAGGCGCGTCTCGCCGCCGCTCTCCTTGACCGACTTGATGAAGGCCGGGATGTTCGCCTTCGAGCCGATCTCGAACAGCATGCGCAGGACGGCCTCGTTCGCCCCGCCGTGGAGCGGGCCGTAGAGGGCGGAGATCGCGCCGGCGGCCGCGCAGTACGGGTCGACTTCCGAGGAGGCGATGGCCCGCATCGCGTTCGTCGAGCAGTTCTGCTCGTGATCGGCGTGGAGGATGAAGAGCACCTCGAGCGCCCGCTCGAGAACCGGGTTCGGCACGTACTTCGGCTCGGCCGCGCGGTACATCATCTGCAGGAAGTTGCCGCAGTACGACAGGTCGTTGTCGGGGTGTGCGTACGGGAAGCCGATCGAGTGGCGGTAGGCGAACGCGGCGATCGTGGGCATCTTCGCGATGAGGCGCACGATCTGCTGCCGCCGGGTCTCGGGCTCATGCACGGCCTTGGCTTCCGGATAAAACGTGGACAGCGCGGCGACCGTCGACGCGAGCATCCCCATGGGGTGCGCGTCGTACCGGAATCCCGTCATGAGGTCCTTGATGTTCTCGTGGACCATCGTGTGATACGTGATGTCGTTCACCCAGTCGGTCTGCTGCTGCTTGGTCGGCAGCTCCCCGTTGAGCACGAGATACGCCGTCTCGAGATACGTCGTCTTCTCGGCCAGCTCCTGGATCGGATATCCGCGGTAGTTCAGGATGCCCTTGTCCCCGTCGATGAACGTGATCCGGCTCTTGCACGAGGCCGTGTTCATGAACGCGGGGTCGTAAGTCATCAGGCCGAAGTCCTCCGGGGAGGTCTTCAGGACCCGAAGGTCGAGCGCTTTGATCGTGCCGTTCTGGATCGGAACCTCGATTGTTTTCCCGGTGCGGTTGTCGGTGACGGTCACAGACTGCCGCGGTGCGCTGGATGACATAGTCGAATCCTCCTCGGCCGAGGCCCCGTGGCCCGCCAGCGTCAACGATGAGGCCAAGACCCGCGACTTACAGTAGTTCAGATGCGCTATTCGTCGGCCCCGACCGGCCGGCGGGCCGCCTTGACGCGGCCTTCCCGCGCCTTTTCCCGCAACCGCGCCTCCCGGGCGCCGCGGGAAGGCCGCGTGCGCCGCCTCACAGCAGGAACCTGAAGGGCCCGGCCGACGAGGTCCCGGGCGCGCTCGCGGGCCGTCTCGAGATTCCGGTGCCGGTCGCGGCTCTCCTGGGCGACAAGGCGAAGCCGCCCGTCGGCCGCCCGTCGCTTGCCGGCCAGGACATAGAGGCGACGGCGCGCGGTGGCGTCGAGACCCTCGATCAGCGCCACATCCACGAGCAGCTCCACGCGAGACGCCACCTTGTTCACGTTCTGCCCGCCCGGTCCCGATGCCCGCACCTGCCGCGCCTCGAGCGCGGCCGCCGGAATCGTGACGCCCGGGGCGACCGGGATCGGATCGGCCATGGGGGATTATCCTGAGATCGTGAGGCGGGATCCCGTCCGACTCGTCTATTCCACCGCCGTCGGCTCCGTTTGCGCCACGTGCGGCTGGCCGGCGAACGACTGCAAATGCTCTTCGAAAATAGAGGAAAAGGTCCCGCCCAGGGTCACCGTGAAGCTCCGCGTCGAGACGAAGGGGCGAAATGGAAAGGCCGTGACCGTCCTCGACGGCCTCCCGCGCAACACCGAGTTCCTCGAAAACCTCGCGAAGGACCTCAAGAAGTCGCTCGGCACCGGCGGCACCCTGAAGGACGGCGCGATCGAGCTTCAGGGCGAATGGCGCGAACGGCTGCGCGCGCTCCTCCCCGCTCGCGGCTTCGCCGTGAAAGGCTGACCTGATCAGCCGCGCGCCGCGGCCTCGCCCGCCGTGCGGCCGGTCGCCCACGCCCACTGGAAGTTGAAGCCGCCGATCGGGCCGAAGGCGTCGAGGATCTCCCCCGCCAGAAAGAGGCCCGGCACGAGCCGGCTTCGCCCGCTGCCCGCGTCGACCTCCTCGAGCGCGACGCCGCCCCCCGTCACCTCCGCCGTGCGGTAGCCCTCGGTCCCCGACGCGGGGAGGGGAAACGCGGTCAGCGTTTCCACGACCCGCAACCGCGCTTCGCGCGAAAGACCGGAAAGCTTCACGTCAGGGACCCGTGCCTCTTCGAGAATCAGGCCCGCCAGGCGGTCGGGAAGAGAAGAAGATTTGCTTAGAAAGGAGGAAAGAAAGAGGGATCCGGAACCGCCGGAGCTGCCAGCGCCGCGCAGCGCGGCGTCCCACTCTTCTTCTCCGAATCCGAAGCAGACCCGAACCTCGGCGCTCGCTCCCGCGAGCGTGGCGCGTTCGACGACATGCGAGACATCGAGAATCGCCGGGCCGCTCCAGCCCTTGTGCGTGAAGAGAAAGCCGCCGCTCGACGAGGCGCGTTCCTTTTCGGTCCACGCGGTGACGCGCGCCGTGAGCGAGACGCCCGCGAGCGCGTGATGCGCGGGCGCGTCGCCCGTGAGCGGCACGAGCGCCGGATACGTCGGCCGCACGAGATGGCCGAGGGCCGCGGCCCACGCGAAGCCCGCCGCGTCGGCGCCGCCCGCGAGGACGGAACGGCCGCCGGTGGCGAGGATCACGTACGGCGCGGCGATCTCCTCTTCTCCGTCGAGGCGCACGGCGAGCGCGTCGCCTGCGCGCGCCAGGTTGCGCACGGGCGCACCCGCGTGGAGCTCCCCTCCGGCGGCCATCACCGCCCCGCGCAGCGCGTCCCGAACGTCGATCGCACGGTTCGAGGGCGGGAAGAGCTTCTTCGACTCCGGCTCCTCGCGGAGCGTGCCGCCGAGAAGGTCCTCGAAGAACGTGCGCTGGGAGGAAAGCGGCCACCGGTCGAGGAAGCGGCGCACGAGGCGGTTCGGCGACTCCGAGACGAAGCGCTCGGGCGCGTCCTCCATCGGCAGGACGTTGCAGCGACCGCCGCCGGACACGAGGATCTTCCGGCCCACGTCCTTCGCGGCCTCGAGCACGAGGACGCGCCGGCCGCCGCGCGCCGCCGCGAGAGCCGCGAGAAGGCCCGCAGCGCCCCCTCCCACGACGACGACATCCAGCTTCACCGCGGGCTATATTGCGACATGCCCGATCCGAAAGGCGGAATCGCCGGCGTATTGCGCCGCCTCGTCTATCGCGCGCATTTCGTCACCGCCTGCATCTTCGGCGTCCTCTATTTCCTCGCGCTCTCGGCGACCGCGCTCCTCTCGATTCTCGTCCGCCTCAGGTCGCCTCGCGGCGGCGCGTTCCTGTTCGTGACGTGGTGGGGAATCGTGATGCGGGGAGTCGTCGGATGGCGGATCGACCTCGACCACCTCGAGCGCCTCTCGGGAAGCGCTCCCGCCGTCGTCGTCGGAAACCACCAGTCGAATCTCGACATCGCGACGTACGCGGCGTTCTTCGGCGAGGAGAGCGTCGTGATCGGCAAGAAGGAGATCGGACGCATCCCGGTCTTCGGCTGGCTCTGGAAGGCGAGCGGCAACATCCTCGTCGACCGGGGCAACCGCGGGAGCGCGGTCGCGTCTCTCGACGAGGCCGCCGCGCGCATCCGCGGCTCGCGGATGAACGTCTGGGTTCTCGCCGAGGGCCACCGCAACCAGAAGCCGGAGCTCCTGCCTTTCAAGAAGGGCGCCTTTCGCCTCGCCATCGCGGCGCAGGTGCCGATCATCGCTTTCGTGGCCGAGCCCATGCGGTCGGTTCTCGACGCGAAGCGCTGGATGGTCCGCCCCGGCACCATCCGCGTGCGCGTCCTCCCGCCCATCCCGACCGCGGGCCGAGCGCCCGAAGAGGCCGACGCGCTTCTCCAGGAAGTCCAGAGCCTCATGCAGGAGACCCTGGACGACCTCCGCGCGACCGGCCGCGGGCCGATCGGCTGAGCTTCCTCTTCCGCCTAGACGCGGAACGTGTCGGGGCGCCAGTCCTGGATGCGCTTCTTGATCTCCTCGCCTGAGAGCTTCTCGTCGAGCGCGGCCTTCACGAGAACCGGCACTTCGGCGTCCGGGACGAAGCGCAGCCCGATGAGCTGCCGTTCGTCGAGCTCGCCGATACGCGCCTTGAGCGGGCCGTCGAGCAGCGTCGCGAGCCGCAGCCGCTCCTCGAGCCGGATGATCCGGTCCTGCGCTTTCAACGCGTACGTGCGAACCTTGAGGGCGAGCACGACCGTGGCCGCGCTCACGACGACGTACCAAAGCGTCCAGACCGAGACTCCCCCCGAAAGGGACCGGATAAACGTCCAGAGCGCGAGAAGGAACGCGATCGCGACGACCGGGAGAGCGAAGAAGTGATACCAAGGGTCGAAACGCCGGTGATTCGCGTAAACCTGAATGCTGTTTTCGGCCATGGGCTCCTCTCCTTTCCTTTGGAAAGTAACTCGTCTACACTTTCGCCTTCTCGGGCAATGCCCCCGAATCTACAAGAAAAAAAGGAGAACTTCCGCTCATGATCCGACTCCGCCGTCTCGCGCCCCTCGTGGCGCTCGCCTTCTTCGCTCTCGCCCCCGCCGCGCGGGCCGAGAAGGAGACCTTCACGTTCGACAAGGCCCACTCCGAGTTCAGCTTCAAGGTCCGCCATTTCGTCTCGAAGGTCGGCGGCCGCTTCACGAAGTTCGACGGCACGATCGAAATCGACCGCGCGAATCCCGCGGCGAGCTCCGTGAACCTGAAGATCGAGGCCGCGAGCCTCGACACCGGCACCCCGGACCGCGACAAGCACCTCAACTCGCCGGACTTCTTCGACACCGCGAAGTTCCCCGAGATCGCGTTCAAGTCCACGAAGATCGTCGCGAAGTCGAAGGACGTGTACGAGGTGACGGGCGATCTCACGATGAAGGGCGTCACGAAGCCCGTCGTCCTGACCGTGGCGGCGAACGGCTTCGCAGGCGACGGCCACGGCGGACAGAAGGCGGGCTTCGACGTGACCGGCAAGCTCAACCGGAAGGACTTCGGCGTGAGCTGGAACGGCATCGTCGACGGCGCAGCGATGCTCTCGGACGACGTGGACCTCGTGATCAGCGTCGAGGCCAACAAGAAAAAGGCCGAAGCTTCGGCGGCCGCTCCCGCGGCGCCCGCCAAGAAGTAGCGAACGCGTCTCCAAGGGTCTAGGATTGCCGGACTGCCCGGGCCCGCGCGCCCGGGCAGCTCGCTCCTCGAAGCGTTCCGCAGCTGAAAAGAAGGATCTGCATGCCCCAGACGGCCGAAGCCTCGACCGCACCCCTCCCGCCGCACACAGTTCGGCCCACCGCGGTCGCGGGGTTTCTCCTCGTTCACGTGGCGGCCGTCGTGGGCGTCGCCGTCCTGGGCTTCTCCTGGAAGGGCGTGGCCCTGTGCGTCGCGTCGTACACCCTTCGGATGTTCGCGATCACGGCGGGATTCCACCGCTATTTCTCGCACCGCTCGTTTCGCCTCGCGCGCGTGCCGCAGTTTCTGCTTGCCCTCCTCGGTCAGACGGCGGCGCAGAAGGGCGTCCTCTGGTGGGCCTCGAATCACCGGCATCACCACAAGTACTCCGACCGGCCCGAGGACATCCACAGCCCCGTTCAGAACGGTTTCTGGTGGAGCCACATCGGCTGGATCCTCTCGGGGCTCTACGATGAGACCGATTTCTCGAGGATTCCCGACCTCGCGAAGTATCCCGAGCTCCGCTGGCTGAATCGCAACCAGTACGGGGCGACGCTGATCTATGCGTTGGGTCTGTACTTGGCTTTCGGGTGGACGGGACTCATCTACGGTTACTTCCTGTCCACCGTGCTCCTGTGGCACGGCACGTTCACGATCAACTCGCTCATGCACCTCTTCGGGCGCCGCGTATTTCCCACGGCGGACCAGAGCCGAAACAGCATGCTGTTCGCGCTCATCACCATGGGTGAGGGCTGGCACAACAACCACCACTACTACCCGAGCTCGGCCGCGCAGGGCTTCCGGTGGTGGCAGGTGGACGCGAGCTTCTACCTCCTCTGGCTCGGCGAGAAGATCGGCGTCGTGAAGGGACTCCGCCGCGCGCCGTCTCTCGCCGTCACCCAAGCCCTCGCGCTCGCCCGAAGCAAGCTGGAAGTAACCGTCGAGACGTCCTCCCAAGCGATGGACGACGATCCGCTCGCGCAGCTCACCGCGCGGTGGGAAGCGCTCGGCGACGCGGCTCGCGTCACGGCGCATCAGGCGCTCGCCGACCTCGAGGCCGCGCGCCAGCGCGCCGCGCAGCGCCTCGACGCCCTCCAGACCGACTATGCCGCGGCGCTCGCGCGCGCGGAGACCGCCGCCTCTCAGCGCCTCGACGAGCTCAAGGCCGAGATCGAAAAGACGCGCCGCGAGCTTTACGACACGCTCGTCCGCCTCGTCAACGTCGCCGAGAGCCTCTCCCTTTCCTCGGCCGTCCCCGCCTGAGCCGCACGGTGACCATGACGGAACCTCACGCCGCATACGCCGCCCACGTCGCCGCGCGCGCCGCGACGACGGCTCGTGCGCTCGCGGAGACCGGATTCGACAGGCTTCTGATCCACTCCGGCGTGCCGTTCACCTACTTCGCTGACGACAACGACGCGCCGTTCCACCCGACGCCGCACTTCGCCCACTGGGCGCCCGTGGACGGCCCACATCACCTCCTCGACGTCGTGCCCGGCAAGCGCCCGCGCCTCGTGCGCGTCCAACCGCGCGACTTCTGGTACGCGCCTCCCGCGCCCGCGCCCGATTTTGTCCAGCGCGAGTTCGACGTCGTGGAGGTCGCGACGCCCGGCGCGGCGTGGAAGGAAATCGGCGCCGCCGGTCCGCGCACCGCGTTCATTGGAGCGGCGATCGAAGAGACCGGCACGCACGGGATCGTGCCGGCGGGCGTGAACCCGAGGGCGCTCGTCGCGCGCCTCGACTGGGAGCGGACGTACAAATCCGACTGGGAAATCGATGCGATCGCAGCGGCCACGGCGAAAGCCGCTCCCGCGCATCGCGCCGCCGAGGCCGCTTTCCGCGCGGGCGCCCCGGAGATCGAGATCCACCACGCCTATCTCGCCGCGCTCGGCGACGTGGAGGAGGCGCTCCCCTATACCACGATCGTCGGGCTCGACGATCGCGCCGCCACGCTCCACTACCACGGCAAGCGCGGGCGGGAGGGCGGCAAGGCTCGCGTCTTTCTGATCGACGCAGGAGCCGCAACACGCGGGTACGCGTGCGACATCACGCGCACGTACATCGCCGCCGGGGCCGATCCCGTCTTCGCGCGCCTCCTCGACGGCATGAAGAAGATGCAGGCGCGCCTCTCGGTGGAGGGGCGCCCGGGCAAGTCGTACGTCGACCTTCACTTCGAGGCCCATCGAATCGTGGGCGCGCTCCTTTCCGAGACCGGAGTCTTTCGCGTCTCGGGCGAGGAGGCGTTCGCGAGGGGACTCACGCATCCGTTCCTGCCGCACGGCCTCGGCCACTTCCTCGGCATTCAGGTGCACGACGTCGCCGGGCGCCAGATCGATCGCGAGGGCACGATCGCGCCGCCGCCGGAAGGCCATCCGGCTCTCCGCATCACCCGCGTCATCGAGGAGCGCATGCTCTTCACGATCGAGCCCGGGCTTTACTTCATCCCGATGCTGCTCGAGCCGTACCGCACGGGGCCGAACCGCGACGCGTTCGACTGGGCGCTCGTGGACAGGCTCATCCCTTCGGGCGGCATCCGCATCGAGGACAACCTCCTCATCGGCAGGGACGAAAACCGAAACCTCACGCGGGAATTCCTTCCGGACTGACAGATCCCCTTGCGTCGGCTTCGGCAGCCATTCGTGGCGTATATTTGCCGAGATGAGAACACGTCGCACGCGAACGGCCGGTGCCCCCGGAGGCAGAATGCGCGGAGAAGAAGACGTCATCGCCCTCCTCAATGAAGTGCTCACGGCCGAGCTCACCGCGGTCAACCAGTACTTCATCCACGCCATGATGTGCCGCAACTGGCATTACAAGCGGCTCGCCGAGCATTCGCGCGCCGAGTCGATCGAGGAGATGAAGCACGCCCAGGAGCTCATCGAGCGCATCCTCTACCTCGAAGGCGTTCCGAACATGCAGCGTTACTTCAAGATCCAGGTCGGGCAGACGATCCCCGAGCAGCACGCATTCGACCTCGAGGTCGAGCGGGCGGCCGTCACGCGCCTCAACGCCGGGCTGGAGGCATGCCGCGCAAAGGGCGACAACGGCTCGCGGCTCCTCCTCGAGAAGATCCTGAAGGAAGAAGAGGAGCACATCGACTGGCTGGAGGCGCAGCTCGGACAGATCGAAGAGATCGGCCTGCCGCACTATCTCGCCCGGCAGATCGAAGGCTGACGCCCGTCGATATACTGACCCCAGATGGAGCCGGTGATCGCTTTCCGGGATGTCTCCTACGGCATTCGCGGCAAGGAGGTCCTCCGCCATCTCGATCTCGAGGTCGCGGCCGGCGAGACGCTCGTCCTCCTCGGCCGGAGCGGTTCGGGAAAGACGACCGCCCTCCGAATGGTGAACGCCCTTCTCACGCCGACCTCCGGCGAGGTCTTCGTCGAGGGTAAGCCCACGCGCGAATGGGACCCGATCCTTCTCCGGCGACGGATCGGCTACGTGATCCAGGAGTCGGGCCTCTTCCCCCACTTCACCGTCGCCCGGAATGTCGCGGTCGTGCCCGAGCTCGAGGGATGGGAGCGCGGCAGGATCACCGTGCGCGTCGACGAGCTGCTTTCACGCCTCGGCCTTCCGCCCGAGGAGTTCCGGTCGCGCTACCCGAGAGAGCTCTCGGGCGGCCAGCGGCAGCGGGTCGGCGTGGCGCGTGCCCTCGCCGCGGAGCCGTCGCTCCTTCTCATGGACGAGCCGTTCGGCGCTCTCGACCCCGTCACGCGCCGCGACCTCCAACGGCAGTTCATGACGCTTCGAAAAACGTGGACGAAGACGTCGCTCTTCGTCACCCACGACGTTCGTGAGGCCCTCGCGCTCGCGTCTCGGATCGCCCTCCTTCACGAAGGGCGGCTCGCGATCGTCGCACCGCCCCGCGACTTCCTCGCTGCGAAGAACGACGAAGCGCGCGCCTTTCTCGCCGCGCTCGACGACCTCCCGGAGACCTGATGCCGGCCAGCTTCGTGAACGAGATCGCGGAGCTGACCGGCGAGCACGTCGTGCTCGTCGCCGTCGCGCTCGCGGCGGCGTCCTTCATCGGCATCCCGACGGGCATCTGGCTCACCCGAAAAGAGGCCTGGCGCGGCGTCGTCCTCGGGTTCACGAACGTGGTGCAGACGATCCCGAGTCTCGCCCTTTTCGGCTTCCTCATCCCGCTCCCGTTCATCGGAGGCATCGGCAAGAGGACGGCCATCGTCGCGCTCGTCCTTTACGCGCTCCTGCCCATCCTCCGCAACACGCTCACCGGCATCCTCGGCGTCGATCCCGCCGTCGTGGAGTCGGCCGTCGCGATGGGGATGACCAGCCGGCAGCGTCTCTTCAAGGTCGAGCTGCCGCTCGCGGCCCCGACGATCCTCGCCGGCCTGCGCGTCGCCACGGTCACGACGATCGGCACGGCCACGGTCGCGGCGGCCATCGGCGGAGGCGGCCTCGGCGTCTTCATCTTCCGCGGCCTCGCCTCGGTCGACGCTTCGCAGATACTCGCGGGCGCGGTGCCCGCGGCGCTCCTCGCGCTCGCGGCCGACGGAGGTCTTGGATGGATCGAACGGCGTGTCGCGCGTATCTGACGGCCGGCCTCTCGGCCGCGCTCGCTCTGACGTTCGCGGCGGCGTGCGGCCGCGCGCGTCCGCGCATGCTCGTCGTCGGCTCGAAGAACTTCACCGAGCAGGAAATCCTGGGCGAGATTGCCGCGCAGCAGCTCGAAAGGCGTCTCGGCGCGCGCGTGACACGCAAGCTCGGCATCGGAGGCACGCTTCTCGCGCACGAGGCCCTCGTCGCGGGCGAGATCGATCTCTATCCCGAGTACACCGGCACCGCGCTCACGGCGGTCCTCAAGCTCCCGGTCGCGACCGACCCGAAGGCCGTCTTCGACGCCGTCGCGAAGGAATACCGCTCCCGCTGGAAGCTCGTCTGGCTTTCTCCGCTCGGCTTCGACGACACCTTCGCGATGGTGATCCGCGGCTCCGACGCGCGCGCTTCGGGGATCGGGACGCTCAGCCAGGCCGCGCAAAGAAAAAAAGGCTGGGTGCTCGGCGTGGGCTACGAGTTTCTGCAGCGCCCCGACGGCCTCCGGGGCCTTCAGAAGGCGTACGCGCTGCCCCTCGAAGGAACACCACGGACGATGGACCTCGGCCTCCTCTATGCCGCGCTCGAGCAAGGGCAAGTGGACCTCGTGGCCGCGAACTCCACCGACGGCCTTCTCGCCGAGCGGGATTTCAAGGTGCTCGAGGATGACAAGAGGTTCTTCCCGCCCTACGAGGCCGCGCTCGTCGTGCGCGAGGGGCTCTTCTCGAGGGAGCCCAAAGCTCGCGCGGCGCTGGAAGAGCTGTCCGGAAAGCTCACGACGGAGGCGATGCGAAAGCTCAATAACCTCGTCGTCGGAAAACACCATCGGCCGGCCGACGTCGCGAAAGAGTTTCTCGACGGAGCTTTCGACCTGCAGCCGCGCCCGTGAGGAGATCGGCGCCCCGTTAAAACGGAAACCTCAGCGCTCTGGTTTCAGCGCGATTGGCGGCTGTCCGGCCTGATTCAGCCCGGCGTTCAGCGCAGCGAGATTCCCCGTCTTCAGCGCTTCCCACGCGGCGAGCGTGCGCGTCAGCGTCGACTCGAGCTGCGCGAATCCCGTTCGGGCGTCTGGCGTCGGATCGGCATCCGCNNCCTGCGCGTCGAGGCTCGCCATCGCACGGGCCAGGGGCTCTTCGGAATTGGCCGCGTGCGAACCTCCGGCACGGGCGACGAGCTCCTTGTGCAGCGTCTCGGCCTCCTTCATCGCGGAGGCGGCCGCCTCGCGGGCGCGCTCGACTCGGCGCGCCAGCTCGAACTGCCGTCCGTAGGCCCCGGGCGCACGCGTGACACGGGGATCGGGCTCGACGACGAGCGGCCGCGCCATGCGCTGTCCGTCCACGCCGAGCTCCACGTTGTAGCGGCCCGGCGGCGCCCAGACGCCGTCGGCGAACGTGTTTCCCTTTGCGAGCGTCGGCGGCGCCGGGTAGCGGAGCGGCCAGACGGTGCGGTGCATGCCCGGCGTCGCGGGAAGAACGACCGGAGGCGTGAGCCACTCTGGGGCCAGGCGACTGTCGTCGCGGCTCAGGGGCGGGAGTTTGTCGGCGCTGCTGTAGCGGCGTACGAGATCGCCCTTTTCGTCGAGGATGCTGAGAGTCAGATCTCCCGCCGGTGCGTGACCCAGCACGTAGTCGATGGTCGCGCCGAGCGGAGGATTGGCGGCTCGCGGCTCGTCCATGGGCATGGGAGTCCCGGTGAACCCGGCCGGTCGCACGCGCACCGCGCTCGCCGGGGCGAAGAGCCAGGCCTTCTCGCGCGCGACCTCGGCGTCGACCTGCCGGAGCGGCGTCACGTCGTCCAGGATCCAGAGGGCGCGGCCGTGGGTGGCGATCACGACGTCGTCTCCGTGCACGTCGATGTCGCGCACCGAAGTCACCGGGAGATTCAGCTGCAGCGGCTGCCAACGATCGCCGCCGTCGAACGAGACGTACATGCCCTTCTCGGTGCCCGCATAGAGAAGGCCTGGACGCTTGGCGTCCTCGCGCACCGCGTTGACGAAGCTTCCACGAGGAATCCCGCTCACCGAAAGCGTCCAGCTCTTGCCGCCGTCGCGCGTTCGATAGATGTAGGGCGCGAAGTCGTCGAGGCGATGCCGGTCGACGGCCGCCCAGGCGGTGTCCGCGTCGACGTGCGAGACCTCGAGCATGGTGACCTTCGACCACGCGGTGAGAGCCCTGGGCGTGATGTCGGCCCAGTGGCCGCCCTCATCGCGGCTGCGCCAGACGAGCCCGTCGTCCGTGCCGATCCACAGGTCCCGATCGGCGACGCGCGACGGGGCGATCGTGTAGATGACGCCGCACCGCGACCCCGTTCCGCCGTCATCGGCGGCCGTCGCGGGGTCGAGGTTGGACGGCACGCCGGGGTCCTCGCGCGTGAGATCCGGGCTGATGACACTCCAGCTCTGCCCGCCGTCCGCGGTGCGAAAGAGCTGCTCGTGCGCGAAGTAGAGGACGCGCGGGTCGCGCCGCGAAAAGACGAGCGGCAGCGTCCAGACCGAGCGGTGACGGCCGGGAAACGCCAGCGCCGGATCGAGCGTGTGCGTCTGCTGGGTGCGAAGGTCGAACTTTTCGACGCGGCCGCCGAAGATGACGTCCGGGTCTCTCGGATCGGGAGCGATGGAGTCATTTTCCCCGCCGGCGGTGATCATGCGCAATTGCGTCATGTTGATCCCGTCGTGCAGGTTGGTACGGCTTGGAACGGCCGCCGCGCCCGAATCCTGCTGGGAACCATACACCGAATAAGGGAAGCGGCCGTCCGTGGCCACGCGATAGAACTGCCCGGTCGGCTGGTTGTACCAGGAGCTCCAGGTCTCGCCGCCGTTCAAAGACACCGACGCGCCCTGGTCGACGCCGAGCATGCGGCGCTCCGGGTGCTCGGGGTCGATCCAGAGCTCGTGGTAGTCGTCGCCGCCGGGAGCACCTTTGATCGGCGTGAACGTCCTGCCGCCGTCCTTCGACCGGTAGACCGACGTGTTGCACGCGTAGACGACGTCGGCGTCGCGCGGCTCGACGGCGATGCCACCGAAGTACCAGCCGCGTCCCCAGATCCGAGGATCGTCGCTCGTCCTCGTCCAGCTCGCGCCTTCGTCGTCGGAGCGATAAAGCCCCCCCTTCTCCGCTTCCACCATGGCGTAAACGCGATTCGGCTGGCTGGGCGCGACGGCGAGCCCGATGCGACCCGGATCGGCCGGGAAGCCGTGCCCGCGGATCTCAGTCCAGGTGTCGCCGCCGTCGGTCGACCTGCAGAGGCCGCTGCCGGGCCCGTGAGACGGCGGGTAGACATTCCAGGGCGGCCGGCGCGTTTGCCAGAGTGCCGCGTAGACGACGCGGCGATCGCCCGGCTTGAACGCGAGATCGACGGCGCCGGTGTTCTCGTCGCGGTAGAGCACCCGTCGCCAGCTCCCGCCCCCGTCGGTGGAGAGGAAGACGCCGCGCTCCGCGTTGGGACCGTACGGGTGTCCCAGAGCGGCGACCAGCACCCGGTCCGGATCGCGCGGGTCGACGCGGATCCGCCCGATCTGCTGCGAGTCGGAAAGCCCCACGTGAGAAAAGGTTTTTCCACCGTCCGTCGATTTGTATATCCCGTCGCCCTGAGCGATGTCCGAGCGCATGTCGGCCTCGCCGGTGCCCACGTAGATCACCTTCGGATTCGAAGGCGCCACGGCGAGCGCGCCGATGGCGCCGATCGGCTGGGCGTCGAAGATCGGGCGCCACGTGCGGCCGGCATCGTCCGTCTCCCACACGCCGCCGTTGACGCCGCCGAAGTAGAAGTGCTCCCTCTCGCCCGGCACGCCGGCCACCGCCAGCACACGCCCGCCCCGGAAGGGGCCGATCGAGCGCCAGCGGAGCTCCGAAAAGAGCGCCGGATCGACGCTCCCTGTCGATCGGGCCGGATCGGGCGCCGCGACGAGGCGCGCCGGAGCCGCCAGGACGACGGCCAGACAAAGTGGCGGGAGCTTCCCCTTCAGGCGAGGTCCTCCAAGCGGCACGGGCGCAGTCTAACCTCTGGCCTGGCGCCACCGGCAGGCCGATCCTTCCGACCCGCTTTACTCTTGACATTCTGGCCATTAGCATCCGCCTCCTCAACGCTCAACCGTCAGTCGAGATCGCTTTCAGCGCGAAAGGAGACGTCATGAACTACCGGAACTCGAAGATCGTCAGAATCTCTGCGGTCGTCGCCGTCATTGGACTAGCCGGGGGGCTGGCGCTCAACGCCCAGCAACCCCCACAGGTCAAACGAACCATCGTCCTGAAGCAGGACATGAGTCTTCCGGACCGTGAGGGCGTCATGGCCCTGGTGGAATTGCCTCCCGGCGCGGCGGAAGGGAAACATACCCACTTCGCCGAGGTCTTTGCGTTCGTGCTGGAAGGCACGATCTCGCTCGAGAATGAAGGCGTTCCCACGGTGACGCTGAAAGCCGGCGATGTCTTCCACATCGCACCGGGCAAGGTTCACCAGGCGATCAACAACGGCACCGTCACGGCGAAACTGGCCGCGGTTTTCGTCGCCGAGAAAGGCAAGCCGCTCACGACACCGGTGAAGTAGGACCCCCCGTTCGGGTCGAGGCCGGCGGTGGGCTCGTCCTCGCCACGCGCAACGTGAAAGACGTCGCGCGAACTCCTGCTCGCACCGTCAATCCCTTCGCAACCGCCCCGTCGTAACGCGCCGCAGTACCTCCGTCATGACTCGATCACTCGCCAGATTGACGGGACCTCGTGACTGGCGTAAGAAAAGGCTGAGGGGGTGCCTATGGGCAAACAGATCTACTGCTTGGTCTCGGGACTCATCTTCGCCCTCGTGGCTCTTCTCCATCTGCTTCGTCTCTTCAACGGGTGGGCTGTCCAAATAGGCCCCTTCTCCGTTCCCACCGCGCTCTCGGTCTTCGGGCTCGTCTTTTCCGCTCTCCTCTCCCTATGGGCGTTCCGCACTTCCAAGCCGGGCGCCGCCACATCGACCACTTAGACACAACGGATCGTGACGAGGTGCTCGGAAGAGAGAGTCGACGAGACATGGCGGAACAAAGTTAGAGGTCACCCTCGCGGGCTTTCTATACTCGGGCCCGTGGGCATCCAGATACAGGAGAACCTCGTCGATCTCATCGGAGAGAGCGTGCGGCAGAACTGGGCACGCCCCGCGCTCGCGGACTGGGAAGGGAAAGGGCTGACCTACGGTCAGGTGGCGGACGAGATCGCGCATCTGCACGAGGTCTTCCGGATCTGTCATGTCGCTCCCGGCGACAAGATCGCCCTCCTCGGGCGGAATTCGGCCAGCTGGGCGGTCGTCTGGCTGGCCACCGTCACGTACGGGGCGGTCATCGTCCCGATCCTTCCCGATTTCCGCCCCGACGATGTCCACCATATCGTGAACCACTCCGACGCCGCGCTTCTCTTCGTGGCGGACGCTCTTTTCACGCCTCTCGACCCGGAGCAGCTGCTCGAGGTCGGAGCCGTGTTCTCGCTGGCGGATTTCCGGCTTCTCCACTGCGGGAAGGAGAGCCTCGCGAAGAGCCTCGCCGAGACCATGACCCGGTCTCGCGGCGGCCGGCGTCTCCAGGATCCGGAGCGCTTTCGGCTCGCGGCCGTCGAGGGAGGCCATCTGGCGGCGATCGTCTACACGTCGGGAACGACCGGCTTTTCCAAAGGGGTGATGCTCCCGCACCGGAGCCTCCTCGCGAACATCGTTTTCGCGAAAAGGAGCATGCCTCTCGAGCCGGGGGACACGATCGTCTCGTTTCTCCCGCTCGCGCACGCCTTCGGCTGCGCCTTCGAGTTCCTGTTCCCGTTCTCGTCCGGCTGCGCCATCACGTTTCTCGCTCAGACACCGTCGCCTCAGATCATCCTCGAGGCGTTCGGCGAGATCCGCCCCCGGCTGATCCTGTCGGTCCCGCTCGTCATCGAGAAGATCTACTCGAAAAGGCTGCTGCCGGTCCTGGAGAAGGAGACGACGAAGATCCTGATGAGGATCCCGCCGGTCCGGCGGATCCTCCAGCGGAAGATTCGCGAAAAGCTCGTCGCGGTGTTCGGGGGACGGTTCCGGGAGATCGTCATCGGCGGAGCCGCGCTGAACGGCGACGTGGAGCGCTTCTTCAACGCGATCGGCTTTCCGTTCACGTGTGGCTACGGGATGACCGAGTGCGGGCCGCTGATCAGCTACGCCGGGTGGCGCGATCACAAGCTTGGCGGCGTCGGACGGAAGGTCGACACGCTCGAGGTCCAAATCGACTCAGCCGACCCGCGGAGGATCCCCGGTGAGATTCTCGTGCGGGGCGTGAACGTCATGGCCGGGTACTACAAGAACCCCGATGCCACGGCGGCGGCGATCGACCTGGAAGGCTGGTTCCACACGGGCGACCTCGGGCTGATCGACGCCGAAGGGACGATCTTCATTCACGGCCGCTCCAAGACGGTGATTCTCGGGCCGTCGGGACAGAACATCTACCCCGA
>PLZI01000093.1 GCA_003152095.1 Acidobacteriota bacterium | reverse complement strand
GTGCCCGTCCTCGGCATCATCGAGAACATGAGCTACTACGAGTGCCCGAAGTGCGGGAACCGCGACGAGATCTTCAAGCACGGCGGAGGTCGGAAAACGGCCGACCTCCTGAAGGTCCCCTTCCTCGGCGAGATCCCGATCGACCCGCGCGTCGCGATCCAGGGCGACGCCGGGACGCCCATCATGGTGTCCGAACCGGATTCGACGGTCTCGAAGGCGTTCCTTCGCCTCGCCGAACAGGTCGCGAAGGCAGTCGGCGCCTGACTAACGCGCGGCGGTTCCGAAGGCGGCGTCCGCCGGGTGGCCGGCCGTCGTCACATTCTGGTCGCTGGCCCTCTCCACCGGAGCCAGCGCCGCCGTGGGCCTCGTCTCCGGCCCCTATCCGGCCATCCGCGCCCCCCACCTCGACCCGATCGAGGCACTCAGGTACGAGTAGGGGACGAAGGCGATGCTCATCGAGGCATGGAATGGTGGCTCCGTTCACCTTCGAATCGACCGAAGCGGCCGGACTCTGGCGATCGCGTCGAAGTCCGTGTCGTCATGGAGGAGCGGTAGCTGGCGCTCCAGCGCGAGGGCGGCGATGAAGCAGTCCGTGGAGCTGCGGACCGTCAGACCCTTCCGCCTGCAGTCGAAATAGATTCGTGCGGCCTCGACGTGAACCGCCAGCGGGTCCAGCGGGGCAACGATCTCCTGCGATTCCAGGACGCCGCGGAGCAGTTTCCACTCCCTTTCGTTCTTGGCTCCCTGGAGGACCTCCTGGAGGCAGATGAGCGGAAGGGCCCAGCCGACGGCCTCCCCTGAGGCTTCGATCTCCGAGAGGCGCCGGACCGCGGGAGTGTCCCGCTCACGGAGGAAGTCGATGAGGACCGAGCTGTCAACGAGGACCAAGGTCGCGGCCCCGGAGCGCCTTGTAGTCGTAGCCGTCGGCAAACCGGATCTTCCCCTTCAGCGCGAGGATTGAGCGGCGCTTCTTCGTTTTCACGAGGAGCCGCAATGCCTCGTCGACGAGGGAGCGTTTCGTTCGAATACCTGTGAGCCGGGCGGCTTCCCGTACCAGATTGTCGTCGAGCACGATGTTCGTGCGCACTCTACACCTCCACAGGCATACTACCAGGTGTAGACGTCGGTCTCCGGGGGCTGCTCCAGGCGTTCGGGAACACGACACGTAGCGGCGAAGCTCCCCGCTGACGCGTTGAGCGGGAATTCGGGCTGGCCATATCCAGAGGCCTTTCAGCATCGGCGCGACCGTGCGTCTCGCGTCGGGCCTCTATCCCGCCATCCGCGCTGCCCGGCTCGACCCGATCGAGTCGCTCAGGTACGAGTAGTAGGAAGCAGCGGGGCTGCGGCTTCCGGCGCGTCCCCTGATAGAGATTCTCGACGGAGTCGCGTGGTTCCAGGCGACGACCGAACAAACATCCGGTTAAGGGCTAGACTCCAGTACTGATTCGGGCAGGACCTCGGCGGGGGAATGTCAACCCGATCGGAGGAAGCATGAGCGAGCGAGAATTCCGAAGAGGCCGGTCCGCGGTCTCTTGCAGGGCTCTGAGGCACGGCTGCCGGTCGGGCGTACGACAGGAATGTCACTTGACGGGGCGGGGAGGATACGGCACCTCGGAAGCGATGCTTTCAGCGTTCCGCCGTGCAAGCTGGCGTCCCTTCGGAAAGTTCTCCCTGAAGATGCGCCATCACATTGCGTCCATCGTCCCCGTCTATGCCGCGCTGCTTTTTTCCCATCCAGCCTTCGCTCAGTTCTCGCAGCAGGGGCCGAAGCTAGTGGGGACGGGCGCCGTGGGGAACGCTCTCCAAGGCAATTCCGTGTCCCTCTCCGCCGACGGCGACACGGCCATCGTCGGAGGGTTGGCCGACAACAATTCCGCTGGGGCCGCGTGGGTCTGGACGAGGAGCGGAGGAGTCTGGACCCAGCAGGGACCCAAGCTGGTCGGCTCGGGCGCCGTGGGGGTTGCTGCACAAGGCGTTTCCGTGTTCCTCTCCGCCGACGGCAATACGGCCATCGTCGGAGGGTGGGGCGACAACAATTCCGCTGGGGCCGCGTGGGTCTGGACAAGGAGCGGAGGAGTCTGGATCCAGCAGGGACCCAAGCTGGTCGGCTCGGGCGCCGTGGGAAACGCTCAACAATACGATTCCGTGTCTCTCTCCGCCGACGGTAACACGGCCATCGTCGGAGGGAACGCAGATGACGACTTCGCTGGGGCTGCGTGGGTCTGGACGAGGAGCGGAGGAGCCTGGACCCAGCAGGGACCCAAGCTGGCCGGCTCGGGCGCCGTGGGAACCCTTAATTTCCCCGTTCAACAAGGCAAGTCCGTGTCCCTCTCCGCCGACGGCAGCACGGCCATCGTCGGAGGGTGGGGAGACAACAACTGGGTTGGGGCCGCGTGGGTCTTCGCCTCCGCTGGCGCCACACCAACACTCACAGCGGCGCTCAGCGCGAACCCGGCAAGCGGGACAGCGCCGCTGAGTACTACCCTCACGGCGACAGCCGGAGGAACGGCGACGGGAACGGTCAACTACACCTTCTGGTGGAACTGCTCCGACGCAGGAACGAGCGTGAGCACAGTGACCGTGGCATGCGGCGACCCGACGAACGCGACGTTCGGAGCGAAATTCGACAGCGTGAACGGCGCCACCCAGACGGCGAGCACGACGTACGCCGCCCCAGGCACGTACAGCGCGAAGGTCATCATCGAGCGTGGCAGCGCGCCACCCGCGGAACAGCGGACGAGCATTACCGCCACGTCCCCCGTCTCTCCGGCGCCCACAGTCGGCGCGGTGAGCCCATCGTCCGGCCCGACGGCAGGAGGCACGGCCGTCACGGTCAGGGGGGCTAATTTCGTGGCGGGCGCCACGGTGACCATCGGCGGTACGGCCGCAACCGTCGCTTCGGTGACGGCCACGACGATCACCGCGACCACTCCGGCCCACGCGGCTGGAGCAGCCAATGTCGTCGTCCGCAACCCGGACGGGCAGACGGGGACGCTCACCGGAGGCTTCACCTTCAGCGATACGCCGCCGGTGCAGACGCCGCCGGACCGCGGGGATCTACCTGAGGATTCGGGGTCCTGGCCCACTCCGGCCACCAAGGCAGTAGTGATCACCCATGGCTGGAAGGACGCTGCCGGGGGCTGGGTCATGGAAATGGCGACTAAGGTCTGCAACAGGCTCGGCGCGTCCAGCGTCGTCTCCTCTTCCCAAGGGAAACCCTTGACCAAGATGTGTCAGGCGAACAACTGGGATGTCTGGATCCTGGATTGGTGGAGCAAGGCGGCCACGGTAGGGCCGTGGAACGCCTTCGACAACGCGGTCGCCGTCGGTGAGAATCTGGCCTCAGAACTCGGAGCAAACAGCTATTCGCCCGTCCATCTCATCGCGCATAGCGCCGGCGCCAACGTGATCCATTCGGCGACGATCGCACTGAAGGCGAACCGACCGGCCATAGAAGTACACGAGACATTCCTGGATGCCTACGATCCCCAACAGAATTCCACGAACTACGGCAAGAAGGCGGATTGGACCGACAACTACGTGGATACACGGGACGTGGCCGCCATGTTTGGCGTGAACGCCCTCGACGGCACCAGATTGTTTCTTTCGAACGGTTACAACGTCGATGTCACGCCACCAACCTCTGATGGCGACCCATGTATGGCGTTGTACGACCCGGTTCATCCGATCAACAGCATGGGGATCGTGTTCGGATGTCGTCACAATCGGCCTTACCGGTTCTATGGCGTTTCCGTGGACCCGTCCTTCGTGGGTGACGCCGCCTCCAAGGCTTTCGATCCGATCGCGGTGAACGGCACTGGCGCGATGGGATTTCCGCTTTCCGCCGAGAATGGAAAGTCGCTGAGCACACTGAACTACCTGTATCCGAAGTGGGGAACGTGCGCGATGGATGGGGGAACTTGTGTTCCGGGGTCGCCTCCTATCCCGAGCGCCTGGTCCGCTTTCTTCGCCGGCGTCGAAACCGCCGTCGATGCAACAGTCGGCGCGGTCGACTACGTCGTTGGCATCGGCGCCACGGTGTTGAACTCTCTGAGGCTGGGGGCGATCTCGCTGCTTCCTGGTTCCGTCACACCGGGCCGTATGGCACCTTCTGCGACGCCCACCGAATCGCCCTCCTGGATCACGGTACAGGTGACGACGACGCAACCAGTCAACATCTTGCGCTTCGACTGGCGTTTCGCGGCCGCCGGTGAAGGCTTCCTACGCGTCTTCGTGGACGACGTTCTTGTGCGCGAGATCGACCAGCGCCACGTGTCATTGGCATCGCTCACCACCGAGCAGATCTACATCGGCGGCGGAACAGGCACGCTGGCGCCGGGAAGCCACCGCATTGCTTTTCGCCTTGACGGCTTCGGCACCAGCGCCAGCGGAGTGGAACTGACCGGAGTCGAGTTGGGGCTAACGGCGGCTGTCAATGCGGGCCTCTTCTACACTTTGACGCCGTGCCGAGTGCTTGACACGAGGAACCAGACCGGGACGCTGGGCGCGCCGCCATTGCAGCCGGGCGCGACACGGACGTTCGACCCGTCGGCATCCCCATGTGGCATCCCGGCCGACGCGTTCGCGATCTCGGCAAACTTGACTGTCACGAATGTCGGGGCTCCAGGTGAACTCGTCGTCTTCCCGGCGGATGTTTTGCAGCCGAACGCGAGCGCGCTCAGCTTCCGGGCGGGCCGCACCCGCGCCAACAACGCGATCGTCTCCTTCTCGAAATCGAGTACGACGTTCTCCCTCTTCAACAACTCCGCGGCCACCGTGGACTTCATCCTGGATGTGAATGGATTCTTCCGGTAGGAGGCGGGACCCGGCGCTCGGAGACGCCTTTTCGGCCAGCACAGAGCCATTCTGGAGGCGGGGATGGAGCGGCCCGCGTGGGGCGTTGCCGGTGTAGGGAAAGCGCGGGCGTCCGTCAAACGCCGGCCGGATGTCGCGTCCCCGGACGGCTGCTAAGATCCAGTCTCAATTAATGGAGGTGTTCATGGACAGCATGAATCTTCTTGAATCGCTGTTCCGGTGGGCGCACATCATCGCGGGCGTCCTCTGGATCGGCCATCTCTGGTTCTTCAACTTCGTGAACTCGAACTTCGTTCCCACGATGGACGGGGACACGAAGAGGAAGGTCGTTCCCGAGCTGATGCCGCGCGCGCTGTGGGTGTTCCGCTGGGGCGCCGCCTGGACGTGGATCACCGGGCTCGTGCTCCTCGGCCTCGTCTACTACAACACCGGCCTCCTCTTCAAAGACCCGGCGGTGAAGACGTGGGGGACGGGCGGCATCGCCGTCCTCGTGGCGCTCCTCTTCTTTGCGGTCTACGACCCGCTCGCGAAGGCGATCGCGAAGACCGAGGTCCATTTCTGGCTCGGCCTCGTCGTCGCCACGGCGGCCGTGCTCTTCTTCTCGCACTTCGGCGGCTTCGGGTTCCGCGGCACGGCGATCCACCTCGGCGCGATGTTCGGGACGATCATGGCCGCGAACGTCTGGATGCGGATCTGGCCCGCGCAGAAGAAGATCATCACGGCCACGAAGAACGGCGAGAAGCCGGACCCGGCGGTCGCCGCGATGGCGGGCCTCCGCAGCAAGCACAACACGTACATGTCCGTGCCGCTCATCTTCACGATGATGGCCCAGCACGCGACGTGGGCCGCGAGCTACGAATGGGCGCTGCCCGTCGTCGTGCTCCTCGGCTGGGGCTTCACGTACTGGATGTACAAGAAGGCCGCGACGGTCAAGGGGTTCTGAGGCTGGCGGCCTTCGCCGCGGCCTCACCAGATGCTCGGCCGGTCCGCTTCGGCGCGCCGCATCGGCGTGCCTTCCGCGCATCCAAACGCGTCGTAGAACTCGGGCAGGTTCGAGGGCGGGCCGATCGCGCGCCAGTGCCCCGGGCTGTGCGGGTTCGTGTTGAGCTGCACGCGCATCGACTCGTCGCGGTACTGGCTCCGCCAGATCGTCGCGTACGAGAGGAAGAACCGCTGCTCGGGCGTGAAGCCGTCGATCTTCGCCCGGGGCTTCCCGGCGAGCGCCTTCTGGAGCGCGGCGTACGCGATCTTGATCCCGCCGAGGTCGCCGATGTTCTCGCCGAGGGTCAGCTTGCCGTTGATGGCGAGGTCGCGCAGCGGCTTGTAGGAATCGAACTGCTTCACGATGAGAGCCGTGCGCGCGTCGTAGGCCTTGCGGTCCTCGGGCGTCCACCAGTTCCTGAGGTTCCCGTCCGCGTCGTACTGGCTGCCGGAGTCGTCGAAGCCGTGCGACATCTCGTGCCCGATGACGACCCCGATCCCCCCGTAGTTCACGGCGTCGTCCCCGTCCTCGTAGAAGAACGGAGGCTGGAGGATCCCGGCCGGGAAGACGATCTCGTTCATCGAGGCGTTGTAGTACGCGTTCACGGTCGGAGGCGTCATGCCCCACTCCGTCCGGTCGATGGGTTTCCCGAGCTTCGCGAGGTTGCGCTTCGTCTCGAAGATCCGCGCCCGGCGCACGTTCTCGGCGTACGAGACGCTCCGCGAGATGACGAGCGCCGTATAGTCCCTCCAGACGTCCGGGTAGCCGATCTTCACGCCGAAGGCGGCGAGCTTGCGCTGCGCCTGGGCCTTCGTCTCGGGGCTCATCCAGGGGAGCGCGTCGATGCGCTCCTTGAGGGCGGCGCGCATGTTCTCGACGAGGATCTTCGTGCGCTCCTTGGCGCGCGGGCTGAAGGCACGGGCGACGTAGATCGGACCGACTGCCTCGCCGAGCGCGAAGTCCGTGGCGGCCTGCACGCGCCGCCAGGGCTCCTCCTGCTGTGGCGTGCCGTTGAGCTTCTTCCCGTTGAACGCGAAGTCCTCGTCCTGGAACGCCCTCGAGAGGAGCGGCGCGTCGGTACGCGCGGCGTGCCAGCGCAGGTACGTCCGCCATTCGGCGGGAGGCACGGAGCGCGTGAGAGCGGCGAAGGCCGTGAAGAACCCGGGCTGCCGGACGTTCACTTCCGTCGCGGTGGTCGCTCCGAGATCGGCGAGGAACTTCGCGAAGTCGAAGCCGGGTGCCTCGGCGTTCAGCGCCGCAACCGTCCGCTTGTTGTAGGTCTTCTGCGGGTCGCGGTTCTCGACGCGCGTGATCGACGCCTGCGCGAGCTTCGTCTCGAGCGCGAGGATCGCCGCGGCTTCGGCTTTCGCGGCGTCGGGCGCCGAGCCGGCCAGCTCGAGGAGCTTCGCGACGTGAGCCTCGTAGGCCGCCTTGAGGTCCTTCGACTTCGGGTCGTCCTTCAGGTAGTAGTCACGGTCGGGCAGGCCGAGGCCTCCCTGGTTGAAGATGCCGATGTAGCGCGTGGAGTCCTTCGCGTCCTGAGCGACGCGGAAGCCGAAACCCGCGCTCACGCCGGACAGGTGCAGCTCGGCAAGGACGGCGGGGAGGTCGCTCGGGCTCTTGAGCTTCGCGATGGCCGCGAGCGCCGGCGCGAGCGGCGCGGCGCCGGCTTTCTCGCGGCCGGCCGCATCCATGCCGCTCGCGTAGAAATCCCCAACTTTCTGCTCGGCCGAGCCCTGCGGCCAGTCCGTGCGGGCCGACGTCTCCTCGAGGATCTTCTTCAAGACGTCGCGGTTGCGGTCGGCGAGCTCCTGGAACGCGCCGTAGCTGGCCCGGTCGGCGGGGATGGGATGGGCCTTCAGCCAGCTGCCGTTCGCGTGCGTGTAGAAGTCCTCGCACGGTTTCGCGGACGTGTCGAAGTTGGCGGGGTCGATCGCGCGGGTCTTTGCGGGGGGCGGGGTCTGCGCGCCGGCGGCGACGGCCGTAAGAACGGCAAGGGCGAGGCCCAAGCGGATGGTCATGGGTTCTCCTCCGGGCGCGAAGTCTACTCAAACATCGGAAGGACGGCGCTCCGTGCCCGGGGTCCTACCCTCCTTCGCGCGCGAACTCGCGTCGCTCAGACAGCGCGCGCGGGCGTCGGGCGAAATCCCGACGCCCGTCGCAGCTCGGCTACACGATCGCCGCCTGGCGTGAGTCGCGGGCGCGGCGCAGGAGGGCCGTGATGCCTCCGGCCATCATCACGTAGAAGCCTCCCCACACGAGCGAGATGAGCGGCTTCGTCGTGAGGTCCACCGAGAACGTCTCGCCGGTTGCGGGCTTCAGGTCGCTCCCCGGAGAGAGGCCGAGAAGCTCGAGCTCGCACGTGCCTTCGTTCGGCGACACGCGGCGGAGTTTCAGGCGGCCCTTGCCGGGAAGAGGCGTTTCCGGCGACTCGGTCGAGGACTCCGGTGCGCCTCCGCCGAAGTACATGACGAGCTTTGCCGTCTTTTCTTCCGAGACCTCCGCGGTCGTCACGAGGAAGTTGCCCGTCACCGTCACGCGCGGGCGGTCCGACGAGACCTGCGAGCGGTCGGCCGAGAAGTCGAGGAACTTCACCTTTACGCCCTCGACGGTCTTCGACTCGCCCTTCTTCATCGTGACGGTCGTGCCCTCGATGCGCGCCGGCTGGCCCGGGTCGTAGGACTGTGGCGAGAGGTAAAGGTCCATGAGCGGCGAGGACTTCACGTCCGGGTTCGCCATCATCTGGTTCGTGCGCGCGTTCGTGAAGAGCTTCGGGTAGGCCTTCCAGACCGAGCCGCCCGGCGAGGTCACTTCGACCTCCATCGCCTGCTTGGCGCGGCGGTCGGAGAGGCTCAACGCGTTCAGCTCGTCGAAGCGCTTCACCTCGCCGCTCTCCGTCACGAAGACCGTGCGTGTGAAGGTCAGCGTGTTCCTTCCGACGGTCATGGGCTGATTTCTGATGAGGTTCACCGTTGTCTTTTTCTCGTAGACGCCCGACACGAGGATGCCGACGAGCATGATGGACATCCCGATGTGCGCGAGGTAGCCGCCCATGGTCGTGACGGCCTTTCGCCTCACGAAGAGGATTGCGGTCCCGGCGTTCGCGACGAATCCGGCCACCGCGAGACCGAGGATCAGAAGGTCGCCGAACCCGCGCACGCCGGCGGCGAAGAAGACCCCGACGCTGAGGAGGCCCACGGCGCCCGGGACAACCGCCTTCCTGATCACGCCCTTCCCGGTCTCGCCGCGCCAGGAGAGATACGGCACGAGGAAGATGAGGAGAGCGATGAGCGTCGCAATCGGCCGGTGCGTCACGTTGTAGAAGCTCGTCGCGACCTGCGAGGGCTTGCCCAGGACCCGCGTGAGGATCGGGGCGGATGTGCCGAGCAGGATGACGAGGCCCGAGGCGCAGAACAGCGTCACGGAGAGGATGAAAAGGACCGAGCGGGAAAGGAACGGCTCTTCCTTCTCCTTGCCGGTCGCCTGATCGACGTCTGAAACGACCGGGATCTCCCTCCAGCGCCACGCGAGGAGGCCGAGGCCGCCCCCGAGGAAGACGAGGATGATTCCGATGAGCCAGCCGGTGATCCCGAGGTCGATGAAGGAGTGGACGGAGAAGTCCGCGAGGACGCCGGAGCGCGTCAGGAACGTGCCGTAAAGGATGCAGCAGAAGGCGAGGATCGCGAGGATGATGTTGATCTTGCGGTGCTTGGCGCGCGCCTTTTGGAGGGACATGCCGTGTACGAGCGCCACCGTGGCAAGCCACGGAACGAGGGACGTGTTCTCGACCGGATCCCAGCCCCAATAGCCGCCCCATCCGAGCGTCTTGTAGGCCCAGTACCCGCCCATGAGGATCGCCGTGCCGAGCGTGACGAACGTGAAGAGCGCCCAGGGCATCGCGCGCACGACCCAGCCGTCCCAACGTTTCATCCACAGCGCGCCGATCGCGAACGCAAACGGCACGGAGAGAGACGCGAACCCCGAGAACATGACCGGCGGGTGGATGACCATCCACGGGTCCTGCAGCAGCGGATTCAGGCCCTGGCCGTCGGGCGGGAGCTGCGCGAGGAAGCGGAAGGGGGACTGCTTGACGAGGATCGCGACGATCCCGATGAACGACGCGACGTAAACCACCATGACGGGCGCTTCCTGCTCCTTGGCCGACCGGAGGACGAAGAGCCCAATGAGCGCACCCCAGAAGAGCCAGAGCAGGAACGAGCCTTCCTGTCCCGCCCAGAACGTCGAGAAGAGGTAGTAGAACGGCAGGTCGCGCCCCGAGTACGACGCCACGTACGAGAGGCGGAAGTCGTGCGAGAGGAGCCGCGTCAGGAGGAGGAACGACGCGAGGAGAACCGAAAAGACATAGGCGTAATAGAGGCGACGGGCCAGGAGAAGATTCGGATTTTCTTCGAATGGAAATAGGGCTGCGGAACCGTCCGTCGCTTCGGCAACGCCGGCGCCCCTCTTACCCTTTCTAAGAAAATCCCCGGCTGCGAATCCCGTGCGCATCGAACGCAAGTAGGCGAGAGCGCACGTGACTCCGAAGAGCATGGCCGCCCAGATGGCCAGCGTGCCGGGTGCGAATCCGAGGGGACCGGAGAGATTATTCATGTGTTCGGAAGTGTTTGGCGCCTGGTTTTCTTTCAGGCCTTCTTGGCGCCGTATTGCTTCTCGATCTCCTCTCCCTGATATTTCGAGGGACACTTGACGAGGAGCTTCTCGGCGGCGAAGACGCCGTTCTCGTAACGTCCGATCGCCACGATGGAGACGGCGTCCTCGAAGTTCGCGGGCTTCACATCCGTGTAGGAGACCGCGATGGGCTCTTTCGTGTTCATGTCGAGGAGCGTGAAGTGCAGCGTCTTCGAGGTGGCGTCGTAGCGCGAGGTGCCCTTCTCGAGGGCGCCCATCACCTGGACCGTGCGGGGCGCCGCCTTCGCCTCGGCGAACGAGACGTATGGCGTCATCGATCGGGTGAACGTGGACAGACCGAGGGCGAGAAAGCCGACGACGAGGAGGGCGCCGGCCCAGTACGCGCGTTTCATCGGGGTTTCTCCTGCCCGGGCCCGGAGGCGGCCCGGACCTTGCGGTCGAGGTAGACGAGGTAGCCGAAGATTCCAGCCCAGATCACGATGTTGACCGCCGCGACGTAGCCGAGCGCCCCGCTCATGCCGCCCTCTCGCGTACGATGCGGGAGACGCGCCGGTCGAGATTCCACATCCAGTAGAAAAGTCCCATGAAAGCCACCATCGAGGAGAAGAAGACGGTCCTTATGTCCGCGGACATTTCGACTTTTCCGCGGGCGTTGATCACGGTGTCGGGGTGGAGCGACTGGTACATGCGCGGGACGGCGAACGTGAGGAACGGCACCGTCACGACCGCGACGAGGGCGTAGGCCGCCGAGAGAGTCGCGCGCCGCTCGGGGTCGTCGAGCGCGCCGCGAAGGCCGAGATACGCGCCGTAGACGAGGAGCAGGAGCACGATCGACGTCTCGCGCGGATCCCAGTTCCAGTACGAGTTCCACATCACGCGGGCGAAGATCGAACCCGTGACCGTGGCCAGAACGCAGAACACGAAGCCGAGGCGCGCCGCGCCGGCCGCCGCGTCGTCGCTCTCGATCCGGCGCTTCTTGAGGTAGACGGCCGAATGCCAGGCGGCGATGAAGAAAGCAAGCGTCGAGACCCATGCCATTGGCACATGGAAGAAGACGATCCGGGAGGATTCGCCGACGAAGCTCTGGGCGGGGCGCGCGTAAAGGAAGGCCCCCCAGCAGATGGCGGCCATTCCGATTCCCAGGAGGGCTTTGAGGAGGAAACCGAGGCTCTTCACGGCTTGCATGATACCGCCTGTCGAGAATCATTCTCTGAAGCAGGCGAATCATCTTTATCGGGCCCGGGAACGGTCCCCGGCGCCCGATTTATTCCCGCCAGACAGCGTCGAAGAGCAGGAATGCGGCCGTCGTGACGACCCCGTCGTACGCCACGAGCAGCCTCACGAAATCGGTTCCCGCCGAGAAATCCGCCTCGGTGGCCGCGACCCGGGTCGCGAGGACGGCGCCGACGAGAGGCGGCAGGAGGAGCGGGATCGCGAGCACCGCGAAGAGCGCGCCCTTGGCACTCGCCTTCGAAACGAGCGCCGCCGTGAACGTGGAGGCCGAAGCGAGCCCGAATGTTCCGAGCAGAAGCAGGAGAACGAAGAGCGGCGGATCCATGATCTCGAAGCCCATGAGGACGACGAAGAGCGGCACGATGAACACGGTCACCGCGCCGAGCAGCGCCACGTTCGCGAGAAGCTTTCCGAGGAGAACCCCCGACGGGGGCGCCGACAGCCGAAGGGCCGCGGCGGTCCCCGCGTCCTCCTCGTGAACGAACGTGCGCGAAAGGCCTGTCATCGCGGAGAAAAAGAGAACGATCCAGAGAAGAACGGCGTTCACGGTGGGCCTGTCCTCCGGGGAAAGGCGCGTCGGGCCCACGGCGTAGGCGACGAGGACGAGAACGGCGAAGGCGAAGAGGAAGAGCGAGTTCACGGCCACGCGCGTCCGCCACTCCGCGAGGAGCTCCCGCCGGAACACGGCGATGGCCGCCGGGAGGATTCCGGCAGCCGGGCGCGGCGCGCTCACGACAGCGTCACTCTTTCATCCGCGAGCGCGAGATCGCGCGGGTCGTTCGAGGCGATCACGGTGATTCCCCGGAGCCGCTGCTCGGCGACGACCTTCTGAACGATGGAGCGCCCCGCCTCGTCGAGATTCGCGCCCGGCTCGTCGAGGAAGAGAAGATCGGGCTCGTGGAGCGTCGCGAACGCGAGCTTGACGCGCTGGCGCTGGCCGGTCGAGAGAGAGGAGAGAGGCTTTTTAGAATGGGAATCGGGCGGAAGGCCGACGCCCTCGAGCAGCGCGCGCGCGCGGCCGGGAGTCGGCACCAGGCCGCGGACCCTTTCGAAGAAGATCATGTTCTCTTCGGCCGTCAGCTCTCCGTAAAGGGCGAGATCCGGCGCCGCCCACCCGATGCGCCAGGGAACGTCGCGCGGTTCGCAGCCATCCCCGGCGTCTTCACCTTCGAAGAAAATCCTCGCACGCCCTCCGCTCGGCCGAATCAGGCCTGCGAGGGTCTTCAGCAAGGTGGTCTTTCCGCTCCCGTTCTCTCCCGCGACACCGAGGACACGCCCCGCCTCGACGCTGAACGAAACCGGCCCGAAGGCTCGGCGTCCGAAGGAGCGCGAGAGGTTCTCGGCGACGAGGCGCATGGCGACAGCATAATCGGTCCCGCGTGCGTTTCCGGTTCCTCGGCTTTCTCGTCTTCCTCGCGGTCTCGCTCTACCGCCTGACGCTGCGCCTCTCGATCGTCGGCGAGGAGCACCGCTCGGCCATTCGCGCGCGCGGGAAGCAGCCCCTGCACGCGATCTGGCACCAGCGGATGGTCGGCGGAATCCTCGCGCACCGGGGCGAGGGCTACGTCACGATGGCGTCGCAGAGCGCGGACGGCGAGATCATCGCCACGTTCCTCAGGTTCTGGGGGTTCCGCGCGGTGCGCGGCTCCTCGTCGCGCGGCGGCGACGTGGCCTCGCGCGAGTTTCTCGACGCGCTCGCCGGCGCCCCCGGGGGCGCCCTCACGCCGGACGGGCCGCGCGGGCCGGCCCGGCGCTGCAAGCGCGGAATCCTCTCCCTCGCCGAAGAGGGAAATGGAATCGTCCTGCCGTCTGCGTCCTCGTCCACGCGCTCGCTGTTTCTGAATTCCTGGGATCGTTTCCTCGTGCCGAAGCCGTTTTCGAAATGCGTCGTGGTCTTCGGACCGCCGCTCGAGCGCGCCTCGAGCGAGACCGAGGAGGCATTCCTTGTGCGCGTGGCCACGGCGATCGACGCCGCCACCTCCGAAGCGGACCGGCTGTGCGGCGTCCCGAATGCCCCGCGCGAAAGGGAAATGAAGACATGAGCCTGCCCGTGACTCTCGAAGACGTGAAAGCCGCGCGCGAGCGAATTGCCGGGCACGTCCACCGCACACCGGTGATGACCTCGCGCCGACTGGACGCGCGCGCGGGATGCCGCCTCTTCTTCAAGTGCGAGACCTTCCAGCGCGTGGGCGCCTTCAAGGTGCGCGGCGGCTTCTCGCGGCTTTTGCTCCTGACGCCGGAGGAGAAGCGGCGCGGCGTGGTGGCGTTCTCGTCCGGAAACCACGCGCAGGCCGTGGCCCTCGCGGCGAAAGAGCTGGGCGTCTCGGCTGTCATCGTCATGCCGCACGATGCGCCCGCGCTCAAGCTCGCGGCGACGCGCGGCTACGGAGCCGAGGTGCGCCTTTACGACCGTGCCGAGGAGAGCCGCGAGAAAATTGCGCAGGAGATCGTCGCGAACGAGGGCCGCATCCTCGTTCCGCCGTTCGACGACGTGGCCGTGATCGCGGGGCAGGGCACGGCCGGGCTCGAGCTGATCGAGGACGTGCCGGATCTCGACGCCGTTCTCACGCCGCTCGGCGGCGGAGGGCTTCTCTCAGGCGTGGCGGTGGCCATCAAGGCTCTCCGCCCGTCCGTCCGAGTCTTCGGGGTGGAGCCCGAGGCGGGCGACGACTTCGTGCGCTCGCTCGCCGCGGGCCATCCCGTGTCCATTCCGGTCCCCGAGACGATCGCGGACTGCCTTCAGACGACGAAGCCGGGCATCCACACATTCGCCCTCGTGTCCGCCCTTGTCGAGAACGTCATCACCGTGAGCGACCTCGAGCTGAGGCGCGCGCTGTCGTTTCTCTTCACGGCGATGAAGCTCGTCGTCGAGCCGGGCGCGACCGCGGCCTTCGCGGGCGTGCTTTCCGGGCGCGTGCCGCGCTTGACGGGCAAGCGCGTGGGCGTCGTGCTGTCCGGCGGCAACGTCGATCCGGAGGCGTTCGGCCGGCTCGTGACCGGCCTCGGGCCGGACGCCGTCTAAAAGTAGACGTTGAATCCCGCCGCGATGCGGAGAGTGTCGGCCTTCGGCTGGTTCGGCAGAGCCTTGACCGCGTCGACGTCGAGAAAGACGTATCGGCCGTCGACGAAGACCGACGTCCTAAAGCTCGTCCTCACGTCGACACCCGCCCCGGCGTGAAGCGCAAAGAGGTTCTCTGCGGGATACGGCGTGCCGGCGTTCGTCCCTTCGCCCCGCGGCTTTGCCCACGTGTAGCCGATTCCTGCGAGGGCGTACGGCTGGACGCGCCCCTCGTGCAGGAAAAAGGTGAGGAGAGAGACCGCGATCGGGATCTCATCGACGGTGAGGACGCGCGCGCCGTCCGTCGCGAACGTGTCGCGCCGGTACCCCGCTGACAGCTCGAGGCCCAGCCCGCCGGTGAGGCGCAGGCGCGCGTGGACTCCGGCGGTCGCGCCGCCCGATTCCGCATCGGGCCCTCTCGTGTATCCGGCGTCCGCGCCGTAGCCCAGCCCTGGGTCCGAGTACGACTGAGCGGCGGCGGGGAGGGCCGAGGCGAGGGCGGCGGCGAGAAGGATCGGGGCTCTCGAGCGCATCGGGACGCGACTTTACCGTGCCTGACGCCGACCCGGCGCGAGGAGCGCGGGATCGCTCATAATCGACTCCCCGTGGCGACCCGAACCTGGAAAGACGACCTCCCGACATTGATTTTCGCGCTCGCGGCCCAATTCGGGCTCGTGCGCGTGGTGGACTGGGCGCGCGCGAACACAGAGACGAGCGACCTCGCCCGCCGACTCGTGGAGGAGCGCTTCTACTTCGCGCCGCAGATCGGCGCGGTCCTCGTCGTGTTCATTCTCGGCTGGCTCGTCGTGAAGGCGCTCAACCTGCGCGGCGTGGAAATCGGCGAGTGGCTCCGCTCCTCGATCCCCTTCCTCATCGTGGGCGTCGGCTTCCTCCTGGCCGCGCACTTCGACCAGATCCTCAACGTCCTGGCGCTTCTCGCGCACCAGCCGGCGCTGCAGGCCGTGTCGCGCGACCTGGCCGCCTCGCCGCCTTTCCGTCTCCTGGGGCGCATCGCCACGTTGCGCTTCGTCATCGACATCGCGGGGCTTCTCGTCTGCCTCTTCGCGGTCCGTCTCGGGCAGCCCGCGCATCCCGAGGTTTTTTCGGCTCGGAGTTTTCAGGCCGGCAAGGATTGGGTCCGGGCCGGCGACGCGTTCCTGAAGGCGGGCGACTCCCGGCGCGCGCGCCGAATGTTCAAGAAGGGCCGGGCGTGGTCCCGGCTGGCCGCGCTCGAGCAGCGAGACGGGAACCCCCGCGGGGCCGCGCGGCTCTACGAAGAGGCCGGGGAAGCCTACGCGTGGGAGGCCTCGCGCGCGTGGGACGCGGCCGGCGAGGCGGCGGCTGCCGCGGAGTTCGGCAAGAGGGCGCTCCTGATGGCGCGGGCGGCGTCCCGCTGGGACCGGCTCGCCGAGATCGCCGAAGTCCTTGGAGACCACGACGCTCTCGCGGACGCCTGCCGGCACCTTGCCGAGGCGACGCCACCGGGACCGGTGCGCGCGGCGCTCTGGAGGAGGGCCGCGGACGCTCACCGCAACGCCGGGCGTCCCGGGAAAGCAGCGGAGGCCTATCGGAACGCGCAGGAGCACATGCTCGCGGGCGAGCTTTTCGTGGAGAGCGGCCGCTCGACGGAGGCGATCCAGGCCTTCGAGAGGAGCGGCGCCCTCACGAAGGCGGCGCTGGCGGCCGCCCGTGCCGGCGATGAGAAGGGGGCGCAGGAGCTTCTCGCGCGCGATGCCGAGGGACGCGGAGACCTCGTGGGGGCGGCGGATGCGTGGCAGCGGGCCGGACAGGCGACGCGCGCGGCGGGCCTTTTCGAGAAAGCGGGGGAATACGAGCGAGCTGCAGCCACCTGGAAGGAAGCGGGGCGCCACGAAAAAGCCGCGCCTCTCTACCAGCGCGGCGGGAATCGTGAGGCGGCGGCCGAGGCCTTCGCGGCCTCGGGACAGGTGGAGAAGGCGGCCGCGATCTACAGCGAGCTCAAGGACTATGACAAGGCGGCGACCCTCTTGCGCGGCGCTGGCCGCCTTCCCGCGGCGGCGGCGGCGCTTCAGGCGGGCGGAAAGTTCGATGACGCGGCGCAGCTCTTCCTCCGCACGGGACGCGGCCTCGACGCCGCCCGGTGCGCGCTCCTCGGCGGGCATCGCGAACAGGCGTGGGAGTACCTCACCGGAGTCCCGCGCAGCGAACCTGGGCTCGCCGACGTGTTCCACCAGCTCGCGCGCGCGCACATGGCGGCGGGGGAGAGCCAGGACGCCGTGCACGTCCTGCGCGAGCTGATCGGGCGCGGAAAGGTCGAGGCCGCGAACCTCCCGCTTCACATGACGCTGCTCGAGCTGCTTCGCGCGTCCGGGGCGTCCGGAGAGGGCGCGGAGTTGGCGCGAATCGCGGAGTTCGACCCATCGGTCCTCGAGGGTGCCGCCATGCGTCCCGTGCCCTTCGCGAACGCGGGGCTCAACAATTCCATGCCCGCCGCGCTGATCGAGACGCCGGCCGTGCACAAGTCGGGGCCCTATCAGGTGTTCCCGCGCGCTGCTTCGCTGCAGCCCGTGCAGCCCCCGCCGCTGCGCATCCCCTCGTCCACGGCCTCGCCCGCGGCGCCCGCGGGGGGCTTCGGCCTGCCCGAGACGCCCGAGTCGCGCTACGAAGTTCTCTCCGAGCTCGGGCGCGGCGGCATGGGTGTCGTGCATAAGGCGCTCGACAGGAAGTTGGGCCGATCGGTCGCGCTCAAGATCCTGCCCTGGCAGCTCCGAGGCGACGAGACGGCGATGCGCTATTTCAAGCGTGAGGCCAAGGCCATCGCGGCGCTCAATCACCCGAACATCGTCGCGTTGTACGACTACGGCGAGGGCTTCGGCAGCTTGTATCTCGCGATGGAGTACCTCGAAGGGCCGAACCTGCAGAAGCTCATCAAGGGAGATCCCGAGCGGGTGCGGAAGAACTGGCGGAGCTGGTTCGTGCAGGCGGCGCGCGGCATCGCAGCCGCCCACGCGAAGGGCATCTTGCACCGCGACCTCAAGCCCGCGAACCTCATCCTCGACGAGCACGAGACGCTGCGCATTCTCGACTTCGGTCTCGCGCTTCCGGAGGCCGAAGCAGGCGGCACGTCCAAGCTCATCGGCAGCCCGGCGTTCTTCCCGCCCGAAGTGCTGCGCGGCGAGATGCCGAGCACGGCCTCCGACGTGTATTCGCTTGGCGCCGCCTTCTACACGCTTGCGACGGGCCGGTGGCCCTACATCGGCGAGGACGTCCTCGTGGCGAGGCTCGAGCGCGATCCCGACGATCCCCGCCCCTACGCGCCATTCCTCAAGGAGGGCGAGGTCGCCATCGTCATGCGAACGCTCGCGCGCCACCGCCCGGACCGCTACTTGGACGGCGGCGAGCTGCTCGCGGCGCTCCTCGGGCTCGAAGCGTAGGACGCGCGCGGTGCGGCTCGCGGTCGTGCCCGGCGACGGGATCGGCGTCGAGACGACGCGCGAGGCGCTGAAGGTGTTGGGGGCGATGGAATTGGAGATTGGAATCGAGGTCTTTCCCTGGGGAGCGGATCACTTCCTGAAGACCGGCGAGGCCGTTCCCGAGGGCGCTTTCGACATGCTCGCGCGCGACTTCGACGCCGTCCTCGCCGGCGCGTTCGGCGACCCGCGCGTCCCGGACGGGCGGCATGCCGACGAAATCCTGCTCGGGTTGCGCCGACACCTCGACCTCTTCGCGAACGTTCGCCCTGTGCGCGCCCTCCACGACTCCGTCGTTCCCCTCCGAAATGCGCGCGCGTCCGACGTGGACTTCGTCCTCTTCCGCGAGAACACGGAAGGCGCCTACTCGGGCCGCGGGCGGGTCGCGGGAGAGGGCACTCCGGACGAAGAAGCGATCGAGGAGGACGTGACGACGCGCCGCGGCGTCGAGCGCATCTGCCGCGCCGCCTTCACGTTCGCGGAGGTCTTCGACAAGGCATTGCGGCTTGGGCGCCGCCCGCGGGTCCTCATGGCCGACAAGCACAACGTCCAGAAGCGAGGCGGCGGCCTGTGGCACCGTGTCTTTTTCGAGGTGGCGACGACGTTTCCCTCTTGCGAGACCCGTCACCTATTCGCCGACGCGCTCGCGCACGAGATGGTGCGCGATCCGGCCTCGCTCGACGTCGTCGTCACGAACAACCTCTTCGGCGACGTCCTATCCGACCTCGGCGCCGCCTTGCAAGGCGGCCTTGGCCTCGCGCCGTCCGGAAACGTACACGCGGGCCGCACGTCCGTCTTCGAGCCCGTGCATGGCTCGGCCCCGGATCTCGCGGGCAAGGGAATCGCGAACCCCTTCGGGTCGATTCGGAGCCTCGGGATGCTTCTTGCGCACCTCGGCCGCGCGGATCTCGCGGAGCGTGTCGAGCGCGCCGTGGCCGCCTGCATCGCGGCGGGGGAGACGACGCGAGACCTCGGAGGAAGGCTGTCGACCTCGGACGCGGGCGACGCCGTCGTCGCGCGCCTCGGCGGCCGAACGGCTACAGGACTCGGACGCGCACCTCGCGGATCGGCTCCGGCTCGGTGAGCTCCACCTTCTCCTCGACCACGACGCGCTGGATGAGTCCGCGCTCGCCCTCGACGATCAGCGTGACTCCGAGCTCGATCTCCTCGAACGTGGCCTCGGCCACCGACTCGTCGGAGTTTTTCACGATGACCGACTCCACGACGGAGGCGTCGCCTTCGCGCCCGGCCACGACGAGCCGGAACGTGGACGTCTCCTTCGAGTGCTTGTTCTTGTCCTTGCGCGCGAGCTCGCGAGCCCGCTTCTGCGCTCTTTTCTGACGGATTTCCCAGGCCCTCATGCGGCTCCTTTCCGGGCGCGCCCGAGCGCCGGAACCCCTCATTATGAACGACGGGGCCACAAGCTAATCTCAGCCATCAGGAGGCGGTGATGAAAGCAGTCTTTTTCACGGCGCACGGCGGCAACGAAGTCCTCACCCTCGGCGAGCGACCGGACCCCGTGCCGGGCGCCGGCGAGGTCCTCGTGCGGGTCGAGGCGGCCGCGCTCAACCGGCTCGACCTCTTCGTGAGGGACGGGATTCCCGGTGTCCCCGTCGCCTTTCCGCACGTGCCGGGCGCGGACGGCGCGGGCGTCATCGAGGCGCTCGGGCCGGGCGTGAAGGACCCCGCGGTCGGGACCCGCGTCGTCCTCCAGCCCGGCCTTTCGTGCGGGACGTGCGAGTTCTGCCTCACGGGCGAGCGCAGCCTCTGCGTGAGCTATCGCATCCTCGGCGAACACCTGCCCGGCACGTTCGCGGAGAAGATCGCCATCCCGCGCGCGAACGTCTTCCCGGCTCCGCACCGCCTCTCTCCCGAGAAGGCGGCGGCCTTCCCGCTCGCGGGGCTCACCGCGTGGCGGATGCTCGTGACCCGCGCGGCGCTCCGGCCGGGGGAAACGGTGCTCATCCACGGCGTTGGCGGCGGGGTCTCGACGTTCGCGGTCCAGATCGCGAAGCTCTGCGGCGCTTCCCGCGTCTTCGTCACGTCGTCCTCGGAGGAGAAGCGCGCCCGGGCGAAGGAGCTCGGGGCGGACGAGGCGATCGACTACACGACGACGGACGTCGGCAAGGCGATCCGCGAGCTGACGGGGAAGCGCGGCGTGGACGTCGTCGTGGACTCGGTGGGCGCGGCCACGTGGCGGCATTCGCTCACGGCGGCGGCGAAGAAGGGGCGCATCGTGACCTGCGGCGCCACTTCAGGCCCCGGTCCCGCCGAGAACATCAACGTCATCTTCTGGAAGCAGCTCTCGATCCTCGGGTCCACGATGGGCACGGACGCGGAATTCGCCGCGATGCTGGCCGCGGTCGAGGCGGGGCGACTCGAGCCCGTCGTCGACACCGTTTTGCCGCTCGGCGACGTGCGAAAGGCCTACGAGCGGATGGCTTCCGGCGCGGGCTTCGGGAAGATCGTGCTGAAGGTCGCGTGAGCGCTACGCCGGGATCCAGAGCGTGAACGTCGCTCCGGGCCCGTCGTTGTTCGCGACGTCGAGGCGGCCGCGGTGGGCCTGGAGGACCTTCTGCACGACGGTGAGGCCGAGGCCGGTGCCGGGCACGGTTTCGCTGCCCTGGAACCTCAAGTAAGGCGTCGCGATCCGGGATTTCTCCGCGGCGGGGAAGCCGGGGCCCGAGTCCGTCACCGAAACGCGCAGAAATGGCCGGCCGTCGTCAAGCACGATCTCGGCCTTCACATGCACGACGCCACCCGGCGGGCTGAACTTCACGGCGTTCCCGAAGAGATTCGCCGCCGCGCGCCGGAACATCGCGGGGTCGAGCGACACCTTCGGAAGATCCTTCGGCACGTCGGTCTCGACGGTGACGCGCCGCGCGACCGCGAGCCAGCGCGCTTCCTCGAGCGGCAGCGAGAGCGCTTCCGCGGGCGTCGTCGGGCGCTTCTCGGTCTCGGGGGCGTCCGCCGCCCGGTAGACGAGAAGCGCGTCCTCGATGAGCCCTTGCAGGCCGCGAGCCGACGCGAGCGAGCCGTCGAGCATCTTCGCGAGGCGCTCGTCGCCCGACCGCCGCTCCTTGTCGCGCGTGAGCTCGAGCGCGGCGGTGAGCGCCGAGAGCGGGTTCTTCATGTCGTGTACGAGCATCGCCGTGAGCCGGCTCCGGTCTCGGTCGGCGAGCTCGCGGCGGCGCTGCTCGAGCGCGAGAGCTTCGAGCTGCTCCTGGAGGTTCCCGTAGAGGCGCGCCGCGCGGATCGCGATCGCGAGCTGGTCGGCGACGCGCCCGAAGAAGACGATCTCGTCGGGTGGAAACGCGCGCGGCTCGGCCCACGACATGCCGAGGACGCCCATGAGCTCGCCCTCGCGGTGAATCGGAATGCCCACGAGGCTCATCGCGCCAAGCTCCTCGAGCGCCGAGAACGCGAGCGACGAGGGGTCGAGCTCGCTGCGGTTCGCGACGACATAGGGCTCGCGCGAAGCCACGAGCGCGCGGAAAGGCTCGCTGTCGGGCAACGGGCGCTCGTATCCGACGAGGGACGAGCTCTCGTCGCCCTCGCGCGAGTCCATGAAGACCGTGCACGACGTGGCGTCCTCGTTCAAGAACCAGATCTCAACGGAGTTCGCGGTGAAGCGCTTGCCGAGGAGCGACGTCGCGGCGCCGAGCACCTCCTCGAGATCGAGCGAGTCGCGGGAGGCGTGCGCGATGGACGCGAGGATGTCGTTTCGCTTCGCCTCGGAGCGGAGCGGCTCCATGATGGCGTTTTCGTGGCCCAGCAGGAGAAGCCGTTCGAGCCGCATCGCCAGCAGCGGCCCTTCGTCGCGCTCGCGTACGAGCTCGAACAACTTGACCGGGATGCGCCGCACGAGCTCGTCCGTAATCTCGACGCCGGGCGGCACGACCACGAGGCACGGCGGCGTCTGGGGCGCGACGTCGAGGAGCGCCGGCCGCAGACGGGCGAAACCGCGCCCGAACGCGTCCGGCCGCGCCACCCACACGAGGGGCCAGTAGTTGAAGAAGCGCGGGTCGATCACGTCGTGCTCGTCGTGGCATTCCACGAGAACTCCGGAGGCCGAGAGCGTGCGCGCGACCCAGGAGGTCGCCTCGGGCTCGCCCACGATCTTCACGCGCCGAAGGGCTCTGCCCCGCTTCGCATCCGCCGGAACATTTCTTGTGCGGTGCACGGCGCCATTCTCCGCGCCGCGTGCTGTGGGGGCAACCGCGGGCCGCGTGCGATCATTCGGCCGATGCCGGTCGGCTTCGCCTTTCTCGCCGCCGCGGTCCTCGCGGCTCCCGCCGACGTGACGCCGAAGGCGGAGGCGCTTCCGCCGCTCGTGACGTACGAGCTCCTCGAATCCACGCGCAACGTCACGCCCGCCGGCGAACGGACCGTCTCGGCGGGCGGAACCGTCGCGGTGCGGGGCGGGCGGGCGCGCTGGGATCTCACGCACGGCACGTTCCCGCGCTCTTCCGCCTCCTCCGTCGTCGCGGACGCGGACGGCGTTACGCTTCTCGACCGGGAGGAGAAGCTCGCGGCCGGCGCGACGCCCGCGGACTTCATCGCGCTCTTCCAAGGAAATCCCTCGGATCCGGGCGCGGCCGCGCCCGCTGTGCGTGACGTTTCGGTCGCCTTCCGGCCCGACGGCGCCGGGCGAGCGTTCCAGGACCGGCCCACGTCGCGCTTCCGGCTGGTGGCCGCGTGGAGCGTCGTTCTCTCGGCGCCCGGACGGATCACGCGCGTGAAGACCGAGGCGACCGGGATCGTCGAGGCGGTCGACATACCCGAGGCGCAGTCCTCGCTCGATTCACTCGCGCGTCTCGTGCCCGCGCGCGGCGCCGCGCGCGAGACGCTCGAGGCGGAGCTCGCGAAGGCGACCGGTCTGCCCGTGTTCGTCGAGATCATCGTCACGTCCACGTCGAGCGCCGAGGCGCCGGGGATGCCGGCGGGCACGGAGCCTCCGCCGAAGCCCGTGACCGCGCGCTCGACCGTCACACGCCGCGTGAGGAATCTCGCCACGCGCCCCGGGGCCAAAGGCGATGAGGCCCTCGTGGCCGTGCCGGACGACTTCCGAACGCGTGGGCTCGACCGCATCGTCCGCGGGCGCGAGTTGCGATGAGTGAGCCCGACCTCACTCCGCTGCTCGACCTCCTGCCCGAGCTTCTGGCCGGACGCCCGCTCGTCGTCCTGACCGGAGCGGGGATCTCGGCCGAGAGCGGCCTCCCGACCTTCCGGGGGCCGGGCGGCATGTGGGAGGGAAACCGCCCGGAAGACCTCGCGACGCCCGAGGCGTTCGAAAGCGACCCGGAGAAGGTTTGGCGGTTCTACGCATGGCGCCTCGAGAAGCTGCGCGGCGCGCGCCCGAACGAGGGGCACCTTGCGCTCGCGCGCATGGAGCGCATCCTGCCGCGCATGACGCTCGTGACCCAGAACGTGGACGGCCTCCACGCGGCGGCCGGAAGCCGGAACCTGCTCGAGCTGCACGGGACGCTGCTCGTCGCGCGCTGCACGAAGTGCGCGCGCCGTTCACCCGCGCCGGAGGGCCCGGTTCCGCCGCTTCCCGTCTGCATCTGCGGCGGCCTCCTCCGGCCAGACGTCGTGTGGTTCGGCGAGCCGCTCGCTCCGGAGACGTGGGAGGCGGCGGTGCGCGCGGCCGAGGAGTGCGCCGTGTTCTTCGTCGTCGGCACGTCCTCCGTCGTGGCGCCGGCCTCGTCGCTTGCGCTCCTGGCGGCGCGCGGCGGCGCCTACGTGTTCGAGATCAACCCCAAGGAGACGCCGATCGCGCCGCTTGCGGCGGGCGTCTTCCGCGCGAGCGCGACGAAGGTTCTGCCCGCGATCGCGAAGGCGCTCGTGAGGACGATCCCGTGAGCGAGCCGCGCCCGCGGCGGCGGCCGGGCCCAGCGAGGGGCCGACTCGCCGACACGCCCGAGGAAGAGAGACCCAGGGAAAAGATGCTCGCGAAGGGTCCCGAGACTCTCGACGACGAAGAGCTTCTGGCGATCATCCTCGGCACGGGCACGGCGGGAAAGCCGGTCCTCGAGATGGCCCACGAGCTTCTCGCTTCGGGAGGCTTTCCGGCCCTTTTCACCCGCGGGGCCAAGGACCTCGCGGCGCTCTCCCGCGGAATCGGTCCCGCGAAGGCCGCCCGCGTCGGAGCGGTTCTCGAAATCGCGGCGCGCGTCGCCCGCACGGGACTTTCGAAAAAAGATCTTCTTTCCGACCCTCCCGCTGTGGCGCGTTATCTCGAAGCGCGCCTGATCGGCGAGACGCGCGAGGTGATGGGCGGCCTTCTTCTCGACGCGAAGAACCGCCTCATCCACGATGCCGTCATTTTCAAAGGGACCGTGTCACACGCGTCGGTGGCGCCGGCGCCCCTCTTTCGCCAGGCCATTCTCGCAGGCGCGGCGGGCGTCATCCTGTACCACAACCATCCGTCGGGCGACCCCGAGCCTTCGCCCGAGGACGTCGCGACGACGCAGCGCTTCGTGGCGGCCGGGCGCGAGATCGGCATCGAAGTGAAGGACCACCTCGTGATCGGCCGCGGGCGCGTCGTGTCGTTCCACGAGCGCGGGCTCCTGAGGAGCTGACGATGGCGCGTGTTGACGTCGCGATCGCGGGCGGCGGCATCGTGGGCCTCGCCACGGCCCTGAAGCTCCTCGAGCGCGCGCCGGGCCTCTCCGTCGTGGTCCTCGAGAAGGAGAAGGAGGTCGCCGCGCACCAGACGGGCCACAACAGCGGCGTCATCCATTCGGGCCTCTACTACAAGCCGGGCTCCGAGAAGGCGAAAACCTGCGTGGAAGGCCGGCGCCTGCTCGTAGCGTTCTGCCAAAGACACGGCGTCCCGCACGAGATCTGCGGCAAGCTCGTCGTCGCCACGAAAGAGTCCGAGCTGCCCGCCCTCGCGGAGCTCGAGCGCCGCGCGGGGGAGAACGGTCTCTCGGGTTTGCGCACGCTCGCGCCCGCGGAATTTCGGAAGATCGAGCCCCACGCCGCGGGACTTCGCGCGCTTTATGTCCCGGCCACGGGCATCGTCGACTACCGCGCCGTGTCCGCGAAATTCGCGGAAGTGATCGCCGCGGCAGGGGGCCGCGTGCGGACGGGGGCTCGCGTGACGGCGCTGTCATCGTCGGAATCCGAGGTGAGGATCGTCGCGGGCGGCGAGGAGATCGAAGCGGGCCTCGCGGTGAATTGCGGCGGTCTCCAGTCCGACCGGCTCGCGCGGCTGGATGGAGCTGAGCCGGGTCTGCGCATCGTCCCGTTCCGGGGCGATTACCACCGCCTCGTGCCCGATCGCGCCGGGCTCGTGAAGAACCTCATCTATCCCGTGGCCGATCCGCGCTTCCCGTTCCTCGGCGTCCACTTCACGCGGATGATCGGCGGCGGTGCCGAGGCAGGGCCGAACGCGGTGCCGGCTCTCGCGCGCGAGGGCTACACGCGGACCTCGTTCGACCTGCGCGACGCGTGGGACACGTTCACGTATCCCGGCTTCTGGCGTATGGCCGTACGGCACATGGGAATGGGCCTCGGCGAGATCCACCGCTCTTTCAGCAAGCGGGCGTTCGTGAAAGCCCTGCAGCGCCTCATGCCCGATCTTCGCGGGGAGGACCTCGAGGAGGGCGGGTCCGGCGTCCGGGCGCAGGCGATGCTTCCCGACGGGAGACTCGAGGACGATTTCCGGATCGTGACGCACGGGCGCGCCATCCATGTCCTGAACGCCCCGTCGCCGGCCGCCACGGCGTCTCTCGCGATCGGCGAGAGGATCGCCACGCGCGTCCTCGCGATGCGGCGGGACTAGAGCCGGCGCGGTATCCTCGATTCTTCATGGCCCGCCGCTACTTCACGACGCCGATCTATTACGTCAACGACCGGCCCCACATCGGGCACCTCTACACGACGGTCGTCACGGACACGCTCGCGCGCTTCTTCCGCCAGCAGGGGGAGGACGTGCGCCTTCTGACCGGCACCGACGAGCACGGCCAGAACATCGAGAAAGTCGCGAAGAAAGAAGGTGTCGCCCCGATCGTCGTGGCCGACCGCCACGCGCTGACGTTCCGGAACCTCTGGAAAGAGTTCGGCATCTCCAACGACGACTTCATCCGCACGACCGAGCTGCGTCACCGGTTGGGCGTCGAGGAGATCATCCGGCGCATCGATGCGGCGGGCGACCTCTACTCGGCCGGCCACGAGGGCTGGTACTGCGCGAACTGCGAGGCGTTCTACCCGGAGAAGGATCTCGTGGACGGGAATTGCCCGGTCCACGGTTTCAAGACGGAGTGGCAGCGCGAGGAGAACGTCTTCTTCCGCCTCTCGAAGTACGGCCCTCGCCTTCTCGAGCTGTACGAGAAGGGCGTGGAGGGCAAGCCGTTCGTCTTCCCCGAGTCGCGCCTGAACGAGGTGCGCTCGTTCGTGGAGTCGGGACTCAAGGACCTCTCCGTCTCGCGCACGACGATCTCGTGGGGCATCCCGTTTCCCGGCCGGCCCGGGCACGTCGTGTACGTGTGGCTCGACGCGCTCGTGAACTACATCACGGCGCTCGGCCTCGGCTCGTCGGACCTTACGCTCTACGAGCGCTACTGGCCCGGCATCCACGTCATCGGCAAGGACATCCTGCGCTTCCACGCCGTCTATTGGCCGGCGTTCCTCATGTCGGCAGGTCTCCCAGTGCCGCGCCAGATCGTGTCGCACGGGTGGTGGCTGCGCGATGCGAAGAAGATGTCCAAGTCCACGGGCAACGTCGTGCGGCCCGACGACCTCGTCGCGGCCTTCGGCGTGGACGCGCTCCGCTGGCACCTCGTCTCGGCGATGTCGTTCGGGCAAGACGCGAACTTCTCCGACGAGGACTTTCTCGCGGGCTATAACGCCGACCTCGCGAACGGCCTCGGCAACACGCTCTCGCGCGCCGTGAAGATGTCGAGAGACTTCTTCGGCGGGAAAACGCCTTCGGTTCGGAGGAAGACGACGCCGGGAGGGCCCCTCGTTTTCGTCGCCGCCCAGAAGGCAGGAGATGACTGGAAGAATTCCTTCGAAGGTTATCGGCTCCAGGACGCGGCAGCCGCAATCCGCTATCTTCTCGGCGCGATCGACGCCGAAATCACAGCGACCGAGCCGTGGAAGGCGCTCCGCCAGCCCCCTCTTTCTTCAGAAGAACTCTTCGAATTCCGTTCCCACGTGCTCTACGACTGTCTCGAAGCGCTACGCGTCGCGGCGTGCATGCTCGCGCCGATCGCGCCGCGCACGGCGACGGAAGTGTTTCGGCGCCTCGGCACCGACAAGCGGGCGGAAGACCTCCGCGCCTCCGATCTTGCGTGGGGCCTCCTGCCCCTCGACGCTCCGCTTCCCGCGGCACCGCCGCTCTTTCCGAGGGCGGACGCGAAAGAATATTTTGCTTCCAGAGGTGCCGGCACCGCTGGTGCTTCAAAGGAGAGCTCTGTGGCAGACACGAAAGAGAATATTTCTCCTTCTAAGCAAATCCCCCCGTCTTCCCCCGAAACCAAAATCTCCATCGACGACTTCCTGAAGATCGATCTTCGTGTGGGTGAAGTCATCGCCGCCGAGAAGGTCGAGAAATCGAAGAAGCTGATGAAGATGACCGTCCGCATCGGTGAAGAAGTCCGGACGATCGTGGGCGGCATCGCGACCGCCTACACCGCGGAGCAGCTCGTCGGCCGGAAGCTCGTCTTCGTCGCGAATCTTGCGCCGGCAAAGCTCATGGGCATCGAGTCGAACGGGATGGTGCTCGCCGCCACGCTGCCCGAGACGGGCGAAGCCTCGCTCCTCGCCGTCGATCCCTCCGTGCCCTCCGGCGCCAAGGTGAAATAGCCGATGTCCGGCGGAGAGGCTCCTAAGGTGCCCGCGCCGCCCGTCCCGACGGACCCGGCGGCGCGGGAGAACCTGACGAGGATCCTCTCGTCGCCGAGTTACGTGCGTGCCCAGGACGACGTGGCGTACCTCGCGCGGCCCGGCCTCCGCGGCGTACGCCTCCTCCTCGAGCTCGAGAAGACCGACGACTTTCTGAACGAAGAGGCGATCCGCTCGACGGTCGTCGTCTTCGGCGGCGCGCGCCTCACGGAATCGAGCCCGTGGTACCGCGCGGCCTACGAGTTCGGCCGCCTCGTCTCCACGACGTGTCAGGTGGACGGCCTCTGCGATTTCGTCATCACGACGGGAGGCGGCCCGGGCGCGATGGAGGCCGCGAACCGCGGCGCGTTCGATTCGGGCGCCAAGACCGTGGGCCTCAACATCCAGCTCCCGCACGAGCAGTGGCCGAACGCGTACATCACGCCGTCGCTCTGCTTCCGCTTTCACTACTTCGGCATCCGCAAGATGCACTTCCTCATGCGTGCCAAGGCGCTCGTGGCGTTTCCAGGGGGGTTCGGCACGCTGGATGAGCTTTTCGAGACGCTCACGCTCATCCAGACGGGCAAGATGAGTCGCGTGCCCGTCGTCCTCGTCGGGCGCGCGTATTGGGAGAAGCTCATCAATTGGCAATTCCTCGTCGACGAAGGCGCGATCGCGAAAAGGGACCTCGATCTCATCGCGTACGCCGAGACGGCCGCCGAGGCCTGGGGTGCAATCGTGGATTATTACGGGAAGTACCCGATGCCCGCGGGCTCACCATTCCTGAACGGCCCGAAATGACGACCGAGCTCGCCGATTCGCACGGCCATCTCACGATGGTCTTCGACGGCGGCGAGATGAAGGGCGCGCCGCGCGCGCCGAGCGCAGCCGAAGTGAAGGAGCTCGTGGGCCGCGCGCGGGATGCGGGCGTCACGCGCATTCTCGTGCCGGCGACCGAGCCGGGCGACCAAAGGCGCACCGTGGAGATCGCCGAAGCGCACGAGGGCGTCTATGCCGCCGTGGGGTTCCACCCGCATGAGGCCAAGGAGTTCGACGAGGACCGGGACCTCAAACTCTTCGAGGAGCTGTGCGCTTCGAAGAAGGTCGTCGCCGTGGGGGAGATCGGCCTCGACTACCACTACGACCACTCGCCGCGCGACGTCCAGAAGCGCGTCGTGGCCGCCCAATTGTGCTTTGCCCGCGGCCGGAAGCTTCCAGTCCTTCTCCACAACCGCCTCAGCGAGGCGGATCTCCTGCCGATCCTCGAGAAGGAGAACCCCGGCTCGCCGACGGAGCTGCGCGGTGTCTTTCACTCTTTCTGCGCCGACGTCGCGACGGGGGAGCGGGCGCTCGCCCTTGGCTATCTCGTGAGCTTCTCGGGCATGTTGACGTTCAAGGCGGCCGACAACGTGCGCGAGGCCGCGGCGGCGCTGCCGCTCGCCTCGATGCTCATCGAGACGGACGCTCCCTATCTCGCGCCTACGCCGTTTCGCGGCAAGCCCAATGAATCGGCGTTTCTGCCAAAGACGGCCGCGAGGCTGGCCGACGTGAAGGGCGTTTCGGTCGCGGAAGTGGCGCGCGCCACGACGGACAACTTTGGCCGTCTCTTCCGCGTTCCCTAGGAGAATTCCGCGTGGCCCGCCCGCCCCGCCTCTCCCTTGGCGAGTTCGAGCGGCTCGTCGAGAAGGCCATCGAGCAGCTTCCCACGGAGTTCCAAGGCCGCCTCGAGAACGTCGTCATCGCCGTCGAGGACGAGCCCTCCGACGAGGACTACGAGCTGACGAATACACCGGACGACGAAGAGCTGTTCGGCATTTTCCGCGGCCCCATGCGCACGGAGATGAGCTTCGACATGCTCCCCGGACTCCCGCCTCAGGTCGTCGTCTTCCGCGGCCCCATCCTCCGCAACACGAGGAATAGCGGCGAAGCGGTGAAGGAGATCAAGGACACGCTCGTCCACGAGCTCGGCCACTACTTCGGCCTCGAGGACGACGAGATGCCATACTAAGAGAGTCCCGAAAGGCATTAAAAGGAGGTCCCCCGTGAACAAACCGCGTCCGAAATCCAGTCGAGCCAAAGAGTCCGCGGCTCTAGCGATCGCGAAAACTCTGGCTGTTCTATTACTCGTGCTCGGCGCCACGAACGCGCCCGCTCAGATGCCGAACCCATACGGTGCCCCGATCACCCTCGAGAACGCGAAGAAGGCGGCTGCCGCCGCGCTCGCCGAGGCGCGGAAGAACAACTGGACCATGGCTGCAGCGATCACGGACACCGCTGGATACCTCGTCTACTTCGAGAAGATCGACGGGACGCAGACCGGAAGCACTTTCGTGGCCGTCGACAAGGCGCGCTCGGCGGCGCTGTACAAGCGTCCGACCAAAGTGTTCCAGGACGCGGTCGCGGCTGGAGGAGAGGGCCTCCGTTTTCTGCGACTGGAAGGGGCGGTGCCTATCGAGGGCGGCTTTCCGATCGTCATGGACGGTAAGGTCGTCGGCGCGATTGGCGTCTCGGGAGGAACGAGCGCGCAGGACGGCCAGTGCGCGAAGCCCGGGGCGGACGCACTGAAGTAGACGCGTCGGAGGGCACGGCGGCGGAAAGTGGCTAGGGACGCGAATGCCGCTCGCGTCGATAACCCGACGGCCGCCGGCGACGTGGCAGAGGCGGTGAGGCGAGACCCGATTTCGCCCGCAGAGGTCATCGGTGTTCTTGCCTTACTGGGCGCCGCGGTCCTGCTCCGGTCGGTCGATCTGGCCGGGTTTCCCGCCGAGCTCCACAACGACGAGATGTCATGCGGGCTGGAGGCGAGATGCTTCCTCGGGGGCGATCCGCCGCCGCTCTTCGGCACGGGCTGGTACGCCATCCCGAATTTCAGCTTCTTCCTGGCGAGCCTCTCGATGAGGATCGCCGGGGATTCCCTCCTCGGCCTGCGCGCGGGCTCGGTCGCGCTCGGAGTGCTTTCGCTTCTCGCGCTCTGGCTCCTCGCGCTGACCGTACCGTTCCATTGGCACGTTCATCTCAGCCGCACGGGCCACATCTACATCCAGGCGACCTTCTTCACCGTTCTCACGCTTTATTTTTTTGTCCTGGCCGTCCGGACCGGCCGGGTTTTCCTGTTCGGGTTGGCCGGCCTGGCTCTGGGGCTTTGCTTTCAGGTCTACGACGGGGCGAAGCTGACGCCGCTCCTTCTCGTGAGCTGGGCTGTCGCGCTCGCGATCGGGGGGCAGCCCGAGGCTCGCCCGGCTTTCCGCGGCCTCGGCGTGGTCGCGCTCGTGGCGGGGGCCGTTTCGGTGCCCCTTCTGATGACATACCGCGCCACGCCGGGTCTCTTTTTCCACCGGCTCAGCCGTGTCTGGGTCTTCAGTGCCGAAGTAGCGGAACACGTGCGCAACGTGTCCGGTACGAGCTCGCCCGCCGGAGTCCTGGCGCAACATCTTTGGCAGACGGCCGGCTTCTGGTTCGGCGGGTACGACACTTCATTTCAGTACGGCTACCGCAGTGGCTTCGTCGAACCGACGCTACTGGTGCCGTTCATCCTGGGTCTCGGGCTGGCGCTGAGGCAGCTCCGCCGCCCGGGCATCTCGTTGTTCCTTCTCTGGCAGGCCGAAACCCTCGTGGCCGGAAGCGTCCTCAGCGTGGACGCTCTATTTTCTCCACACCTCGCGGGCATGGCTACGGCCGTTCTGTTCTTTCCCGCGCTTTTCTTTGACGAGGCGTGGCGACGGCTTCGCCGAACGCCAACCCCACCTCTCCGCTGGTTGGGCCCCATCGGCCTCATGGTCGTTCTCGTTTTCTCCTGGTTTGGAAATCTCGAAAGCTATTTCCTGACTTACAGGGAGGAGAGGCCGGCCGGGTTCTTGGAGGAAGCGGCCGGGCTCCTCGTGGCGAGGCCGGGAACGAAGGCACTCGTGAACGCAACCGGCGCCCCGCTGGACTGCCGCCATCAGGCGCTGCGATTTGTTTCCCCGGAGACGCGTTGCTTCGAAACCGACCCGCGCGGCTACGACCTCGGGCGTTTTCTCGCGGCAGACTCCGCGGTGCGACCCACTCTGCTCCTCGTCTCGCCTCGCGATCTTCGAGTTTCATGGCTTCGCGGGACCTATCCGTCAGCTCCTCACGGGGTCGTCGTCCCCGCCCCGACGGCCAGGTCCTTCATCTGGTTCAGGCTGGGCGGGTGAGGTAGCGAGAGGAAGGCGGAGACACGCTGCGTGGCGCCTCTCGCCTGTCTGTTCTAGACTTCGGGCCGAGCGTATTGGGGGCGCTCCAACACATGTCTAACCTCTACGGCGCTCCGATCTCCACCGAAAATGCGAAGAAGGCGGCTGCCGCCGCGCTGGCCGAGGCGCGCAAGAACGACTGGACCATGGCGGTCGCGATCACGGACACGGCCGGGTTTCTCGTCTACTTCGAGAAGATCGACGGGACGCAGACGGCAAGCTCCGTCGTCGCCGTCGACAAGGCGCGCTCGGCCGCGCTGTTCAAGCGCCCGACGAAGGCGTTTCAGGAGATGCTCGCGGCCGGCGGAGAGGGCCTGCGCGTGCTGAGCATGACAGGCGCCGTGCCGATCGAGGGCGGCCAGCCGCTCATCATGGACGGGAAGGTCGTCGGCGCGATCGGCGTCTCGGGAGGCTCGAGCGCGCAGGACAACCAGTGCGCCACGCCGGGAGCGGCCGCGCTGAAGTAGACGCGCCGGACGGCTCAGGCTTCATCAGCCCGGGGTCAAACGACGACGCCGGCGGACACTCTCATTGTGGAGAGTGTCAATGGCCTGAATAAGGGGCTGCGGCGCACAGGTTCGTCAAATGGGATTGAACACTCTATGAGCAATCCTCCGTCGAAGTACCTCTCGGGTGATTTAGCGGCTTCATGGTTACCGTTGCGCAGCCCGTTAAGCATCAATCAGATAGCTTAAGCCGCAAGATCTACTGGTAGAGAGCGCCCAACCGACAGGACGAGGTCAGGCGGAGGATGGAAGGCCGGTTGGAGGGCCATCCGCCGCCTTGCTCTAGACCTCACTGCGGCCGGGAGCGGAGGTCAGCATGGGCATCGGGGGGGAGCGAAAAGGGGAAGGGCACTCGCCGAACTGGTTGGAGCCCGCGGCTGGATCGCCGTGGTGGCGATCATCCTGGCGATACTCTCGCTTCTGGCCCCTGGGATGGCGGTTGTGGCCCTACTTCAGCTGCCGTTCCGGTCTGGCCAGCGTACCGTGCCGGGTTCAGAGGCTCGCCATTTACGGGCGACATCGGGCATTTCAGAGACGGTGACGACCGCTCGTGACACCCAAGATCCAGGGGAGAAACTCAAAGGCGCCTCGCACGGAGAACGGAGCGGATCTGCTTCAGCTCTCGTCAGGGGGATGCCATTTGCCGGCTTCTCTGCCTCGTCCGCGGACGTGCCTTCGGACCTTTCGGCGACGAGAGATGAAATCGTCAGGGAGAGTGCGCTAGCAAGAGCTGGCGACCGCGATAAGGCCCCATACGCCTCCCGGGGTCGCATGAGAGAGTGCTGACTGGTCCGCCGACGGCAATGCCGATGCAGCGTTGAAACTCGGTCGTTTCTATTGGAACGGAATCGGCGTGCAGGAAGACAAGGAACAGGCTCGAAACTGGTACCAGCGAGCCGCGAAAATGGGAAGTCGGGAGGCGGCCGACTGGCTGCGATCGAATCGATGAAACATCGCACGGTCCCTCGTCGTGGCGCTTGACAGCTTTTCGAGAGTCGTAGCTGTCGTCGCCCGTCAGATGAGAGCGCTGAAGCTGACGGCCGCGATGCCGCGGGCGGCGAGCGCCGCCGCGATCGCGCCCGATTCCAGAGCTTCGGACTCCTCGCGCCACGCATATCCCCAGTGGTAGCGCGCGCGCGTGACGTCGTCCTCGTCGCCGGAGTGGAGGGCGACCTCGTAGTCGCCCTCGGGCAGATCCGCGACGGCGCGCGCGAAGCGTGCTGCAGTCATATGGCCTGCCTCGGCGAGGCCGAGGACGCGCGGCGGCTCGGAAAGCCCGGCCTTCTCCAGAAGCCGCCGGCCGCCGCCGCCGAGGCGCGCGAGAAGGCCGGCGCGAAGGCGCGCGCCGAGCGGCGCATCGGGCCGCGTGGGCGGATCGTCCGCCCGGGGCGCGCGCACGAAGGGCACGTTGAAGCAGCGCGCGAGCGCCACGGCGACGGGGAAGAGCAGCGGGTAGAGATGCAGGTTCTGGTGCGAGTCGAGATGCGTGACGTTGAGTCCGGCGCCCGCCGCCCGTGCGATCTGCGCTTCCCACTCGCGCTCCACCTCGGCGCGGCGGATCCGGCCGGCCGCGAGCGCGGCGAGAACAGGGAACCAATGCGGCCGGAAGACGGAGCCCGTGAGGAGCGACGGAATGTCGCGCGGCGCGCACACGGGCAGCTCGCCGCCGGTCAGGCAGAGGTGGACACCGCTCTCGGAGAGCCCCGCTCGCCGGAGGTCCGCGACCGCCGCCTCGAAAGAGATGCCGTTCGCGAGAAGGCTCGTGTCCGTGAGGAGGCCTTTTGCGCGCAGCGCGGCGATGCGGCGCGAATGCGCCGGCGCGAGGCCGAAGTCGTCCGCGTTCAGGACGAGCCGCGTCAACGCTTCGCCCGGCGGTCCGCGCGGATCTCGGGCGCGAGAAGCGCCATCTCGCGCAGGATCGTCAGCACTGTGCGCGGAGAAGAAAGCGTGGAGAGCCCGCGCGTGCGGGGAAAGTAGTCGAGGCCCACCTGCTGGACCACGGCGCCGCGCGCCACGCAGCGCGCGAGGAGCTCGGCGTCGATGAAAGACCCCTCGCTTTTGAGCGTCAGGGGTTCGAGGAAACTTCGCCGGATGAGCTTGCACGAGAAGTTCACGTCGCGTAGGACGATCCCCAGGAGCAGGTGCACGAGGCCGTTGTAGGCGAACGAATAGAGCGAGCGCAGGACTCCCTCTCCCGTGCGATCCAGCCGGTAGGCGGAGACGACGTCCGCGCCCGTGATCTCGGCGGCGCGGAAGAGGCGGCCCGTCTCGGCGAGGTCCCACGGCAGGTCGCAGTCGCTGTAGAGGATCCAGTCGCGCCGCGCGGCCTTAAAGCCGGTCCGGAGCGTGCCCCCGAGGCCCCGGTTCGACGCGTGCGCGATCACCCGCAGCCGGGGCTCCGCTTCGGCGCGCGCCCGGGCGAGCGAGAGGGTCGCGTCCGTGGAGCCGTCGTCCACGAGCACGATCTCCCAGTCGTCGGCGTGCTCCTCGAGAGCCGGAATCGCGACGTCGAGGAGGCGTGAGACGCTCTTCTCCTCGTTGAACATCGGGACGACGAGAGAGACGGAGCGGGCCGGACGCGCGGCGCCCGCCGGGCTCGAGCCGGGCTCTCTCGGTGTCACGGCCCGAAGCATACCCGGCCCCTCACGAGACGAAGTGCCAGTTCACGAAGAGAGCGGCGCGCAGGAGGAGCAGCGCCGTCGACAGCGCGAGTGCCGCCGTACGGAGGATGGGCCGGTGCTCGAGCAGCTCGAAGAGCAGGATGTGTCCGGGAAAGATCGTCGCGGTGTACCGCGGCACGCCGTTCGTCGTGCCCGTGAGGAACGCCAGGCCAAGGACTCCCGCCGTCCACGCCGCGTCGGAATAGCGGCGCCGGCGCATCTGCACGACGGCGAGAACGGCGAAGAGCGTGAAGTGCGCGAGCGGCGCGAGCGCGCCCGGATGCCGGAAGACGGTGCCGCCCGAAAAGAGGGCGACCTGCTCTCTCAGGAACGACGCAGCCCCCCCGACCGGGCTCGTCGAGCGATGCGCCCAGGCGCCCATCGCGCGGAAGAAGAGCCCGGGCTCTCCCTTCCACCATCCGATCCCGAGGACGTACGCGAGGACACCCGCGAGCGGTGCGACGGTGAGGGCGGCGGCCATCGGCAGCCTTTTCCGGGCGTCAGGGCGAAGAACGTACGCGAGCGCGAGCGCGGGGCCGACGGCGGCGGCCGGGGCGCGGGTCAGGCCGAGCAACAGGCCGACGAGGATCGCCGCCAGAGGACGCTCCGTGCGGATCAGCCGGAAGGCGAGGAGCAGCAGCAGGAAGAAGAGCGATTCGGTGTACGCGGCCGCGAAGAAGAACGCCACGGGATAGAGGAGCAGAAACGGCAGCGGTCCCCTCGCGCGCTCCGGTCCGAGGCGCGCGCGGCACTCCTCTCCGAAAAGAGGCAGCGCGAAGACGAACGTGATCCACGAAACGGCCGTGAGTGCCCACAGGGGGTCGAGCCCCGTGAGAAGGTGGAGGCACCGCGCGAGCATCGGGTAGAGCGGGAAGAACGCATGCGCCGATTCCGTCCCCGGGGGCGGAGGCGGGCCGTACCCGTCGCGGGCGATGCTGAAGTACCAGCCCGAGTCGTAGCGTGCGAAATAGGGAGTCGCCGCCTCGCCCCACGGCGAGGGGCGCGCGAGCGGCAGCACGTGGACGGCGAAGGCGGCCCAGAGGTGGAGAAGGACGAGCCACGCGAGCGCGAGCATGGCGAGGCGCCGGTTCTCGGCGCCTCGAAAGGGCCACGGAAAGGCGGCGGAGGATTCGGGGGCGCTCGTACCTGTAGTCTACGAGCGCCGATGGAGAGGCACATCGGGACGACGGCGGAGGGTCTCCTCGCGCTCGGAAGCGGCGAGTCGGCGGCTCTGTGGAAAGCCGCGGCCGCGCTCACGCTGCCCGAGCGTGCCCACCTCGCCCTGCGGTTTCGAAGCGCGCCCTGGACGAAGGTCTTAGGCGCCCTCGAGTCGGGCGGCGCGCTCGTGGATTTCGGGTGCGGGCCCGGCCTGCTCGCGCATCTCCTCTCCCGCGCCGGCTTCTCGGGGACGTATCTCGGTCTCGATCCGGACCCGCGCAAGATCGACCGCGCGCGCCGCTGGCTTCCGGAAACCGCGGCACGCCGGTTCCAGGTGGGCGAGGTGGATGCGGCTCCCCCGGGCGCGTTCTCGCAGGCGGCCCTGATCGACGTCCTGTACCTCGTGCCGCCGGGCGAGAGGGCCGGCTTCGTCTCGCGGGCCGCCCGCGCCCTTTCGCCGGGCGGGCGCTTCGTGGCGCTGACGAGCGGAGGAGGGCCACGCTGGAAGCGCCGGCTGGACGCCGCGCAGGAGCGACTCGCCGTCGGCCTCGGTATCACGCGGGGTGCGGCGATGGCCACGTGCGATGGAGGGGAGGTCGCGGACCTCCTCATTCGCGCGGGTCTCCTCGGTGTCGGGATCGTCGACGTCGGTCGCGGCACTCTCCACGGTTTCGAGCTCGCCACGGCGCGGCGCCCCTCCGCTTGACGCCGCGCGCTTTTTCCGAAATCGTCCGGTGAAAGGCAGCCCGGCAACGGCGCTCGGCGGGAGGACGGACGGTGCGTTCGAAGGCGCTCCGGCAGTGGACGATTCCGCGCCGCGATCTCGCGGCGGGCGGTTCGGCGCTCGTGCGGCTCGCGCATCCCCTTCTGCCCGCGTTCGTGTCGGCGCGGCCGGGCCCGAAGGGTCTCGTGCTCGGCGTGGAAGGTGCGGGGCCGGTTCCGCTCGCGCGGCTCGACGCGCCCGCGCGCCGCGCGTACCTGGTGAGGCTCGGTTCTCTCGCGGGATTCCTGTCGTTTCATGGTCTCGGCCTTGCCGCCGAAGACGTCTCCCGTCTGGGCGCGCGTGACGGAGACCCGGACAGGCCGGCCCTCGGCGCTCCTCCGGCCGCCGCGTGGCGCGCGGTGTCGCCGGCCCTCGCGGTCGCGGCCGCGGCTGTGCGCCTCGCCGGCC
>PLZI01000126.1:24721-30963 GCA_003152095.1 Acidobacteriota bacterium | reverse complement strand
CCCGCCGGGAAGACGACGAGGTCTCCGGGGGCCGAGGGGTTCACGGCCGCGAGGTTCCGTGGATTCCGGAGAAGGCGGGGTTGAGGACGCCGTTGTCCCAGCGCGTGTCGTACGTGCCCTGCATGTAGAGATCCGTCCCGTTGTCGGCCACGATGAGCCCGTAGGTTTTCATGGCCTGGAAGATTTTCCGGGCAATCGCGGGGAACGTCGAGAGGTCTTTGCTCGCTTTCAGGCGAAGGCGCGTGCCGAGCGGAGGCGCGTTCGGGTTCGAGCCCGCCACGTGCGAAGCCGGATACACATACCCGTTCGAGTCGCGCAGCGTGACGCGAAACGCGTGGAGGACGGGGCCCGTTTCGGTGGCCTCCTCGTAACGCACGAGGCCGGGCAGGATCGCGAGACCGGCGGCGTCGGCGCTCGTCCACCCGTCCGGCCGCCGCGCGTTGCTGTCCAGGGAGAACACGGCGCCCGAGCCCGCGCGCCACGCGCACGAGGCCGAGCCCGCGGGCAGGCAGCGGGTGTTCCACGTCTCGAACAGGAAGCGATGATCCTGGTCCACCATCAGCATGCCCTTCGTCGCGCCGATCCAGGCGATGAACACGACTCTGTTCGAGTCCACGGGCGCGGCGCTCACGTCGGCGTTCCACCAGTTGTCGGCCGAGAAGAGCGGGAGCGGCCCGGGGAGCGGGCCGCCCTGCACGGCATGGCCCGCGAGCGGCGCGGCGGCAAATGCTGCCGCGAAGGCGGTAAAGACGGCTGCGGGAAGGCCGGTCCTCATTTGAAGTAGCCGTTCACGTCGAGAATGAGATCGAGCGCGCCCGCCGCGTTGTTCTTCACGAGGAAGCTGCCGTCCGAGGCGAGGTAGACGATCGCGTTGTTCGCGCGCGTGCGGCCCGTGCTGAAGCTCAGGGTGGATGCCGTGGGTGGGGACGAAAGGCCGTTCGGGTAGACGATGAGGTCTCCGGCCGCCGCGGGGTTGACGACCGTGACGTTCGCGGAGATCGCGACCGCGCCCGCCGGGACGTTGCAGTTGCCCGTCGCGACGAACGAGCGCGAGCCGCCGGCCCCGATCGAAGGCCCGCCGAGCGGCCCCACCGCGTTGCGCGTATCGAGGACCCGGCAGGGCGTGACCGCGTTGAACGTCGTCGCCGCGGAGACGGGCGGGGGTGGTGTGGTTGAACCGGAGCCGGAGTATGTGAATCCGTTGCGAAGCGTGCCCGTCGAGTTGTCGGGGTTGAACACCGCGACGTCCACGGCACCGGCCGCGTGCGCGGGCGTCGCGGCGGTGAGGGTCGTCGAGTTCACGAAGGTCACTGACGTGAGGCCGTACGAGGCCGTCAGGTCGACGAAGGCCACCGTCGCGCCCGACACGAAGTTCGTGCCGGTAATGGTGACCGAAGTGGCACCCGCGAGGGCGCCTGTCGGCGGGCTGATGCTCGTGACCGTCGGCGCGGGGTTCAGTGTGGTTCCCACGGCGAAGATGCAGCCGCCGGCGCCGGAGGCGATGCTGATGTTGCGGTTGATGTATTCGGTCAGCGACCGCGGATGGAAGGCGAGGGTCGTGGTCGAGCCGCACGGCGAGAGCTGGCAGTAGCTCATCAGCGTGCCGTTCGCGACATACAAGTTGATCGTGAGGGGGGCGGGGCAGCTCGTTGTACCCGTGTAGCACGACGGGTTGGATCGTTCGAGGTTGTAGCAGGGGTCGGCCGGGGGGGTGTAGCAGTGCGTATGAATCGATCCCATGTTGTGGCCGGTTTCGTGCGCGGTGATCAGGACGTCGTAGGCCGACGTGTCCTGCTGAAACATGAAGACCTTACTGAAGGTGTAAGCGGCTCCAAACGTCGGGTCGGTCTTGCACAGAACCGTCGAACTCGGACTCCCCGAGGTCCACGCGATGCCGGACGCGTTATTCGGGTTCGGCTGTTTGCCCGAAAGCATCGCGGTGGACATGCGCTTCACGTTTCCGTAGTGGGCACTCCAGTAACTCGAGACCTCGCTCAGCTCGGCGCTGGAGGCGTTCGAGCCGGAGTTCTTCGTCCACGGGTCGGTGGTCGTCGAGACGCGAAGGATCGTGTAGCCCTGAAGGACATGGAGCTGAAGATCCCGCTCGTAGATGATGTTTATGTAATTGAAGAGGCTTGCGATGTAGTTCGTGGCGCTCGTCGTGTTGTTTCCGAACTTCAGGTTCATGAACTCGTTGTCGGTGTCGACCGCGATGACCCCCGACTTGTTGTACGCGAGGAGCGCCGTGCGGGCCGACGGCGGCGCGGGCGCGAACTCGCGCACGCCCGGAACGATGGTCATCTCTTCTTCGGAGCACTTCCACGAAGGAGCCGGCGCTCTTGGATCGCGGTCTCCGCCCTGCGCGACGACCATCTGCTGGCGCCGGCTTCCCTCGGGCGACACGAGCTCGTGGAGTCCCTCGGGGCCTATCGAGAGCCCGCGCATCTGGCCCGAGTCGGGGTCGAGCGAGACGCCGACCCGCGTTCCGTCCTCGGATTCGCCGCGGAAGAAGAGGAGGCGCGAGCGCGGCAGCTCGACCTCGCGGTCGCCATCGATTTTCACGATGCGCGCGTCGGTCGCGTAGTTGTCGCGTCGCGTCAGCACCACGCTCCGCCGCATACCCGGAGCGATCGGCCAGTCGTCCGCGCGAAGGCTTTCCTCGGGCGTCAGGGCGAGCAGCTTCGCCGTGAACGTCGAATCGAAGGCGAGGAGCTCCGCCTCTCCCTGGCCCGACGGAGCGTCGACGATGGCTCCCGGGCGACCCGCGGAAACGCGGGACATTTCAGGTCCGCCCGGCTGGGCGGCCTGCGCCGGGATTCCGGGCAGGAAGATGGCGGCCAGCGCCAGAAGGCGGACGAAGGAGCTACGAGAGATCGTCATGCGAGTCCGACGAGGCTCCGGCGGAAAGCGCTCCGTCGACCGGACGAGCGGCGGATGCTGAGCGTGCGAAGAGGCCTCCCGTCAGGGCAAATGCCAACGCAGCGACGCGCTTCGCCGTACACCGGATGGGGAGAAGACAGGCCCATATACACGATCCTTGCCGCTCCCGTGGCGCATGACCGAAAGCGAGTTCTTCGCCCCGAAGTGCGGAAGCCCGCGGAACCCTAACGTTTTCTTGATCTTATTCCGTGATGGCTCTCACGGGCGAGCCCGGCTTTCAGCGAAGGTCGGGTTTTTCAGATGACCGACGCTGTCAAAATTTGGTGGTCAGCAGGAGGACGCCACGCAGTTTTCGTCGGCGCCCGTCAGCGAACGGCGATCCTTCGGGAAGCTGCTGCCCGAAAGTCCTCCCCCGCGCGTGCCGGGTCGTCGAGGCCGAACTCGAGGAGGTAATCGCCCGATACGACTCGTGCGTCTACGGTCACGTCGGCCCGAAGCGTCCCGTCCGGCTCCCTCGCCAGGGGCACGCCCCCACCCGCCGTCACGACGGGGCCGCCGGGCCGGCGCCACCGCCAGAAAAGCGCCGCAGCTCCCGGCGCCGCTCCAGAAACCGCAATCGAGAAGCGCGCCGCGCCGCCCGACGCGACCGCTGGCGGGCCTTCGATCGACCAAGAGAGGCCGTCCTCGGGCCGCGCGACCGTGGCGCTCGCGGCGAGCGGCGGGCGTCCGCGTTCCGAGAACGGGCCCACCTGCAACTGCGTCAGCTCGACGGCGAGCGTTACGGGTCCTTCTTCCGGCGGGGCCTCCGCGTCGAACTCGAGGCGGACCGTGCCGCCGGCCTTCAGGCGCAGGAAGGCCCAGCGGGTCTCCTCGAAGAGAATCGGCCCGTCGAGCCCCCCGCGCCGCCACCTCACGAGAAGGCGCACGCCGCCCGCGTTCATGAAGCCGCCGAGCCCCTTCCACGAGTCGTTTCCTTCGTTCGTGACGCGGACGGCGCGGCGGCGCCTCTCGCCCGGCGCCCAACGCGTCGGCGGCTCCTCCTCCCACGCGTAGCGCACGGCCGTGGCGCGATCCCCGAGCGGCGCGCGCGTCGCGAGCCGCGGCACGAGGAGGCCGAGGAAGTCGGGCGGCGCCGGCCCCGCGGCGAGAGCAAGCGCGGGGGGCGAGCGCCGGAGCGTCCAGAGCCCGTAGCCCCAGTTCCCGCTGTCTCCGCGCGGATAGAAGAACGCGCCGGCAACCTGGAAAAGAACCGCGATGGCGATCGCGAGGCCGACGAGGACCCGGCCGAAGGTGCGGCTCCACGCGCGCTCGAGCGGAACGGCGAGGGACGCGATGAGGACGGGAAGTCCGTGGATCGCGTAGCGCGGCCCATAGCAGTATCCCCCCGCCCAGTCGAAAGTCTGCCCGTGCACGTAGAGGGACGCGAGATACCCGAGGAGAAGAAGCCTCGTGCCCCGCAGGCGTTCGGGGCCGCGCCAGGGAACGGCCGCGACGAGGAGGGCGACCGGCGAGAAGAAGAAGAGGCCGCGGTTGCTGAAGAGGAGCCCGGCGAGGCCGCCCAGCGCCGCGAGGCCCGTCCGGTTGCGCCCGACGAGCCTTCCGTCGGGGCCCACGTACGTGCCGTATCCGCCGAAGAGACTGTCGAAGTGTACNNGAGCCTGCGTCCCGCGCGAGAAGGAGCAGGCACGCGGCGAGCAGGAGCTCTCCCGTGCCGTGCTGCCAGAGCGCCTGGCTCGACACCGTCCACGTCGAGGTCCCGAAGGCGTACGCGGCCGTCAGGAGGAGCGCGAAGCGTGGGCGTGTCAGCCGGAGGAGGACGAGAAAGAGCAAGGTGGCCGAGCCGGCGGCCACGACGGAAGCGGCGAGTTTCTCCATCAGGACCCGCGCCGTCTCGAGCTCGCCGCCCCGCGCGACCCAGGCCGCCGCCGGCACGTAGAGAGGCGTCACGAGGAGCGGCGTCACGACGGGATAGAAGGAGATCCAGGAGCCCGTTCGCGAGCGCACGATCGAGTACGCGACCGCGGGCGGGAGCTCCGCCGGCGCTTGGAGGGTCAGCCCGTGGCCAGAAAGGATCCGGAAAGGCAGCAGGCTGGAGGCGAGGCTGTCGAAGCTCGCGAGGTAGCGCAGGTTCGCGTTGTAAAGCACGAACGCCACAGCGAAGACGAGGGCCGCTTGCACCCCCGGGCGGCGCGCCATCTGTCTCGGCATCGACACCCGGACAATCTACGTCAGTTCTCGTCGAAACCGCCGGTCCGAACGTCGGGCGTGCATTGGATAAACTCGCGAGAGGTGAGCGATTCCAAGCCGGCCGGGAGCGGCCCGTCCACGACGGCGGCGAACTCCCGAGTCGTGGCGCGGTGGGACGAGACGGCGACGGCCCGCGCGATCGACCATCTACAGGGCTGGCTCGATTCGCCGGTCGTCTTCGAAGAGATCTTCCAGGCGCGCGTCTCCGGCGCCCCGCACACGAACTGGATCGAAGGCCTCATGGCGCGCGCCGCCATTCCGAAGGACGGTCGCTGGGCGAGCCTCGGCTGCGGCGCCGCCGGCGAGGAAATCAAGGCCGCGAAGCTCGGCCTCTGCGGCCGGCTCTCGGCGTTCGACGCCTCGCGAGCCTCGCTCGATCTCGCGCGGCGCGCCGCCGCGGAGGCCGGCGTCACGAACCTCACGTTCGAGACGATCGACCTCGACCGCCTCTCGCTCCCAGCCGGAGCGTTCGACGTCGTGATGATGAACATGTCGCTTCATCACGTGAGGGAGATCCGGGTGGCGCTCGAGACCGTGAGACGCGCGCTCGCGCCCGGCGGCTTCCTGCTCCTCAACGAATTCGTCGGGGCGCGGCAGTTCCAGTTTCCCGAGACGCAGCTCGAGGCCGTGCGTACGCTTCTCGCGGCGCTCCCGGAGGCGTACCGGAAGGACTCCACGACGGGTTTCCCGAAGACGGAGTACGTGCGGATGCCGGTTGCGCACTGGAACGTCGCGGATCCCTCCGAGGCGGTCCGGTCGGATCTCATCCTTCCTGAGGTCGAGCGTGTCTTCGAGATCGTCGTGCGCGCCGACTACGGCGGGACGATCCTCAACCTCCTCCTCGAGCACATCGTCCACAACTTCGACCTGCTCGACGAGAAGGACGCCGCGCTCGTGAGGGTCCTCGCCGCAGCCGAGGCGCTCCTCATCGACTCCGGAGTCCTCGCGAGCGACTTCACCGCGATCGCGGCCCGGCCGCTCGACGCCGCGCGCGAAGCGCCCGCGCGCGCCATCGCGCCCCCGTCCCGCCTGCGCCCGCTCGCGCTCTCCTCTCCGCAGGGCTCCCGCGAGGCCGCGCGCGCGATCGAGAAGCTGACGTCGGAGCTCGCGGCGAT
>PLZI01000126.1:0-24682 GCA_003152095.1 Acidobacteriota bacterium | reverse complement strand
CGAACAGGGCGCCGAAGTGACGATCGTCGACGCGCTTCTTCCAGTCTACGGTGGGAATCTCTTCAACATCGAGCCTGTGCGGAGCCGGGTGCGCCTGAACGTGTGTGACATCCGCGACGCGAACGCCATGAACTACGTCGTGGACGGACAGGACTTCGTCTTTCACCTCGCCGGGCAGGTGGACCACATCCTCAGCCTCACGGACCCGTTTCCGGACATCGACATCAACATCAAGGGCACGGCCGTCCTGATGGAGGCCCTGAAGCACCACAATCCACGGGCGCGCGTCGTGCATTCCGGAACACGCGGCGAGTACGGCCCCGCTGGCTCGCTGCCCGTGAGTGAGACGGCGCCCACGCATCCGAAGGGCATTTACGAGATCTCGAATCTGACGGCCGAGAAGATCATTGCGGTGTACGACGAGGTGCACGGCATCGCGTCGGTGCTGCTCCGCCTCACGAACGTCTATGGACCCCGCGCGCAGATGCGGCACTCGCGACACGGCGTCGTGAACTGGTTCGTGCGCGTGGCGCTCGACGGCGGCCCGATGAAGGTCTTCGGCGACGGCACGATCAAGCGGGATTTTCTCTACGTCGACGACTGCATCGAGGCGATCCTCACGAGCGCCGTGAGCGACGCGGCGCGCGGCGAGATCCTGAACGTGGGGAGCGACCGCGTGACGAATTTCCGCGAGCTGGCCGAGGAGCTGACCGCGCTGACGGGCGCGCCGTGGGAGTTCGCGCCGTTCTCGCCCGAGCGCAAGGCGCAGGAGCCGGGCGACTTCGTCTCGGACATCACGAAGATCGGGCGGCTTTTGGGGTGGCGCCCGCGCACGGCGCTTACCGAGGGCCTGGCGCTTACGCTCGCGTTCTACCGCGAGCACAAGAGCCGTTACTGGCCGTGAGAGGCGGGCCCGGCCCTCAACGCCGCCGCGCGGACTTCATCTCGGCGCGGGCCTCGCGGTCGGCCTCGCGGCGGCGGATCGTCTCGCGCTTGTCGTGCAGCTTCTTACCGGTCACGAGCGCGATCTCGACCTTGACGCGCGGGCCCTTGAAGTAGAGATGGAGCGGCACGCACGTGGCGCCTGACCGCTGGATCTTCGACGCGAGGCGGACGATCTCGCGCTTGTGGAGAAGGAGCTTGCGATTCCGCTTCGCGTCGACGTTGTTGTAGCTGCCCGCCCCGTACGGCGGGATGTGAACGTTCCACAGCCAGGCCTCGCCGCCGGTCACCGCGACGTAGCCGTCCTGCAGGCTGGCCTTGCCCTCGCGCAGNNCGTCCGCGACGATCCGCTTGAACTCCGGCGTGAGCTCGGGGTCGAACTGCGTGCCCGACTTCGAGTCGAGGATGTCGATGGCCTGGTAGTTCGACAGGACGGAACGGTACGAGGTCGAAGACGTCATGGCGTCGAACGCTTCGCACAGATGGATGATGCGTGAGCCGAGCGGAATCTTGTCGTGCTTCAAGCCGTCGGGATAACCGCCGCCGTCCCACTGCTCGTGGTGATGCCTGATGAGCGGAGCGACCGGGTACGGCCACGGGATGTCTTCGACGAGAAGCGCCCCGAGGCGCGGATGCAGGCGAAGCAAGGTCAATTCCTCGTCGCTCAGCGTGCGTTTGGTGTAGAGCGAGTCGTAGCTGAGCTCGCGCATGCCGACATCGTGGAGAATCCCGGCCACGGTGATCTGCTCGACCTCCATCGGCGTGACGCCGAGCCGGGCGGCGAGTTTGCGGGCCATCCGGCCGACGTTGAAGGAGTGGGTCTTCAAGACCGCGCGCTTCTGAAGTCCAGGCTCGAGCAGCTTGTTGATGAGCCCGCGGTACGCCTCGCGGAAGCGCCCCTCGCTGCGGGCGCCGGCGAGGACGTTGCGCAGGACCATGTGCGCCGAGCGCAGCGCCTCGCGGACCTCGGGGTTTGGGCCGTGGCGAAACAGAAGCGAGAACAGGACGACGCCCTCCGCCGAACTGTCGAGGACGCTCGACTGGATCGACGCGATCTCCGCCCGGCGCATCGCGGGCGCCTTGGCATGCGCCGCCTCGAGCGGCCGCCAGGATGGCTTGGNNGCCACCTCGACCTCCTCGTAGCTGAGGCAGGTGGGAAGGTAGAGGACGATGAAATCGGCTTCACGCGGGGTGAGCCCTCCGCCCACGGTCGCGGCGACCTTCGGGGGCGCGCTGCGCGCGAGGGTCTCTTCGATGAGACGGATCGCCCGCGCCATCGCGCTCGGGAGCTCGTTTGCGGCAAAGGCCTCGAACTCGACCGGCGGCGTCACGGATCTGCGCAGCGGACCCGCCGTGCTGAGCTGCTCCGAGGAAAAACCCGATGTCCGATCGAACGAGGAGGGTGGCGCCGTCGCGGCGGCCACGTGGTCGAGCGGACGCTCGATCTCGGGCGCCGGCTCGGAGATACTCTCGCCGCCGCTTTTTGCTTCCTCGATGCGTCGCAGCTCGATCGCGAAGCGGCGCAGGAGGCCGGAGATCTCGGCGACGTCGTCCTGGGAAAAGGGTTGGCGGCCGGCCTTTTCGCGCACGTCGACGAGACCCATGATGCGCCCGTCGAAGTAGACCGGGGCGAGGAGCATGCGCGTGGACGTCGCCTGAACCATCGCGTCCGCCAGCCTCCCTGCCTGGTTTACGTTGTTGACGTAGCTCGGCTCACGGCGCTCGTAGATTTGGGTGACGAGCCCGTCGTTGCGCCCGAGGCTATCCGCAAGCCGGTCCGTGCGAGAGAAGCCGAACTGCGCCTTCAGTCGAAACGTGTCGTTCGAGAGATCGAGCGTGTAGAAGGCAGCCTTTGCCGGCTGCCATTTCTGGTTGAGTACGGCGAGGAAGTCCTGATAGTACTTTTCCTCAGCAGGCGCGAGCACGGCAGCCTCCGGGCAAGACGAGGATATCAGCCGGCGTTCTGCACGATTGACCAGCAAGCCGGCCGTGTGGCCGAAAAGCCGCAGGTGAGGGGATTCCGCCACACATCGCGTCGCGGGCGGAGGCCTCGATCTCGCGAAAATGCACGTAAAGAGGCCGGTCCGCCATGGCATCCAGCGTGCAAATCGCGGATCGAATGCGCGCACAGAACACCCTTGCCCGTCGCGTCCGGCTTTCCGGAATCGGGCTGCACACGGGCCGCCATGTCCGCGTCGTCCTTCACCCGGCCGGCACGGACCACGGAATCGTCTTCTACCGATCCGATGTCGATGCGTTCGTCCCGGCTGTCGCCGAGGAGGCCGGACGCTTCGACCACGCGACGTCGCTCGGTGAACGCGGTCGCGAGGTGGCAACGGTGGAGCACCTCCTTTCCGCAGCGGTAGGCGCGGGCCTCGACAACGTCCTCGTGGAGCTCGACGGCTCCGAAGTGCCCATCCTCGACGGCAGCGCGCTCCCCTGGCTCGACGCGTTCGAAACCGCGGGCCTCGCCGCTCAGAACGCGCTGGCCGTGCCGTTCGCTCCGTCGCGCGTCCTCGCCATTACCGATTCAGGCGGCAAGAAGCTCGAGATCCGCCCCGCGCGCGATCTGCGCGTGACCTACACGATCGATTTCCCGAACCCGGCCGTCGGACGGCAGTCGATCACCGTGGTCCTCACGCCCGAGTCGTACGCCGCGCACCTCGCGCCGGCCCGTACGTTCGGGTTCCTCGCCGAGTACGAGACCCTCAAAGCCCACGGCCTCGCCCGCGGCGCCCGGGAGGACAACTGCATCGTGGTGGGCGACGACCGCGTTGAAAACGGCGATCTGCGCTTCGCGGACGAATTCGTGCGCCACAAAGCCCTCGACCTCGTCGGAGACCTCGCCCTCGTCGGACGCCCCGTGCTCGGTCACCTCGTCGCCCACAAAGCCGGCCACGCGATGCACGGGACGCTCGCACGGCTTCTGCGCGAGGAGAGCCGCGCGGCTTTAGCTTTCGCCGGCCTTCCGACGCCGTCGCGCGCCGCTGCCCTTACCGCGCGAATCTGACCGGAATCCCGCCAAACCGCTAAAGTCCGGGGGTGCAGACGCGCTCCTTCCTCGTAGCGGCAGCCCTTCTCGCAGGAGCGAACACGGCCTTGGGCCTCATCGCCGACGACGGACCCGTGATCCGCGGCGTATCGACGTGGATCGTGGGACGCGACGTCCACGTCGACGCGCGCCTTTCACCGGCCCTCCCCGAGGACGTCCTGCAACGGCTCGCCTCGGGGCTTTCCACGACGGTCACATGGGAGCTGCGCCTCTTCGTGTTCCGCAATCTCTGGTTCGACGGACTCAAGGACGAAAGGCGCTACGCGGTGACGGCCACGTACCGGCCCGACACGTCCGACTACGCCGTGGAACGCCGCCTCGACGCGCGCCTTCTCGACACGAAGGTCGTGCCGACGCGCGATGAAGCGGCCGCGGCGCTCGCGAGGGTGCCGGGACTGCCGACCTTCATGATGGGCGACCACCTGCTCGACAAGACACTGGTCGTCCGCGTGCGCTGCCTCTACGGGAGCGGAGTGGCCCTCGGGTTGGTGCCGACGAGCGCCGAGACTGCCTGGGTGCGGTCGGGAATCTTCGAGTGGACGGCGAACGGCGCGCGCTGAACGACTCGTCTCCGCCTGTGGCGACGGGACGGGGCTGGGCGAGGGACAACCGAATTCTGGTCGCGATCGGTCTTGCCCTCGGCGGGGCGCTCGCGGGCGGCTACGCGCTCGTGCTGCGCACGCGCAACCTCNNCGCCCGTCGCCGCGACGAACCGCGTCCTTCTCTTCGTCCTCTTCTACATCGTCGTCGTCCTCATCCTCGCGCTCGTCTTCGTGCTCGTGAGGAGCATGGCGAAGCTCGTCCTCGAGTCGCGCCGCGGCGTCTTCGGCTCGCGCTTTCGCGTGCGCGTCGTCGCGTCGTACGTGGGCCTCGCCCTCCTCCCGATCGCACTGCTCGTCCTGCCCACGACCGGCCTCCTGCAGAAAAGCGTCGAGCGCTGGTTCGCACCGCCCGTCGAGGAGACGGTGCGCGCCGGGCGTGAGGTTGCCGATCTCGTCCGGGCGCGCGCGGCGGCCATCGAGCGCCGCACCGCCGAGCGCCTCGGGCCGCGGCTCGCCACCGTCTCCGACAGCGGCCTGCTTCCGATCCTGTCGGCCGCGCGCGAGGAATCGGGCGTGGACATCATCGAGTGGAGGCGCCCGGGCCGCCCGACCGTGGCCGTCAGCGCCGCCCGGTGGCCCCTCAGAGACGTGAACGAACCCGGTGCCGAATGGCTGGAGGACGCGAAGGCACGCGGTCTCTCGCGCCGCCTCGAGCCCACGCGCGACGGCGGTCAGGCCGGACGCACGGTCGCTGCCTTCCCCACCGGCCTCCTCGTCGTCGGCACCTTCGACCCGCCCGGCGAGGCCGAGCCGCTGCGCCAGCTCTCCCGCGCGACCTCGGCTTATGCCATGTTGAAGGCCGAGCGCGCCCAGCTCGAGGCCGTGCAGGTTCTCTTCTTTCTCCTCCTCGCGTTTCTCGTCCTCCTCGCCGCCGTGTGGGTCGGCCTCCTCCTCGCGCGCCGCGTGACGCGCCCGATTGCGGCGCTTGCCGCCTCGGCGCGGCGCGTCGGGGCAGGAGACTTCGACGCGCTCGTCGAGGTGGAAGGCGGCGACGAGATCGCGGCGCTTTCGCGTGCCTTCAACGCCATGACGTCCGAGCTGCGCAAGAGCCGGACCGAGCTCGTCGCCGCAAACGCCGAAATGGTCGCGACGAACCAGCGCGTCGACGAGGAGCGCCGCCGCGTGCGCACCATCCTCGCGCGGCTCGACGCGGGCGTCGTCGCATTCGGCGAGACGCGGGACCTTCTCTTCCTGAACGAGACGGCCGGACGCCTCCTCGATCGCGGAACCACGCCGGCGCCCGCCACGCTCGACACGCTTCTCGCGCCCGAGCCTCTCGCGCCGCTTCGGGCGTTCCTCGAACGGGCCATGGAGGAGGCCGGTCCGCGCGAGGCGACGCTCAAGATCGGCCCGCGCGTGCTCGAGGCGCGCGTGACGCGCATCCACGCGGCCTCGGGTGAGGCGGCCTCGTGGGTCGTGACGCTCGAGGACACAACCGCCCTTGTCGCGGCCGAGCGCGCCGCAGCGTGGGAGGAGGCCGCACGCCGCATGGCGCACGAGATCAAGAACCCGCTCACGCCGATCCGCCTCGCAGCCGAGCGCATGCGCCGGCGCGCCCTCGGCAAGGACCACGATCCCGCAAGCCTCGCCTCGGTCGTGCAGGAAGGCGCGTCGACGATCATCGAGGAGGTCACGACGCTCGCCTCGCTCGTCGACACGTTCGGGCGCTTCGCCCGCCTGCCGGCCGCGGATCTCGCCCCGACGGATCTCGGTGCGGTCGTCCAACAGGTGACGAAGTTGTACGCGAATGTGAAACGGGACGTGACGGTGTCGGCCGACATCCCGCAGGCGCTTCCCCTCGTGCGCGCCGACGCCGAGCAGGTGAAGCGGGCCCTCATCAACCTCGTGGACAACGCCATCGCGGCGACTCCCGGCGTCGGCCGCGTGCGGATCGCGGCGCACGTGGCGGACGGGCGCGCGCGCATCTCCGTCGAGGACGACGGACCGGGCATCCCCGAGGCGGAGCGGGAGCGCGTCTTCGACCCCGCCTACTCGACGAAGGCCCGCGGCTCGGGCCTCGGCCTCGCGATCGTCGCGCGCATCGCCGCCGAGCACGCGGGGCGCGTGCGGGTGGAGGAGAATGCCCCTCACGGATGCCGCTTCCTCCTCGAATGGCCGGCCTCATGACGGGCAGGGCGCGCATCCTCGTCTGCGACGACGAACCGGGAATCCGCAAGACGCTCTCGCAGATCCTCACAGACGAGGGCTACGACGTCGACGCGGTCGGCCTCGGCCAGGACGCGCTCACGCGCGCCCTCGGCGAGGAGGGGCTGCGCCCCGAGGCGATCCTTCTCGACGTCTGGCTGCCGGATCTCGACGGCCTCACCGTGCTCGACCGGCTGCGCGCGGCAGGCCTCGAGACGCCCGTCGTCATGATCTCGGGGCACGGCACGGTGGACACGGCGGTCCAGGCCGTCAAGCGCGGCGCGGACGATTTTCTCGAGAAACCCTTGTCCCTCGAGCGCGTCCTCCTGACGCTCGACAAGGTGCTCGAGCGGCGCCGTCTCGAGCGTGAGCGCGACGCGCTGAGAAACGAGCTCTTGAGCCGTACCGGCGAGGATGCGGCTAAGGAGACGCTTCTCGGCGCCGGATCCGCGATGGCGCGTCTTTTCGACGAGATTGAGCGGGCCGGAGCTTCGGAGGCGCGCGTCCTCATCACGGGCGAAAGCGGAGTGGGCAAGGAGCTGGCCGCGCGCGCACTGCACCGCGCGTCGCCGCGGTCTGCCGGCCCGTTCATCGAGGTCAACGGCGCCGCGATCCCGGAGGAACTCATCGAAAGCGAGCTGTTCGGGCACATGAAAGGTTCGTTCACGGGGGCCGTCGAGGACCGCAAAGGGAAGTGGGAGCAGGCCGACGGCGGCACGCTTTTCCTCGACGAGATCGGCGACATGTCGCCGCGCACGCAGGCCAAGATCCTGCGCGCCATCCAGGACGGGCGTATCACGCGTGTCGGCGGCACGAAGACGCTCGCGACCGACGTCCGCATCGTCGCCGCCACGAACCGCGACCTGCCTGCCATGATCCGTGCCGGGACGTTTCGCGAGGATCTCTATTTTCGCCTCGCGGTCGTCCCGCTGCGCGTGCCGGCGCTGTCCGAGCGGCCGGAGGACATCCCCCTCCTCGTCACGCACTTCGCCGAGAGTCTCGCGCGCCGGCGGGGGCGCCGCCCGAAGGCGTTCGAACCGGAGGCGCTTGAGGTCCTCGCGAAAAGGCGTTGGCCGGGCAACGTGCGCGAGCTTCAGAACCTCGTCGAGCGCGTGCTCCTCATGTCGTCCGGTCCCGTCGTGCGCGCCGCGGATCTGCCGCCGGAGGACGGCTCGGCCTCACGCACTGCGTCCCACACGGCTTCGGACGAGATTCCGGCGCACGCGACGCTCGCCGAGGCGCGCGAGGCGTTCGAGAAGCGCTACCTTGCGCGTGTCCTTGCGGAAACGAAGGGGAACGTCTCGCGCGCGGCCGAGCGCCTCGGCCTCGACCGCACGACGCTTCATCGGAAGATGAAGGCGCTCGGGCTCGACGGGGAGAAAGACCCCTCCTAGCGCTCGCGGCGCGACGCGCGCTCGGCCTCCGGAATGCGCTCGAGCGGCGCCTCGGACTCGGCGAGAGAGTATGCGAGGGCCGCGACCGCCGCCACGCCAGTATTCAGCTCCTCGCGATCGATCTTGTCGAACGTGTCGTCGGCCGAGTGGTGGAGGTCGAAGTACCGCGACGAATCCTGGATCGGCGAGAAAAGGGGCACGCCCGCGGCGCGAAGCGGACCGACGTCGGCGCCCCCGCCGCCCTTCTTCATGTCCCCGAGGCCGAACGGCTTCAGGATCGCCGCGACGCTCGCGAGGTACGGCTCGGCGGCGGGACCGGCCGTCCACTCGAATCCGGACACGCGCCCCGCGCCGCTGTCGGACTCGATTGCGGCAACATGGAGCGGGAGCTCGGCCGCGTGCCCCTTCGCGTAGGCACGGGCACCGGCGAGGCCGTTCTCCTCGTTCGCGAATGCGACCACGCGAAGCGTGCGGCGCGGCCGTTTCGGAAGCTGTCCGATCAGGCGTGCCGCCTCGATCACGATGCCGAGGCCAGCCGCGTCGTCGATCGCGCCCTGCCCGAGGTCCCACGAGTCGAGGTGACCGCCGAGGACGACGATCTCCTCCGGCTTCTCGCGGCCCGGGATCTCGCCGACGACGTTCGCCGAGGCCGCGTCAGGAAGCATGCGTGCGCCAAGCGCGAACCGCACCCTCACGACCTTTCCGCCTTCGAGAAGTCGATGAACGAGATCCGCGTCGGGGTTCGCGAGAGCGGCGGCGGGAATCTTCGCGACGCCTTCCTGGTAGCTCATCGCCCCCGTATGCGGGAACCGCGCGTTCGACGTGCCCACGGAGCGGATGAGAACGCCGATCGCCCCGACTTTCGCCGCGCGTGAGGCCGCGCCGCCGCGGATCGGGACGGTCGCCCCGTAGCCCGAGCCGTCGGACCTTCGCTCCATGACCTTCCAGACGAAGACGATCCTTCCCTTCGCCTTCTCACCGAGCGCGTCGACGCCCTCGAGCGAACGCGCCTCGACGACCTCGGCTTCGATTCCGCCCGCCGGCGTGCCCACGCTGCCGCCGAGCGCGCAGAGCGACAGGCGGAAGGGCGCGGGCGACACGATCTCGCCGCTCTCCTCGCCGCGCTCCCAGCGGGGAACGGTCACGGTCTCGGCGCGCACGTTCGCGAAGCCCAGCCTCTTCAGCGCGGCCTCGGCCCACGCGACCGCGCGCGCGTCTCCCGGCGAGCCCGAAAGCCGCGGTCCGACGGAGTCCGTGAGGCCGCGAATCGTGTCGTACGCGCNNCTTTCGAGGAGCTTGTTTTCGAGCACCTGGGGACCGGGGTCGGCCTCGAGCCTCAGATAGTGGCTCGCGGCCGAGAGGAGCGCGGCCAGGGGGACGAGGCCCACGATCTCCGATCCGACGACCGCCACGCCGTGGCGCTCGGCCTCGGATCTCACCGTCTCGAAGACGCGGTGGAGCGGGGTCTTTTCGAAGTTCGTCATGTTGATGGAGACCTGCACCTGACCGCGCGCGTCGAGCTTCACGCCCATCGCCTTCACGAAGCGATAGCCGCCCGAGAGGTGACGGACCGCTTTCGCGATGCGTTCGGCGATCGCGAGGTCGGCCGTGCCGAGGTTGATGTTGTACGCGACGAGCGGAGCCCGCGCGCCGACGACCGTCGCGCCTCCCGACACGTGCGGGGTGCGGGGGCCGAAATCGGGCGCCCAGGCCGGGTCCGCCATCTTCGCCGCGAGGCCCTCGAACTCGCCCTTGCGGATGTTCGCGAGGTTCTGGCGCTCGGGATGGGACGCCGCGTCCTCGTAGAGGTAAACCGGCAGTCCGTAACGATCGGCCAGGATCTTTCCGAGCGTCTTCGCGAGGGCCACGCAATCGGCGGAGGTGGCGCCGCGCACGGGTACGAATGGGATCACGTCGACGGCCCCGAGGCGGGGATGGGCGCCCTTGTGCGTCCGGAGGTCGATCGCAGCGAGCGCGGCCCCGACGAGCCCCGCCATCGCGGAGACGAGCGCCTCACCCTCCCCGAGGAACGTGAAAACCGAGCGGTTGTGGTCCGCGTCCGACGTGCGATCCAGGAGGACGACGCCCGGCCCCGCCTTCACGGCCGCCTCCGCGAGGGCGGTCACGACGTCCGCCCGGCGCCCCTCGCTCACGTTGGGTATGCACTCGATCAAAGCGGCCATTGCGCCCCCCCCGAGGGAATCGTATCCGACCGCAGGCCGCGCCGCGCCGTTCTTGCTAGCATTCGACCCGATGAACTCCTACGCGGGAAGCCCCGCCCTCGCCCCCGAGGCACGGGAGAAGGTCCTCCAGACGTTCCGACACACGCTCGCGCTCGCGCAGGAGGGCAAGAACGAAGAGGCCCTCCTCGGCTGCGACTTTCTGCTCAAGATGGACGCACGCTTCGCTCCCGCGCGCAGCCTTCTCGAGTTGCTGCGCGGCGTCGCACCAGGTACGCCGGTCGACGTGGACCCGTTCAGCGACTACCTCGGCGTCGAAAACGCCGGAGAGGCGCTTTCCGAGCCGAGCGAAGAACTGCCGGATGCGTTCCAGGGCGGCTCGACCGCTTCGCCGCCTTCCGCGGTGTCCGCGAGCGGGCTCGACGACTTCGTCTTCGCCGACGAGGCGAGTGGCGCGTCCGGCCACGGACTCCCCAAGGCGCCTCGTCCCGAAGCCGCACTCGAGTCCGCCCCTCCGTCCCTGCCCGTCGGCGACCCTTTCGGCGGCGGCCTCGACGACCTGCGCATGAGCCTGCCCGCCGGCGGCGCAGGCGCTCTGGGTGCGATTCCGGCACCAGCCGAGGTTCCCCCGCTGGCCTCGTCCGCCGCGGGAGCGCCGCCGCCGATGCCCGCGCCCGCTTTCGCCGCGGCTTCGGCCCGGCCCGCCGCCAGCATCCAGGTCGATGCGCGGATCACGCAGTTTCTCAAGCAGGGTGACGAGGCCATGTCGCGCGGCAACACGCAAGAGGCCATCGACCTCTGGAGCCGCGTTTTCCTCATCGACCTCTCGAACGAGGAAGCGAGCCGCCGCATCGACGCTGCGCGTGAGGCGCAGGCCGATTCCGCGCGCAAAATCGACATCCTGCTTTCCGAGGGTGTCGCCCAATACGAGAGCGGCGACCTCGCCGGCGCGCGCAACAAGTTCCTCGATGTCCTGGCCGTCTCCGAGAACGACGCCACGGCGCGCGGTTACATCAGTCAGATCGAGGCCGCCATCGTGCCCGGCGAAGGAAGCTCTGCGCCGTTGACCTCCGGCGCGGGCGACTCCGATTTCATGAAAAACGAGATCGAGGCGTTGGCGCCCCCTTCCTTCGCGGAGGATTCCGGCTTAAGGCGCCGTTCTCCGGGGGACCGGGCGGACGCCGGCCTCGAGCCGGAGGCGGAGGACTCCCGGAAAGCCGGCCGGCGCGCGGGCGGTGGGGGCCGGATCGACGTACGCGTTCTCCTCGCGGGGGCGGTCGTGATTCTCGCGGCGGTCGCCTCAGGCACCTACTTCTTCCTGCGCGGCAAACCGGCTCCACAACCGACGCACGAGGGCGCCACCCTGGTAAAGCCAGGCGGGCAGGGCGGGCCCAGCGCGTCCACGCCAGACGCGTTCCAGAAGGCCCAGGCTCTCTTCGACGCCGGAAAGCTCGACGAGGCGATCTTCGTCCTCGCGAAGCTGCCCGAGTCGGATCCGCGTCACAACGAGGCTCTCGTGCGCATCGAGAAGATGAAGTCCTCCGCGGCGCCGACGCCGGGGCCAGCCGCCCCGAGCGCCGCGCAACTCGACGAGATGCGCGCCGCCGGTTTCGCCGCGATGTCCACGAGTCGGTACATCGACGCGCTGAAGAACCTGGATCCCGTCGTGAAGGCCCGTCCCGAGGACGCGGAGGCAGCAACCGCCACGCAGCGCGCGCACGAGCAGGTCGAGGCGCTGCGCAGTGCCTCGAGGTCCTACGACGAAAGAGACTACGACAGCGCGATCAAGCTTCTCTGGGAGCTCCGCAAGGGCGACGCCAAGAATCAGGACGTCGAGGAGTACCTCGTCAATGCGTACTTCAACTCCGCTGTCCAGAGCTTCCAGTCGGGCAACATCCCGAGGGCCGCGACCGCCCTGAAAGAAGCTACGGACCTCCGGCCGGGCGATGCCGAAGCGCAGCGCCTCCTGCGCTTCGCGCGCAAGTACCCGCGCGGCGCGACCGACCTGCTCTCCCGCATCCTCATCAAGCACCTCACCCCGAGGTCCTGAGGCCGGAAGCGCCATGTCCGAGCCTCCGCGCGACCCGCTCGCCGAACATCCGCTCGCTCCCGATCCCCCGCGCCGCCGCTCAGAACCCCGCGCGACGCTCGAACTGTTTCCGACCGTCTCCGAGACGCCCTTCGGTCCACCGGGCGAACGTCCGGCGCCCACACGCGCGGAAGCGCAGATTCCGCCCGGAGCGGTGCCGGAGGCGGCTCGCGAACAGGTCGAGCCCGCTCCCCCCGTGTTCCATGAGCCCGTCCTCGCCGGAGGAGAGCCCGACGGGCCGCGGGCGGTGGTATTCGCGCGGCGCGTGGCGGCGGGCCTCGCCGATCTCCTGATCCTCGCGCTCGTCGGCGCGGTGGAGCTCGCCGCCGGTGCGCTCCTGCTCGACCTGCGCTTCCCGCCTTCCGCGTTCGTTCCGCTCGCGGCCTTCCTCCTGCTCGCCGCTCTCGTGCTCCTCGTCCTTGCGCCTTTCGTCTGGGGAACGACGCCGGGCATGGCGCTCGCCGACCTGAGAATTCGCGCCGAAGACGGCGGCTCGCCGACGCTGTCCGCCGCGTTTCTGCGCTTCGGCGGTTTCCTTCTGACCGGCGCGCTTGCGGGCGTGCCGCTCCTCGTCGCCGCCTTCGACCGCCGCGGCCGAACGCTCGCGGATCTCGTCTCGCGGACGACGATCGAGCCCATGGAGGCACCAGAGCCCTCCGGCCTCGCGTAGGGAGCGCCGTGCGCCTCGCGCTTTGTCAGATCGACACGACCGTCGGGGACTTCGCGGGCAACACCGCCCGGATCCTCCAGGGTCTCTCCCGCGCCGAAGAGGCGGGCGCGGACCTGGCCGTGTTTCCGGAGCTCGCGATCTGCGGCTATCCGCCGCGGGATCTCCTCGAACGGCCGTCGTTCGCGCGGGAGGCGGCGCGTGTTCTCGCGACCCTCGCGCGCCGGGCGCGCCGGACGGCGCTCCTCGTCGGAACGTTCGCGCCGAACCGGAGCCGCGTCGGCAAACCCTTTCACAACGTCTCGGCTCTCCTCGACGGCGGCCGCGTACGGGTCCTCGCAAAGAAGACGCTCCTGCCGACGTACGACGTCTTCGACGAAGGCCGCTGGTTCGAGCCCGGCGACGGCTGCATCGTGCTGCCGTTCCGCGGAGAGCGGATGGGGTTGCCCATCTGCGAGGACCTCTGGAACGACAAGGACTTCTGGCGGGCGCGGCGCCTGTATCACGACGACCCGGGCGAAGCGCTCGTCAGGCGCGGGGCGACGCTCGTCGTCGCGATTTCCGCATCCCCGTTCTCCGAGGGCAAGCCGCGCCTCAGGCGCCGGATGCTGGCCCGCTACGCGCGCGACGCCCGCGTGCCCGTCGCGTTTCTCAACCTCGTCGGAGGAAACGACGAGCTCGTCTTCGACGGGGGCTCGATGGTGCTCGACGGAAAGGGACGCATCGCCGCGCGCGCGGCGCTCTTCGAGGAAGATTTCGTGGTCGTGGACATCGAACGCGGCCAGAAGGGGCCCGCGCGCGTCGTCCCCGTTTCGGGAGCCGGGGCGAACGACCTTCCCGACGACGCCGGCGGCGATCCCCTCGAGTCGCTCCGGCGAGCGCTCGTCCTCGGCATCCGCGACTACGCCGCGAAATGCGGCTTTTCGACGGCGGTCCTGGGCCTCTCGGGCGGCATCGACTCCGCGCTCGTGGCGGCCCTCGCGGTCGAGGCGCTGGGAAAGAGGAACGTGACGGGCGTTGCGATGCCCTCGCCCTACTCCTCCGAGGGGTCGATTGCGGATGCGCGCGCCCTCGCGGAGAACCTCGGCATCCGCTTCGAGGTGCTGCCGATCGGCCCGCTCTTCGAGGAGGCGCGCCGGGCGCTCGCGCCTCTCTTCGAGGGCCTGCCGGAGGACGTCACGGAGGAGAACGTGCAGTCGCGCCTCCGCGGCCTTCTCGTCATGGCGGTCTCGAACAAGAAGGGACCGCTCGTGCTCACGACCGGCAACAAGAGCGAGCTCGCCGTGGGCTATTGCACGCTGTACGGCGACATGTGCGGCGGCCTCGCCCCGATCTCGGACCTTCCGAAGATGCGCGTCTACGCGCTCGCGCGGCACCTCAATGCGAGCGCCGGCCGCGCGCTCATCCCGGAGGCGTCCCTCACGAAGGCGCCCTCGGCCGAGCTCAGGCCGGGGCAGACGGACCAGGATTCTCTTCCGCCCTATCCGCTCCTCGACGCGATCCTCGAGAGCCTCGTCGGACGGAATCTCTCGGTGGAAGCGGCTGCGCGACGAACGGGGGCGCCGCTTCTCCTCGTGAAAAAGATCGCGGGCCAGGTGGACCGCGCCGAGTACAAGCGCAACCAGGCGGCGCCCGGCCTCAAGGTGTCCGCGAAGGCCTTCGGCAGCGGCCGCCGGATTCCGATCGCCCAGAGGACGCCGCTCTGAAGTACGCCGCATCTCTTCAAGCACAGCGTTATCTCTGGAAGGAGATCCCGGGGTCTTCGCACGTCCTTCTCCTCGAGAAGGTTCTGGCGCGCGGGAAGGGCCTCGCCGTTCTCGACCTCGGCTTCGGCGCCGGGCTCTTCGCCCGGCGCATCCGTCCGGTGTGCCGGTACCTCGCCGGCGTCGAGCTCGACTCCGAGGCCGCGAAGGAAGGCGCTCCGTTCTTCGACCAGCCCGTGACCGGCGACCTCCTCGACGGGATCTCCGGACCGTGGAAGGAGACCTTCGACGTGATCGTGGCCGGCGACATCCTCGAGCACCTGCCGCGCCCGGAGGTTCTGCTCGACTCCCTGAAACCCCTTCTGAAGCCGGGCGGCGTTCTCCTGCTTTCGCTCCCAAACGTCGCGAACGTCACCGTGCGGCTCGGCCTCCTCTTCGGCCGCTTCACGTACGCTCCCCGCGGCATTCTCGACCGCACACACCTGCGTTTTTTCACGCGGGCCACCGGACGTACCCTCCTCGAGGAAAGCGGTTTCCGCGTCACGTCGGTCGACGTGACCGCGATGCCACTCGAGCTCGCCCTTCCCGCGCTTGGCCGTCCCCCGCTCGCGGGGCTCGCGCGGGCCACCGCGCTCGCCGCCGCGCGCCTCTGGCCGACGCTCTTCGGCTACCAGTTCGTCTACGAGGCGGGGCTGGTGTGACGGTGGCGCGCGAAGCCTCCGCGTTCGGAACGCAGCCCGCGCCCGCTCGCGCGGATTCGGCACGGGGGATCGAGCTGTCGATCGTCATCCCCGCCTTCAACGAGGAAGAACGGCTCCCCGCCTCCCTCGGCGCGATCTCGGCCTATCTCGCGGCCCGCCCCTCCGCACCCCACGTCGAGGTGATCGTCGTGGACGACGGCTCCTCCGATGCGACGGCCACGCGCGCAGAGGAGGCGGGGCACCGCCACGGCCTCGACCTGCGCGTCCTCCGCCTTCCGAAAAACCGCGGCAAGGGCTTTGCCGTGCGCACCGGCTGCCTCGAGGCCGCGGGCCGCCTCGTCCTCGTCTCGGACGCGGACTTCTCCACACCCATCTACGAGTGGGAGAAGCTCGCCGCCGCGAACGCGCCGGTCGCGATCGGCTCGCGCGCCGTGGACGAGTCGCTCGTGAAAGAGCGGCAGCCACTGTATCGAAGGGCCATGGGCAAGCTCTTCAACCAGCTCGTTCGCCTCGTGGCCGTGCCGGGCATCCACGACACGCAATGCGGCTTCAAGCTTTTCACGCGCGAGGCCGCGCGGGAGATCTTCTCGCGCGCGCAGGTCGACCGCTTCGCCTACGACGTCGAGACGCTCGTCCTCGCGCGGCAGCTCGGCTACGCGATCGCCGAGGTGCCCGTCCTCTGGTTCAACTCGGCCGACTCGCGCGTGACGCTCCTCGGCGGCGCGCAGGCTTACCTGGAGCTGTTCCGGATCCGGCTGCGGTTGCGAGCCGGAATTCCGAAGAGCGCCGAGGGAACCCGTCAGTAGAGCGGGAACGCCGACGTCAGCTCGCGGACCTTCGCCTTGATGCGCGCCTGGATGGCCACGTCCTCCGGCGCGTCGAGCACCTCGCCGATCCAGCCGGCGATCGTCTTCATCTCGGCCTCGCCCATCCCGCGCGTCGTGACGGCCGGCGTCCCGATGCGCAGGCCCGACGTGACCATCGGCGGGTTCGGATCGAACGGGATCGCGTTCTTGTTCACGGTGATGCCCGCGGCGTCGAGCGCCTTCTCCGCCACTTTGCCGGTAAGCTTTTTCGCTCCCACGTCCACGAGGAAGAGGTGGGTATCCGTGCCGCCCGACACGAGCCGGAAGCCGTGCGAAGCGACGGCCGCGGCGAGGGTCTTCGCGTTCGCGACGACCTGGCGCTGGTAGACGGCGAACTCCGGCGACGCGGCCTCCTTCAGCGCGACGGCCTTGCCCGCGATGACGTGCTCGAGCGGCCCGCCCTGGATCCCGGGGAAGACGGCCTTGTCGACCTCCTTCGCCCACTCGGGCGTGCAGAAGATGAGGCCCGCGCGCGGGCCGCGGAGAGTCTTGTGTGTCGTCGTCGTGATGAATTGGGCGTGGCCGACGGGCGACGGGTGGACGCCGGCCGCCACGAGGCCCGCGATGTGCGCCATGTCGACCATGAGGAGCGCGCCGACCGAATCCGCGATCTGCCTGAACCGCGGGAAGTCGAGCGTGCGCGGGTACGCCGACGCGCCCGCGATGATGAGCTTCGGCTTCTCGGCCTCGGCCGTCGCCTGGAAGGCGTCCCAGTCGATCGTCTCGGTCTCCTTCGAGACGCCATACGAGACGACGCGGTAGAGCTTTCCCGAGATCGAGAGCGGATGGCCGTGCGTGAGGTGCCCGCCGTGCGCGAGAGACATGCCGAGAAGCGTGTCGCCGGGCTTCAGGCAGGCGAGGTAAACGGCCGTGTTCGCCTGCGAGCCCGCGTGCGGCTGGACGTTCGCGTGGATCGCGTCGGGGTTGCCCGGGGAAAAGAGCGCTTTCGCGCGCGCGATCGCGAGGGACTCGGCCTCGTCCACGTGCACGCAACCGCCGTAGTACCGCTTGCCGGGATAGCCCTCGGCGTACTTGTTCGTGAGCGTGGACCCGACGGCCTCCATCACGGCCCGCGAGGTGAAGTTCTCGGACGCGATGAGCTCGATCCCCTCGTTCTGGCGCGCCGTCTCGGCGGCGACGATGCGGGCGATCTCGGGATCGGCCTCGGCGAGGGAGCGGTTCAGGAGGGAGGCGGGGCGGACGGCGGCCTGTGGCATGTGTCCTCCGGGTGCACGGATCGTATCGCGGGACGCGTCAGGCTCCTCCCGGCGCCCGCCGCGGGTACGCCGACACCATCGAGTCGTACTCGGAGAGCGCGTAGCTGTCCGTCATCCCCGCGAGGTGGTCCGCGATCGAGCGCAGGAAGAGCGGCTTCTTGAGGTAGTTCGACGCGATCTCGGCGTCGAGGCGCTTGAGCGGAACGTCCCTCAGGTACATGACGCCCGCGAGGTCGCGGTAGCGCAGCAGCACGTAGTCCGGAAGGAGACGCGGGTTCTTGTACCACGCCGAAAACAGCGTCGTGACGACAAGCTGGGCGCGCCCATCGTGCTGCGCGACGCGGTAGCTGTGGATGACGTGCTGGTAGATGAACTCCTTGAGCTCCTGATAGAAGCGGTCGCCGGTCTTCGACGGCGCCACGAGCGAGCCCGGGAGCTTGCGGCGCTGGGCGTAGAAGTCGTCGGACGTCACGACCTTTTTCGCGACGAGCCACTTTCCGATCGAGACGCGCGAGGCCGTGATGAGGTCCGTCACGAGGAGGTGGATCATCCCGCGGATGAGCATGGCCTGGCGTACCGTGTTGTCCGTCGTGGCGGTGTAGGCGGGTCCGAGCGCCTCCACGACCGCGCGCGACACGCTCAGCGCGAGCACCTTGCCGAAGTCCACGAGCTTGAGCCCGTCCTCCAGGTCGTGCGCCTGCTGGGCGAATTCGTCGGCCCACCCCACGGCCTGGCACTCGAGGTGGCCGCCGGACCCGAGGTTCAGGCCCTCGGCGTCGACGTCGGGAAACGGGAAGTCGCGACGCCAGTTCGTGTGCTTGAGGATGCCCTCGCGCGTGTCGTTCGTGAGGTTGAGGCCCGGGTGCTCGTATCGTTTCTCGAGGACGTCGACGACGCGCACCGACTGGTAGTTGTGCTTGAACGCTCCGACCTGCGCCGCCGTCCTCGGCTCGATCGGGATCGACGGCTCGCCGCCCGTGAGAATGCGGTTCAGCACTCTCTCGCCCGAATGCCCGAACGGCGTGTGGCCGAGGTCGTGGCCGAGCGCGCAGGCCTCGGCAAGGTCTTCGTTGAGCGCGAGGGCGCGCGCCATCGTGCGGGCGATCTGCGTGACCTCGAGCGTGTGCGTCAGGCGTGTGCGGTAGTGATCGCCCTCGAACGGGATGAAGACTTGCGTCTTGTGCTTGAGGCGGCGGAAGGCGCGCGAATGGATGATGCGGTCACGGTCGTGCTGGTACTCCGTCCGGTAGTCGTAGGACTTCCCTTCCTCGGCGACCGGATACCGGCGCCCCGCCCGCGACGCACGCGAGGCGTAAATCGCGAGCCGCGCGTCCTCCTGGGCTTCGAGGTCCTTTTTCGTGAGAGTGGGGACGAGAGCCACGACGGGAGAAGGCGGTGTCACGGACGCGATCTTAGCCGTAGCACCTCGCCGACGAGATAGAGCGAACCCGCGACGAGAACAGGTCCGTCGCCGCCCGCTTCTTCGAGCCGAGCGAGCCCCTCGGCGACGGAGCGTGCCGTCTCGAGCTCCGGCCGCCCGACACGGACCCGCAGCGTCTCCGGCGTCTCGGCCCTCGGTGAAACCGGAGCGACGAGAACGATGCGACGGGCGCGCGCGGCGAGGGGCGCGAAGACGGCGGGCAGGTCCTTGTCGGCCATGCCGCCGAAGAGAAGGTCGACATGGCCCGAAAGGCCGGCCACGTCGAGATGCGCGGCGAGAGCGGAAGCGCCTGGTGGGTTATGCGCGCCGTCGAGAAGGAGCGGCCTCGCTCCAGGGCGTTCGAGCGTCTGCAGGCGGCCGAGCCAGCGCACCGACGCGAGGCCCCGGGCCACGGCCCCCTCATCGAGCGGCGCCGCGGCGCACGCGGCCGCGAGGGCGAGCGCGAGGTTCTGCCGCTGGTGAGCCCCCTGCAACGGACAGGTGGCCCCCACCGCCTCGAGCGGAGGAATCTCCACGAGTCGCGCCCCGGTCCGCCGCGCCTCGGCATGCAGGACGGCGCGCGGGCCGTCTGCGGTACCGGTGACTCCGACGAGCGCGGGCTGGCCCTTGCGGAAGATCCCCGCTTTCTCGCGCGCGACGTCCTCGACCGCCGGACCGAGGACGTCGAGATGGTCCGCCGCGACGTTCGTGACGATCGAGATGTCGGGCGTCAGAACGTTTGTCGCGTCGAGCCGCCCGCCGATCCCGACCTCGACCACCCCGACCGCGATGCGCGCGCGCCGGAACAGCTCGAAGGCCGCGACGGTCAGCGCCTCGAAGTACGTGGGCCCGCGGAGTCCGGGCGCCGCGAGGCGCGCGACGACGCCGAGCACATCGTCGAGAGTCTCCCGGGGCACGTCGACGTCCCCGATACGGATGCGCTCCGTGACGGAAACGAGATGTGGAGACGTATAGAGCCCCGCGCGCACACCGCCGGCGGCGAGAAGCGCCGAGATCGTCGCCGCGGTCGAGCCCTTCCCGTTCGTGCCCGCGATGAGGATGGAGACGAAGGAAGATTGAGGATTTCCTAGAGAGGCTAAGAGGGCGCGCGCGCGGCTGAGGCCCGGGCGGATGCGCTGCGGACCCAATTCGTCGAGCCACGCCAGACCGGAAGAAGCGACGAGAGTGCTCAAGCCTGCGTCTCCCGAGCCGGACCATCAACCGGTCTGGAGCAGCCTCAGCACGTTCGCGACGGTCGCCCGCATCTCGGCGCGCGGCACCACCAGGTCCACGAAGCCGTGCTCCTGCTGGAACTCGGCCCGCTGGAAGCCGTCGGGCAACGTCTGGCGGATCGTCTGCTCGATGACGCGTGGACCCGCGAAGCCGATGAGCGCCCTTGGCTCGGCGAGTGTCACGTCGCCGAGCATTGCGAAGGAGGCCGTGACGCCGCCCGTGGTCGGGTCCGTGAGGATCGCGACGTACGGCACGCGCGCGGAGCCGAGGCGCGCGAGCGCCGCCGAGACTTTGCCCATCTGCATGAGGGAGAGGATCCCCTCCTGCATGCGCGCTCCGCCGGACGCCGTCACGATCACGAGCGGGATCCGGTCGAGAAGCGCCTGCTCGGCCGCGCGCGTCAGAACCTCGCCCACGACCGAGCCCATCGAGCCGCCCATGAACGCGTAATCGAGAATCGCGACGATCGCCGGGACGTCCTCGATCATGCCCTTCGCCGCGAGGATCGCGTCGGGCCGTCCAGTCTTGGCCTCGGATTCCTTCAGGCGGTCACGGTAGCGCTTGCTGTCCTTGAACTTCAGCGGGTCGGAGGGCCTGACCTCGGTGAAGAGGGCGTGTCCGCCCCCGTCCCCGAGCAGAAGCTTCAGGCGCTCGACTGCGGGGAGGCGGAAATGGAAACCGCATTTCGGGCACACGCGGAGGTTGCGTTCGACCTCTTTCAGATAGAGCGCTTCGCGGCACCCGTCGCACTTCAGAAACAGTCCCTCGCCCAAAGACGCGCTCGTCTTCGGGTCGCGCGGGGCGCGTGGAGCTTTGTCCTTCCGGAACCACATGGCGTGAACCGGGGATCTTAGCGCGGCCGCGCCGGACCGAGCGAAACGAGGGGCCGTCCGTTCGCGCCAGGCGTGACGCACGCCGCGACCCTGAAGAGCGCCGACAGCAACGGCTCGGTGAGCGTGTCCGCGACCGGCCCGGCCGCGAGCACGCGCCCGCCGGAGAGAAGCATCGCGTCGTCGGCGCCGGACGCGGCGATGTCCAGCTCGTGTGTGGAGAAAACGACCGCGCCGCCTGCCTCCGCGCGGCGCCGCATCGCGTCGAGGACGAGAAAACGGTGGCGTGGATCGAGGTTCGCGGTCGGCTCGTCGAGGAGCAGGACTCCTGGCTCGCTGGCCAGGACGCGCGCGAGAAGGACGCGCTGCCGCTCGCCGCCGCTCATCGCGCCGAGATCGGTCTCCGCGAGCGCGCCGGCGTCCATCTCGCCGAGCGCGGCCTCGACGGCCGCGCGGTCGCGCGCGGAGGGCGCGCCGAAAGCCGTCCGCCACGGCGTGCGCCCGAGAAGCACGAGCTCTCGCGCCACGATCGGGAAGAGGGGCTCGAAGCCCTGCTGGAGATAGCCGAGCGCACGCGCCGCCTCGCGGCGCGGAATCTCCGAAAGAGGGCGCCCGCCGAGCCGCACGGTTCCGCGCCGCGCGGGGACGATGCCCGCGAGCGCCTTCAAGAGCGTCGACTTTCCCGCGCCATTCTCGCCGAGCAGCGCGGTGACGCGGCCCGCCGGAAACGCGCGTGTCACGTCCGTGAGGACCTCGCGCACCCCGTAACCAGCGGCGAGCGCCTCGGCGGCGAGCGGCATCGTCACGGCCGCGACCTCAAAAGGAACAAGAACGCCGGGGCCCCGAGGAGGGCCGTGATGGCGCCTACCGAGATTTCGGCGGGAGCGAAGAGCGAGCGCGCGGCGGCGTCCGACACGACCAGAAGAACCGCGCCTCCGAGGAAGGAAAGGAGAAGAAGCGCGCGGTGCGAGCTCGTGACGCGGCGCACGGCGTGCGGCACGAGGAGGCCGACGAATCCGATGATTCCGGCGTAGGCGACGGCCGCGGCGGCGAGGAGCGATGCCGCGAGGTAAGCGGTGCGCTTCGCCGTCTCGACGCGGATCCCGAGCGTCGCGGCCGTTTCTTCCCCGAGCGTGAGCGCGTCGAATGCGCGAGCGAGCGGCAGGAGAAGCGCGAGTCCGAGCACGGTGTAGACCGACAAGGCGAGGACCGCGCCCGGAGTAGCCCCCGAAAGCGAACCGAGCATCCAGAAGACGAACGTCCGCGAGCGCGACGCGTCACCAAAAGACAGCAGAAAAAGGAGCACGGCCGACGCGAGCGCGTTCACGACGACGCCGGAGAGAAGGAGCCGGCCGCGGTCCAGTCGACCTCCAACGGATGCGCCCAACCCCACGACGAGGACCGCGGCGAGCGCGCCGAGAAACGCGGCAAGGGGCAGCGCGAGAGCGCCGAAGATTCCGGTACGCGCCCCCGCGGAAGCGCCGAGGCCGAGGAGCGACCCCACGAGCGTTCCGCACGCGGCGCCCCCCGAGACGCCAAGGAGATATGGGTCGGCGAGCGGATTCCCAAGCAGCGCCTGGAGCGCGGCGCCCGAGAGGGCGAGCGCGCCGCCCACGAGCACGGCCAGGAGAGCGCGTGGCAGCCGGAGGTCGCGCACGATGGAGACCGTCTGCGCGTCTCCTGCTCCGGCGAGCGCGCGGAAGACGTCTCCCGGCGCGAGGGAGATGCTTCCGAGAAGCAGCGAGGCGAGCAGCGCGGCGCCCAGCACGGCGGCGAGCGCGGCGCCCCACGTCCACGCCGAGCGGCGGGAGCTCACGGCACGCGTACCGCCGCGAGGCGCTCGAGCGCTTCGACGAGGCGGGGGCCCGGCCGCTCGAGAAGGCCGCCGGGTAGCGTGACGACGCGGCCCTTGCTCACCGCCGGCACGAGGCGCCAACGCGCATCGCCGAACGCACGCTCAAACACGTCCGTGTTCTCGGGCGTCTCGGGCCGGATCAGGAGATCGGGATTCCAGGACGCGAGCGTCTCGAACGAAACGCGGGGCCAATCGCCCGCGGATTGGGGCACGACGTTCGTGAACCCGGCGTGCGCGACGACGTCGCCGACGAACGTGCCCACGCCCGCCGCCACGGGAGGATCGGGCCAGATGAGGACGAGCGCCCGCGTGCGAGGGCGCGCGCGGCCGAGGGTTTCCGCCGCGGCGATCCGTTTCGTGAGCGCGGCCACGACGGCGGCCGCGCGCTCATCCTCGCCGAGCGCGTGCCCCACGCGGGCCAGGTCCTCGAGGACGCCGGCAAGCGTCGTCCCGCCCGTCACGACGACCGGGAACCCCAGCGCCTCGAGCTTCTCGAACGCCGCGCGGTCCGTCCCGTCCTTCGAAACGACGATGAGATCCGGCGCGAGGGAGACGACGCGCTCGAGATCCGGCGCGAATCCNNGCGCGGCCCCGAGCGCGAACAAGATCTCGGCTGCGGAGGGAGCGAGCGCGACGACGCGCCGGGGCGGGCCGGGGGGGTGGGTCGGAGCCGGGGGGGAGAGAAGCGCGAGACTCAGGGGGAGGAGACCGAGGCGTCCGCTCAGGATTCCTCGGCCTCTTCGAGATCGTTCGGGACTCCGAGCCTGAGACTCGCCGCCGCATACATCTGGCGCGCCGCCTTCTGCGCGTTCTGGAGATCCGCGAGGCGTTCCTTGACCTTCGCAAGCTCAGCCTGAATGTCGCCCTCGAGCTGGTCGATCTCGGCCTTCGTCACCTTGCGCGTGTTCTCGTAGAACTTCCTCTGGTCGTCGGAAAGGCTCATGTGTTCTCCTCGAAAATCGGGCTCGTCGGGATCAGGGCTTCACGGTGATGGGGAAGGACTTCCACATCTTCACGTTCACGCCATCCTTCGTCGCGGGCAGAATTGTTGCATTCTTCAATGAGTGGATCGCGGCTTCGTCGACGAACTTGTAGCTCGATGGCCTGAGGACGCGAATCTCCTGAATGGTGCCGTGCTCGTCCACGAGCGCCGTGAGGATCGGCGTTCCGATGGAACCGTCGGCTCCGCGCCTGAGCTGGCGCACCTGAGGGGGAAGCGTGCTCATCGGTCCGAGACGAACGAGGCGGGGCTCGACGACTCCCTCGCCCGGTCCCACGAGGTCGCCCTCGTGCACCGGCGCGTTCGACGCGGCGGGAATGACGGGCGGCTTATCGGGCACCGAGACCTCGGTGGGCAGCGGAGGCGGAGGGGGCTTCGCGGTCGGTTCGACGACCACCTCGGCGGGCTTCGGCGTCGGCACAAGGGCTTCGATCGCGCGCGGGGGCTCGGCGGGCCTCACGGGCGCGAGCCCGATGGCCGGTGCCTGCGCGGACACCGCTGCGGGCTTCCCCGCCGTGGCAGGCTGTTTGGCTGCCGCCTCTCGCAGCGCCTTCTCGCGCTCGGCGACAAGACGCCGCGCCTCGGCCTCGACGGCCTTCGGGTCGACGACCCTCGCCGCCTCGGCCACGGGTAGCGCGGGCAAAGGAGCTGCGGACGCCGCCGAAAGGGTACTTGCGGTCGCGGGCTCCGTCTTCGGCGCCGTCGGCACCACGGGGGGCTTCGCGCCCAACCAGCTGTCTTTCGTGAGGAACAGGCCGCCGGCGACGAGCGCCGCCGCCGCAATCC
>PLZI01000152.1 GCA_003152095.1 Acidobacteriota bacterium | reverse complement strand
CTACCATCGCTGGCAGATCCAGGGGCGGCGAGAGACAACCGCCCCGTTCTGGATCGCGGACACCCTCGACGGGAATGGCGCGTCCTACTACACCCTCGGGGACCGGAAGGAGCCCCATCTCGCGCGCTACTTCCGCAACGCCCGGACCGCGTTCACCTCGCTCGCAAAGCTCGCCGATGCCGACACCCTCGTGGTGCAGATGGTCGCCTTCTCCGACCCGTCCTGGCAGCTCGGGGAATACCTTACAGTCATGCGCGACGCGGGATTCCGCGAGGTCAGCTACCCGAAGCTCGCCAGCGGCGACGACGGCCGAGTCTGGCGCGGTGTCCCGAACAGGAAATGGTACGCGCGTAATCGCGGGGAGATCGCTGCTAGCAAGGAGGTCGTGCTCTTCCACAGGCTCCCCTGAGCCTCACGCCGCCTCACCGCTGTCGTCAATCACTATTGGCATCTCGATCTCGAGGCTGCCGAGGGAAGAGATCGTCGGGAGGAGCACCGCCGCGAGCGCCTTCGTGACCTCCTCCACGCGTCGCTCGATGCGCTGGGGCTTCTCCTCGCCCCTGCCACCTTCGCTCTCCTCGCCCCGGGTGTCCTCCTCCTTCGCCTCATGGTCCTCCCGATCCGTTCGGTTCTGCTTATCCTGGTGGATGAGCGCGAGGCCGAGCAGGACGAGGCCGTACTGGAATCGGGCGCGAAGGATGCGCACGTCGTCCTTCGAAACCTTCTCCTCGTTCAGCAGGTACAGGTTGTCCATGTTCACGAAGAAGTCGTACACGTCCTGACCCGCACTGCCGTTCCCGCTGGCCTCGGAGATGACGATACGGAGCGCTGTGTACTTGTCGAAGGGCGGCTCCTGCGCGCCCCACTTGTCGCGATGGATCGGGATGATGTTTGGCATCGCGATTCCGGCGGCGGTCGGCTCGTCCTTACCCTTGTCGTCCGGACCCTTCGGCGGCTGGGGGCTCGGGGGTCCGCCGCTCGCCTGCTTCACGGGCGCCGCCACCGTGATCGAAAAAGGGTTCTCGAACGGCTCGTCCCGCATCGGGTCCTGCACAACGGCTACGTACCGCAGCTCATCGGCGACCTGGGCATTCGGCGGGAGCTTCACGCGCACGCTCGCGAACCCGTCGCGGAGTTCCGGGCCGCTGAAAGTCTCCACCGGGGCGCGGAGCGCGCCGGAGGTCCGATGGACCGTGAAGGCACCGGGATTCACGGCGCGCGTGAAGTAGTCGTCGACCGCATCAGTCTTGAAGGCGAGACCACACCTGTGGTTCTGCGGGGTGGAGCGCCGCAGCTCCTTCCCATACTCCCGGTCCTTGAACTGGAAGAACGTCGGGTGCTGCTTGCCCTTGAAAACGTCCTTGGGCCCGGCCTTAGTGTTCGTGGTGTCGTGCGGGTTCGAGATGCGCATCCCCTTCAGGAAGAGGGCCGAGAGCGTCGGGTTCTGCTTCATCACTGACTCGAGGATCTTCTCGAGCGGGCGCGCGTCGTCCAGGATCTCCGTTGTCGCCTCCTGCTGCCGCCGGTCTTTCAGTTCGCGGAGGCGCTCGCAGCTCCTGAGGAAGTCCTCAAGGGACGTCTCAATCTCCACGCGCAGGTCACCGCCGCTGAGCCGGTCGCGACTGTTCATGATGAAATCCTCCTGNNCTCCTGCGCCTGGATGCTGAACTCGGAGCAGTCCACCACGACGAGGAGGGACTCGGCGATATAGCCGAGGCGGCCTGCGGCTTTGCGCGCGAAGAAGTCCTTCGAGAGGGTGCCGTGCGCCTGTCCGTTTAGGGCGAAGATCACACCCTCGTTCTTCCGGTAAGCACCGGCCTTATCCTTCTTGAAGGCGTAAACGGTGACCATCATCTGCTCGCCACGAGCCCGAATAAAGGTCTGGAACGGAAACTCGGGTTCGAGGTTGTCGCTGCGGTCGTCGTTGAGACGCACGCTCAGCCCGGTAAGGGTCGTGTCGAAGCTGCCCTTGTGCCCGCGGTAGCCCGCGCGGCACTCGTGGAGGCGAACCGGCAGCGCGATGTCGGGGAGCAGCAGCTCCATGCGGCTCAACATGCCGTCCGAGCGCAGCATGTGCCCTTTGCTTCCAGGCACCATGTACTCGTAGAGTTTGATGCACGTACCCCACTTGGCCGGGCGGGCGTAGGGGTCGCGGCCCTCTGGGAAAACGGGCAGCTCGTCCGCTGCGAAGTGCAGAATGTTCCCGCCCCTGGGCCTGATGTCTGCGTCGATCGGCGCGAGGTACGTGTAGACCGAATTTCTGACGGCCTCGAAGAACTCGCGGCGAACGATCGTGAAACCCCAGTTGTCGTCGGATGGGTCCTGCCGCTCTCGCGCGGCGAGTTCGGGGTGGCGGCGGGTGATGATGAGTTCGAACTTGTGCTCGCCGCAGAACTTGAGCACGCCTGTGCCGCCCATGTTGAACTTGCCCTGAACAAAGGGGACGCGAGCCTTGTTGGAGCGGTTCCTCGGGAGCGAGAGGAGTGTGTCCGGCACGCGGAGCGGGCTCTGGCCCTCTCCGGCGTCGCAGATCGTGAAGCACGGGTTGCCCTCGCGCGCTGCCGCTCCGGTGGCCGCGAACGTGATGCCGCGCGCGACCTCGGTACGGCGAGGCTTATCCCACTCGCTGATCTTGCCGGCTGTCGTCTTGAATGGCGGTTTCGCGCCTTCGAAGAAGAGGGCGACCGCCTCGCGAATGGCCGCCGGCGCCCCCGCGCCCTCCAACGGCATACCACGAAGCTGGCACTCCAGCATCAGGCGGTGGTCGACCGAGTTGATGACCTTCTCGACGATGGCCGCCTCTGGCTTGCTCGCCTGGCTGCCGATGATGCTCCAGTTGCTCTCGTTGTCACCGAAGAGCCGCCACGACTTCGAGTCGTCCCAGAAGCCGGCATCCTTCAGGATACGGATGATGTCCTGCTCGCTATCGGCCCTCAGCAGGTCGAGGCATAGGCTCTTCACGTCTTGCTGCTTCACGGTTTACTCCTTGACACTCAGGCTGCGGCCACAGCCCGCGCCGCGTAGCTGCTCCCGGATTCGGTGATGACGTAGGAGACGCGTACGCCGTCGCGAGCGCGCGTGACGAGAGCGAGGTCCGCCATTCGCGACATCAGGCCGGAGCGCTGCGTCGTGACGAACGAGTCGCTGACGCCGTCCTTCTTGGTGACGGGCAGCTTCTTCACGGCCGCGTCCAACATCTCTGGTGTGACGAGCCCCGTCTTGATCGCAGCAAGGATCGTGCGGAAGGCGAAATCCTCGGCCGGGACGCATCGGGCGATGTGCTCGATGAGGAACGTCCGCTCCTCGTTGCTGAGGCGGTCGGCGGCGTCGACCTGGGCACCGTCGAGGATGGGGTTCGACATGGCGGCGAAGGTCCAGCCCGCTTTCGTGAGTTGGATCCGCCGGGCCCTGTCGCTCGTGAGGTTGATTAGCTTGTAGTCGATT
>PLZI01000100.1 GCA_003152095.1 Acidobacteriota bacterium | reverse complement strand
GGATGGTGCGCCGGGTACGCCGAGACGGAAAGCCAATCAGCGTGCCGCAGTCGAGAGCCGGGAGCGCGGCGCGCCGCTTGCGCGCCTGGCGCGGGCGCAGCCCGCGCCCTCAGGCGCAGTCGCGAAGCGCGGGCGGCATCCCCCTCGCGCGAAGCGCGTGCCGCCCGCGACGACCGAGCACGTGTACTCGCGCGCACAGGTGGTCGCGCACGAGCGAGAGCAAGCGACGTGACGTCGCGGGCCGTCAGCGAGGGAGATGCGATCCAAGCCGAGGCACCACGAATCAGGGTCTCGACGGCTTCGTCGTCAAAACGAAACGCGCCTCGATTGGTTACCAAGGTCGACCAGTTTTCGTACCCGTTTTCGGGTTCACTTTTTCTCTTGACAGCCCTTCCCAAAACTCGCGAAACCGGGGCCGGCCCTCATTCCACGGCGTACAGCGATCCGGCATGCACGAAAGCCCCAGTCAGGCAGCTTCCTCGCTCGCTAAGCTTCAGAATCTGCTGGGAAAATGAGGGAGGCGCCCTTTATCGCACTCAGGAGGTCGACGGTTCGATCTCGTTCAGCTCCACCATTCCTGCCCGCCCCGGTGCGCTATGGGATGATGACCCCGGCCTTGCAGGGCCGCGTCCAGGGGCGCCCCCGGAAATCGCGCTGCGGCCCGGCGGGGGAACCCGTTCTCGGCGCGTTTCACAAAGGCCGGCGGAAACGGGGCATCATGAAGCGCGATGATCAGCGCGCCGAGGCTGCTCGACTGCTACGTCCGCGGCATCGTCCAGATGAGCGGAGCGTGCGCCGCCTCCCTTTTCATCCCGGCGGGACGGACGGCTGCTTCGGCGCCTCTGCTGATACACGCGGGTGAAGGACCGCCTCTGCCGGAGTTGTCGAGTCTCGAAGAGGCGGCGAGATTCGAGGAGGGTGGCCTCGACGTCGACTCGGCGAGACCGGACGGGCCGCGCCTCGCCGAGAGCCGCGATCCGGACGGCCTCATCCTGGCGCTACCCCCCATCGCCGCTCTGGCCGCAGGAAGCGGACAGGACGACCTTCGTCCGGCAGCGCGCCGCAGACTCGACGTCGGCCCGGCGGCGGAAGAGCCGCGCGCCGGCTGGCTCGGGCTGCGCCTCCCTCCGGGGCCCGGGACTCCCTTCGAGCGCCTCCGGGCCGCTGTCGTTCCCACCGGCTCCACCCACCCGTCCCACGCGCTCTGGTGGAACTGGATCATGTTTCTGGGCGGCGCCCTTGCCGAGCATGCGGCGGAAGTCTCGGCCGTGCTCCTCGACCCGGTGAGCGGGCTCCCCGGGCGCTCGGCCTTTCTCGTCCTCCTCGATCAGGAGGTCGATGAGGCCCGCGCACGCCAACAGCCGCTCGGCCTCGTCTCCGTCAACCCCGACGGCTTCGCCCTCGTGAACGAACAGTTCGGCCGCGAGGCCGCCGACGAGGTGATCCGGGAGTTCGTCGGGCGAATCCGGTCGGTTCTCAGGGCGTCGGACCTCGTCATGCGCTTCGGCGGCGTCGTCTTCATGGTCATCGTTCCCGGCGCGAACCTCGCCGAGGCGGCGGTCGTCGCCGAGAAGATCCGGGCGGTCGTTCGCGAAACGACGTTCCTCGGAGAGACGCTTCGGCTCGTGGCGAGCGCCGGCGTTACGGCCTTCGAGCCGGGCAGGATCGAGATCTCAGCGACGGCCGACCTCATCCGCCGCGCCGACCAGGCCCTGAACGCGGCCAAGCGCGCGGGAGGCGACAAAGTGGCCATGTGGGAGCCCGGCTCCGAGACGGCTCACGCCGAGAGCTTCGATCGACTGAGCGGCATCTTCACGGGCCGAACGGCGATCGACTACCGGAACATGGGTCTCCTGTGGGACGCGATGAACATCATGGCGCGGTTCGAGGATGTCGAGTCGCTCGCGCCGCAGATCGTGGAGCGGATCGACCGCGCCTTTTCGCCTCGCAGTACGGCGCTCTTCGTCCGGGATGACCGCGGGGAGCCCCGGCTCGCCTACGGCCTCGTTCACCGCGATGAGCACGGGAACCTGCTCGAGGTCGTCGAGTCCCTGGAGTTATCACCCGACGAGAGCGCGCTGATCCGGGATGCGCTGGAGTCGCGGCGGCCGTCCGAGACCCGGATCCGGGCCACAGACCCGTCCGGAGGCGACGCGCTCCTTCACGTCATCGCCTCGCCTCTCTTGTCGCGCGACCAAAGCCTCGGAGCCCTCGTCATCAAAGCGGAGTACCCCTTCGACGTGGGAGACGTGACCTTCCTCGCAGGATTGGGACGCCAGGTCGGAGCGGCCCTCGAGCGGATTCGGCTCGGCGCCGACGTGAAGCGGAGCGAGGAGGAACGGCGTCGCCGCCTCGAGGCGGAGCTGGACCGCTACCGACAGGCCTCCGACAGGCTCCAGTTCGAGTACCGGAGCAGCGTCATGCACGACCTCGTCGCCCGCGCCCAGCAGGTCGCCGCGACCGATGCGACTGTTCTCATCACCGGCGAAAGCGGCACCGGAAAGGAGCTTCTCGCCCGGACGCTGCATGAAATGAGCCCGCGAAGGCAGAAGCCGCTCGTCGTCGTCGACTGCAGCGCCATCGCCACGACTCTCGCCGACAGCGAGCTCTTCGGGCACGAGGCAGGGGCTTACACGGGCGCCTCGCAGCGGCGGGTGGGGCGCCTCGCGGAAGCCGACGGCGGCACGGTCCTGCTCGACGAGATCGGGGAGCTGCCGCTCGACGTTCAGGCGAAGCTCCTTCGTTTCGTCCAGGAGAAGCAGCTCACCTCGGTCGGCGGGAACCGGCCGCGGAAAGTCGACGTCCGGATCCTCGCGGCGACGAACCGGGACCTCGAGCGCGAGGCGGCGGCCGGCCGCTTCCGGGGCGACCTGTTCCATCGGCTCAACGTCGTCAACCTCGTCGTTCCACCCCTTCGCGCGCGGCCCGACGATGTCCTGTTCCTCGCCGAGCACTTTCTTTCGAGGTTCTCCATCCTTTACCAGAAGGGTCCGCGACGACTCTCCCCCTCTGCAACGATCGCGCTCCTCCGTCACCCCTGGCCCGGAAACGTCCGCGAGCTCCAGCATCGGATCATGCAGGCCGTGATCTTCTGTCTGCGCGAGGAGCTCGGACCCGCGGACTTCGGCCTTCCGAGTGAGAGTGCCGGCAGCGCTGTCCCTTCCACAGTCGCATCCTTGCCGAGTGCGCCGGCGCACGACCTGCGCGCTGGGCCGCCTGCAACCGATCCGTGGGAGGCACTCCGGACCGAGCTCTCCACATTGGTGCGAAAGGCCACGATAGGAAATGAGATCCCCGCCCTGCCACTCGGGCGCTGGCTCGCGGTCGACCTCGTCCTCGAAGCCGAGGCGGCCGTTCAAGGCGTCGCCTACAAGGGCGCGGCTCTACTCGGCCTTCCCGACGCGACTTACCGCCATCGCCTTCAAAAGGCGAAGAACGAACTCGACCTTGGAATGCCGCCCCGTCCGGGATGGTGGGACGGCGTTCGGTCGGTTCTCCGGCAGATCGCTTCGGTTCCGAACGCGCCAGCCGAGGATCGGCTCGAGCGGGCCGAGAAGATTCTTCTGGCGGGAATACGTGCCCAGGTCCCCTCGGACGCGTCGCTCGGCTCCAGGCTTCTCGGGGTCACGGCGCAGACGTATCGCCGCCGAATCTAGCCGCCTGCGGCGCGCTTCTCGAGATAATCTGCCGCAATAAAGATTGCGTAGCGCTCCAAAAACGCAATAAAGATTGCGCCACATACTCTCTAGCNNATTTTACATCCTGATTCGATCGGTGTCGGCTGCCCCGAAAGGTGGTTTGCGCGAAAGTGGGATTTTGGGCATATCGATTGCGATAGTCGTTTTGAGCGGATTAAGGAGTCCTACCATGCGAGTCGAAGCGAAGCCGACGAAGAGCCTGTCCTTTAGGATCGCAGCCTCCGCCCTCATCGCCCTGTCCGTCTGTCTCGCGGGTCACCAGTTCTCGACTCCTCGCGGGGCTTCCGCGATCGTCCAGTGCGCCAGCTCGGCCGAGGCGGAGGCGCTGGTGAAGAGCGTCGGCGGAAGGGTCACGCACGAACTCGGGATCATCAACGCAGTGGCGGCGGAGCTCACCGCCTCTCAGCTGAGCGCCGTCAGGAAGAAGGGCGCCCGGGTCTACGCTGACGCGCCGATCGAGGTCGCCGGGGCCTCATATCCCAACCACGGGACCCCGTGGCCCGACTCCGCCTATCCCACGCTCGTCGGCGCCGCGACCCTCCACCAATCAGGGATCACGGGAGACGGCGTCACCGTGGCGGTCCTCGACACGGGCTGGTGGTCGGCCTCCAGCCCCGAGAGGCACGACACGCGGGGCAGGGACCGGAGCACCTTGGCCGAGTACAGCGCGATCACGAACAAGGTCGGGCCTCTCCCGGACGACACCTACGGTCACGGCACCCATGTCGAGAGCGTGATCATGGGGAGCCAGAAGGCCGACGACGGAACCTGGCTGGGAATCGCGCCGGACGCCGATCTCGCCGAGATCCAGGCGTTCGGCGGCGCGGGAGCTGCGACATACGCCAATGTGATCCGTGGCCTCAACTGGATCCTCGCGAACAGAGTCAAGTACAACATCCGCGTCCTGAACTGCTCGTTCGCCGCCCCGGCTCGGTCCCGTTACTGGGACGATCCGGTCAACCAGGCCGTCATGAAGCTCTGGCAGGCCGGCATCGTCGTCGTCGTCTCGGCGGGGAACACCGGCCCGAACCCGATGACGATCGGCGTGCCCGGAAACAACCCGTATGTCATCACGGTCGGCGCGATGACCGACAACTACACGCCCTCAGACCCGACGGACGACAAGCTTTGCTCGTTCTCCTCCACCGGCCCGACGACGGAGGGCTTCGTCAAGCCCGAGGTCGTCGCCCCCGGCGGACACATCCTCGGAATCATGGATGAGGACGACCTCCTCTCGACGACGTTCAACCAGTACCGGGCGGCCAACGACGTCGAGTACACGATGTCCGGGACGTCGCAGGCGGCCGCCGTCGTGAGCGGCATCGCCGCGCTCGTCCTGCAGAAGTATCCCTGGCTCACGCCGGACCAGGTGAAGTTCCGGATCATGAACAGCGCGAACCCGCGCCTGGAAAGCAACAACGCCCTAGCGTACACAATCTTCCAGCAGGGCGCCGGCCTCGTGGACGCCTACGACGCGGTGATGGGCAGACGATTCGACTCGGCCAACCAGGGGCTCGACATCGACAAGGACATCGCCGGTACCCGGCACTACGGCGGCCCGGCCCGCCAGTATCCCAACAACGGGGCCTATTACATCCCCGGGATGAGCGCCTACGACTGGAACGGCGGCTATACGAAGGCTTCCGACGGGAAGGTCTGGGCGAGCGACTACGTCTGGTCCAACGGTTACGTCTGGTCCAACGATTACGTCTGGAGCAACGACTACGTCTGGAGCAACGACTACGTCTGGTCCAACGACTACATCTGGAGCAACGGCCTGAGCGAGACGGCCTCGATCAACGCCTGGGTGGATCAGGAGTAGCGCCGGCGCCATCCGGCAGGCGAGAGGGAGTTCGATGATCGCCAAGCTTCTTCCGTTCCGGAGCGAGCCTGCAGAGGGACTCTGCCATCGGGAAGCTCCTTCGGGCCGGACGGGCATTCGTTCCTTCGCACCGCGGCGGCTCCCCGCGGGCGAGCCCGGTCTTCCTTCCCTCCCACGGCAGCGCCCCATCCTGCTTCTCGCCGACCGCGAGCCGGCAGCTCTCCTCGCCGCCTGTCGGCACCTCGAGCAGGCCGGATTCGAGGTGCGGCGGACCTCGACGGCGGCCGAGACCGCCACCCTCTTCTCCACGGTCCGGCCCGACCTCGCGGTGATCGACAGTGCGCTTCCGGACGGCGACGGCTTCGAGCTTTGCAAAGCCATCCGGAGGACGCCGGAGGGACGGGAGACACCCCTCGTCATCGCCGCGGACGCCGAAGACTACGAATCCGTCCGGAAAAGCCAAGACGCCGGCGCCTCGGACTTCGTCCTCCGGCCGATCAACTGGTTGATCCTCTCCCGGAGACTCTCGAACCTGATGGAGGCGGACCATTCGCGCCGGCGGCTCCGCGCCAGCCGGGCAATGCTCCGCGAAGCCGAAGAAGCCGCCGGCCTCGCCAGCTGGTCCTGCGATTCCTCGACGGGCAGGATCGAGTGGTCGCCGGAGGCGGCCACCTTTCTCGGCCTCGAGGACCCCACCGACGGCCGCCCGGAGGCGTTTCTCGCAGCGGTCCATCCGGACGACCGACCGTTCGTAGAGGCCGAGATCCGGAGCGCCGCCCGCGAGCGGAGGCCCTTCGCTGCGGAGCATCGGATCCGAAGGCCGAGCGACGGCACCGTACGGTTCATCCGGCACTGCGCCGACTTCTCTCTCGACGATGACGGCGAGGCCCTATGGCTTCGGGGAATCGTGCAGGACGTCACCGAGAAGGTGCGCGCGGAAGAGCAGATCTGGCGACTCTCGAACCTGGACGGGCTGACCGGCCTCCCGAACCGCGCGATGCTCCAGCACCTCCTGGGATACGCCCTCCCGCGGGCGGCACACGCCGGCCGGCTCGTCGCCGCCCTGTTCCTCGACATCGACCGGTTCGAGGAGATCAACGAGCGCCATGGCCCCGCGGAAGGTGACAAGCTGATCGTCGAGGTGGCAGACCGTTTGGAGCAATGTCTCCGTCGAGGCGATCCGGTGGCCCCCTCCCCGCATTTCGAGCGGGCGGACTCCCTTGCCCGTCTTTCCGGGGACGAATTCGTCGTCGTCTTGACCGACGTCGAAGTGGTCGATGACATCGCACGAGTCGCGCAGCGAATCCTCGACGGGGTTTCCGGGAGTTACCGGGTGGGATCCGCCGAGGTTTTCATCGGCGTCAGCATCGGCATCGCCGTGAGCCCTCAGGACGGCGACGAGCCGGGGCTTCTCATCCAGCACGCGCAGACGGCGCTGTTCCAGGTCAAGAGGCTGGGGCGCGGCTCGTACCGTTTCTACAGCGAGACCGTGAACGACGAAGTCGCCGCCCGGGTCGACATAGAAACCGGCCTTCACCGGGCTCTCGAGCGCAACGAGCTGTCGCTCTCCTATCAGCCGATCATGGACGGAAAGAGCGGCGCGGTGTCCGGCTTCGAGGCTCTCCTGCGCTGGACCTCCTCCTCACTCGGCGCGGTCCCACCGGCTCGATTCATCCCCGTGGCGGAGGAGAGCGGTCTGATCTTCAGGATCGGCGAATGGGTACTTCGGACCGCCTGCCGGCAAGCTGAAGCGTGGGCCGAGGAGGGCCTGGGATCCCTCGACGTCGCGGTGAACGTCTCGACGCTCCAGCTGGGCCACGCCGGCTTCGCCGACGTCGTCCGGGATGCCCTCCGCCAGGCCGGGCTGCCGCCGGAGCGGCTTTCCCTCGAGATCACCGAGAGCGCACTTCTCGCTCACGACGAAAAGACCGTCGCGTGCCTTTCCGACCTCAAGAAATCTGGCGTTCGTCTCGTGATCGACGATTTCGGGACGGGATACTCGGCCCTGCAGTACCTCAGGAACTTCCCGGCCGACGGCTTGAAGATCGACCGCTCTTTCGTGGACGGAATCGTCAGGAACCCGGGAGACACGGCAATCGTCTCGGCCCTCATTGCCATGTCCCGCGGCCTGAGCATCACGGTCGTGGCCGAGGGGGTGGAGACCGAGGAGCAGTTCCGCCATCTTCAGTCTCTCGGGTGCGACCAGGTCCAGGGGTTTCTTTTCTCGCGTCCTCTTCCGGCCGAAGAATTCCGCACCATGCTCAGCTCCGGGGCGTCGCCAGGAGTCACCGAAGCAGCCGTATAATCCTCCGGACAAAAACGAAAGGAGCGGGCTCCGCTTGCTGCTTCCGCCGGAGGCGTTGGGGGCATTGGCCGGCCCGGGTCGGGTTTGAGAAGGCTCTTGGCAACGCAAACTAACCGGGGTGGTCTCGTTTCCGCCGCTTGGCGGCTCGGCCGTGCGGCGGCCGCAGGCGTTCTTCTGTCGACGTGGACCGGACCGCTCTCGGCCGATCCCGCGCGATACATCCGCTTCAGCCATCTCTCTCTGGAGCAGGGGCTTTCCCAGAGTGCGGTCAGCTGCATCCTTCAGGACCACCGCGGTTACATGTGGCTCGGAACTCAGGACGGTCTGAACCGCTGGGACGGGTATTCCTTCACCGTTTTCAAGAACGATCCCCAGGACCCGGAATCCCTGTCGGGGAACGCGATCTGGGCGCTCCACGAGGACGGCGATGGATCGCTCTGGATTGGCACCGATGGAGGGGGCCTGGCTCGCCTGAATCTCCACACGAATTCGTTTTCGGCCCTCAAGAACGATCCCACGAACCCGGCCAGCCTCAGCAGCAACCGGATCCGGGCCATCGCCGAGACGCCGGACGGGGCGCTCTGGGTCGGAACGGACCGCGGGGGCCTGAACCGATTCGATCGGAGGACGGGCGCCTTCACGCGGTTCCTCCACGAGCCGTCGAAACCGGACAGCCTCGCGAACGACCAGATTCGCGCCTTGGCCGTGGACGCGAAAGGCACTCTCTGGATCGGCACGCAGGAGGGTCTCGACCGGCTCGATCCGGGACGGGCCGGCTTCTTCCACTATCGGAACGACCCGAACAGGGCCGACAGCCTGGGCGACGACCGGATTCGCGCTCTTCTCGTGGCACGCGACGGGGCGGTCTGGGTGGGTGGTTACGCGAAGGGTCTGGCCCGCCTCGATCCCGCCACTGGTTCGTTCTCGCTCTTCAGGAACGACCCGGCGAATGGTGACAGCCTCTCGCAGAACACGGTCTGGTCGCTCCTCGAGGATTCAGAAGGGACGCTGTGGGTCGGAACGAACGGCGGCCTGAACGCCCTCCGGCCTGGCGAGAGCAGCTTCGCCCGCTACCTCCATCAACCAACCGACCCGGCCAGCCTGGCCAACAACCGCGTCCTCTCGCTCTACCAGGACCGCGGAGGCGTACTCTGGATCGGCGCTCAGGGAAGCGGACTGGACAAGTGGAACCCCCTCACGGGAGCCTTCGTCCTCTTCAAGTCGGATATCTCGGCGGGGTCGACGCTGAGCAACGACTATGTCCAGGCCTTTGCCACGGATCCGGACGGAACCCTCTTCGTCGGCACATCGGGCGGGCTGAACGTCCTCGATCCGGCTCGGCGAATAGTCCGCGTCTTCCGCCACGATCCGAAGAACCCGGCGAGCCTCGCGGACGACCGGGTGATGACGCTGGCCAGGACAAGCGACGGAAGGATCTGGGTCGGGACATTCGAGGCGGGACTCGATCGGTTCGATCCGGCGCGCGGCACATTCACGCATTTCCGGCACGAACCGGCAAAACCCGGGAGCCTAAGCGGCAACGGCGTCACCTCGCTCCTGGTTGATCGGGAAGGGGCGCTCTGGGTCGGCGTGATGGGCGGCGGCCTGAACCGCTTTCAGCCCTCGACGGAGACGTTCGTCCGCTACCGGAATGACCCCGCGACTCCGGCCAGCCTGAGCGACAACAACGTCCTCGCGCTCGCCGAGGATTCGACCAGAATGATCTGGGTCGGGACCGAGCACGGCGGGCTCAACCGGTTCGACCGGGCCTCCGGCAGCTTCCTCCACTACCAGAACGACCGGGCGCGCGCGGACAGCCTGGCGCCCGGAATCGTCTTCTGCCTGCACGAAGACCGGAAGGGAACTCTCTGGATCGGAACGCAAGGGGGCGGACTCAGCGGCTGGAACCTCGAGGACCGCAAGGCCAGCCGCCCGGTTTTCCGCCGCTACGGCGAGAAGGACGGCATTCCGAACGACACCATCTACGGCATCCTCGAGGACGAAAAGGGGACGCTCTGGCTCAGCACAAACCGCGGCCTATCGAATTTCGATCCGGAGGCCGGGACGTTCCGGAACTTCGACCAGTCGTACGGCCTCCAGAGCAACGAGTTCAATTTCGGCGCCTCGCACCGGAGCGTATCGGGCGAGATGTTCTTCGGAGGGATCAACGGCTTCAACGCCTTCTTTCCGTCGCACATCCGGCGCAACGCTTACGTGCCGCCGGTCCTCCTGACGGGGTTCTACCTTCTGATGAAGCCGGTTCGCCTGCCTCGCGACGTTTCCGAACCCGCGGACGTCCACCTCACCTACAAGGACTACGTCGTCTCATTCGAGTTCGCGGCTCTCGATTTCACCGCGCCCGCCAAGAACCGGTACGCCTATAAACTCGAGGGATTCGATCGCGACTGGGTCGATTCGGGGACGAGCCGGCGGGCGACGTACACGAACCTTCCGGCCGGCCGTTACGTGTTCCGCGTGAAGGGCTCGAACAGCGACGGCGTCTGGAACGAGAAGGGCGCGTCGCTCGGCATCATCGTGACCCCGCCGCCGTGGAAGAGCAGGTGGGCGTTCCTGCTTTACGGGCTCGCGATCCTGGCCGTCATCGCCTCCTTCGTTCGCCGTTCCCGAAAGGAGCTCGAACGCGAGGCGGAGCGAGGCCGCCTTCTCGAGGTCGAGGTCCAGAAACGGACGAATGAGCTGGCTGTCCGGAACGTCGAGCTGAACGAGGCGATCCTCAAGCTCGAGGCGTCGAGCCTCACCGACTCCCTCACCGGTCTTCACAACCGCCGCTTCCTGATGTCCGAGATCGACAAGGAGATCGCGCTCGTCGACCGCTACTACGCCAACCCCGTCGGGCAAGACGCCTCGGTCCCGCGACCCGACTTCGTTCTTCTGATGGTCGATCTCGATGGGTTCAAGCCCGTGAATGACTCTCATGGCCACGCCGCCGGAGACAAAGTCCTTCTCCAGATGAAGGAAGTCCTCGAGCACGCCTGCCGCCGCTCCGACACGATCCTCCGGTGGGGCGGTGACGAGTTCCTCATCATCGGACGATTCGCGCAGCTGTCCGTTGCCGAGACGCTCGCGGAGCGGATCCGTTCGCTCGTTGCCCAGCGTGTGTTCGATCTCGGAGAGGGACACTCGTTGCAACTCTCCTGCTCGATCGGCTTCGCATTCCTCCCGTTCATTCCGACCGCGCCGAAGGGCGTGACGTGGGAGCAGGTCGTCATGATCGCGGATCGCGCGCTCTACGTCGCCAAGGCGAGCGGAAAGAATGCGTGGGCCGGCATCTTCTCGACGAAGAGGACACCCCTCGAAAACATCGCACACATGATCAATACCCGCCTCGAAATCTTCGTGCTGGACGGCTCGGTCGAGCTGCACACGTCCCTGACGGAGCCGGCCCAGCTCGTTCTCGGACGGGCGTAGACGACGAGGCGTCCGGGAAGCACACCTTCGCCCGGGCCCATCAGAACAGCTTAGGCACGTCTTCATCCGCCTTCGCTTTTTCGCTTGACAGGCTTCCGCGGAAATCGGGATCGGCGCCATCTTCCGGTTACGTAGCCCCCGAGATCGACGTAAACCATTGTGGTAACCGTGAACAGCCACGATTCCGCGATTCGACAGTCACTGCCGTGGCAGTCGTGCCTGAGAGTTAGCTCTGGACCTTGGAGGAGCCGCATCGTTCGCGGATCAGGCGCGGTCTCGCCTGGGCCTCGACAACGACTCCGAACGAGACCGACGTCGACGCTCTCGTCGCACAAACGTCCAAGGTCGTGAGCCGCTCGCGTGGCCGCCGGCGCTAGTCGGGCCCGGCTCGACCTCAACAGTCCCGAGTTCCAGGACGTCTTTTCTCGCCTCGAGACCGCGGAGCTGAAGCAGGTTGTCGCGTCTCTGCGCCGCCTGAGCGAGCTCGACTGGGGTGCAATCTACCGGCACACGGGCTTCCAGTGGGAGGCGATCAAACATCTCAAGGCACCCAACGGCGCCGGCGCTTATTCGCTCCGCCTGAGCCAGAAAGTCCGCGCGCTCACTTTTCGAGACGGCGATTTCCTTCGCTTCATCTTCCTGCATCCCGATCACGATTCAGCGTACCGGCGCTGACTCGGAGCCGCCCGTGCCCATACACCAATTCGGCACTCACGCTTGTCTCCCGGACGGGGGTCGCGACGGCACACGTATCTACGGCCTTTGAAGTTGGAGCCAACGTGGGCCTCGGGCCAGGATGAAATCCGCCCGTTTCCGCCAGTCCGGAAGACCCGAGCTGATGGGGCCAAGTCTCGCATCTGCAGTATGGCAAGCCAATGGGGTTAGGTCTTGCATCTGTTCATCGCCCCGCTGGTATCGTGCTCCCCATGGAGGAGCCATCGATGACGGATAACGCCCTCGAAAGCGGTCCCCGCAAGCGGATCGCGCTCGTCGCGCACGACAACAAGAAAAAGGACCTTCTGGAGTGGGCGCTATTCAACCGCGACCTCCTCGTGAAGCACGATCTCTTCGCCACCGGAACGACGGGCGCCCTGATCGAGAAGACGCTCGACACCACCGTCGTCAAGCTCCAGAGCGGCCCGCTCGGGGGAGACCAGCAGATCGGCGCCAAGATCGCGGAGGGCACGATCGACTTCGTCATTTTCTTCTGGGACCCTCTGGAGCCTCAGCCCCACGACCCGGACGTCAAGGCGCTCCTCCGAATCGCGGTCGTCTGGAACGTCCCGGTCGCCTGCAACCGGGCCAGCGCGGACTTCATGATCTCGTCCCCGCTCATGGACTCCCCGTACGAGAGGGCCCTCCCGGACTACGAGGGTTATCGCGACCGGCTCAAGACCACCGGCGCCTGATTCCGGCTACCTAGTGTGCTGTGCTCGAGATACGCGCAAGCATACGGTTGTGGCATCTCTAACCGCACGGCGAAGCGCTACGCAGCCATAGAGGATAGGAAGTTTCATCTCGTGCTTCTCATGCAGATAGAGTTGTGCCNNCCGTTCGACAAGATCAAGGACGCCGACTACGCGCCGGCGATCGAAGAGGGGATGAAACGGCAGATCGCGGAGATCGACGCGATCGCCAACGACCCGGCGCCGCCGACCTTCGCCAACACGCTCGAAGCGATGGAACGCTCGGGCCAGCTCCTCACCCGCGTCGCGAAGGTTTTTTTCAACCTCGCTCAGTCGAACACCGACGACGCGATGCAAAAGATCCGCGCCGAAGAGGCCCCGAAGCTCGCCGCGCACCAGGACGCGATTTATCTGAACGCGAAGTTGTATGCGCGCGTGAGGGCGCTCTATGACAAACGCGACTCGCTCGGGCTCGATCCGGAAAGCCGGTACCTCCTCCAGCGCTACCACTTGAACTTCGTGCGCGCCGGCGCCGAGCTCAAAGATGCCGACAAGGCGAAGCTTCGCGCTCTGAACGAGGAAGAGGCGAAGCTCACGACTCAGTTCGCGCAGTTTCTGCTCGCCGACGCGAAGGCTTCCTCAGTCGTCGTCTCAGACAAGGCCGAGCTTGCCGGATTGAGCGAGGGGGACCTGGCTTCGATCGCGGGAAGGGCGAAGGAGCGCGGCCTCGAGGGCAAGTGGATCGTCGACCTTCAGAACACGACGCAGCAGCCCGTTCTCTCCTCGTTGACGAACCGGGCCCTTCGGCAGCGAATCCTCGAGGCCTCGGAGGCCCGCTGCGACCACGGCGGCCCCAACGACACGAAAGCGATCGCGGCGCGGCTCGCACAGCTTCGCGCGGAGAGGGCGAAGCTTCTCGGATTTTCGACGCATGCCGCCTATGTCCTGGACGACCAGATGGCGAAGACTCCGGACCACGCCTTGAAGCTCCTGACCGACATGGTCCCGGCNNCTTCCGGGAGCGCAAGGATCTGCCCGTGTACCACCCCGACGTCCGCGTGTTCGAAGTCTTCGACGCCGACGGGCGTTCGCTCGCGCTGTATTACGGCGACTATTTCCAGCGGGCAAACAAGAGTGGCGGCGCGTGGGATGACAGCTTCGTCGACCAGAGCGCGCTTCTCGGAACCAAGCCCGTCGTCGTCAACGTGCTCAACCTGCCCAGGCCCGCCGCCGGTCATCCCGCTCTTCTCTCCTTTGACGACGTCAAGGGGCTCTTCCACGAGTTCGGGCACGCCCTTCACGGCATGTTCTCGAACATTCGCTATCCCACGCTCGGGGGAACGCCTCGCGACTGGGTCGAAATGCCGTCGCAGTTCAACGAGCACTGGGCGCTCGAGCCGGCGGTTTTCGCCCACTACGCGCGCCACTACCAGACCGGCGAGCCGATCCCGCTGGCACTCGTCGAGAAAATCCGGAAGACGAAGACGTTCAACGAGGGTTATGCGACGACCGAATACCTCGCGGCCGCGCTCCTCGACCTGGCGTGGCACACGCTCCCGGTCGACGCGCCGCAGGCGCAGGTCGATGCGTTCGAGAAGTCGGCGCTCCAACGCTTTCACGTCGACGTCCCGCAGGTGCCGCCGCGGTATCGCACGACGTATTTCTCCCACATCTGGGACGGCGGCTACTCCGCCGGCTATTACGCCTATCTCTGGAGCGAGGTGCTGGACGACGATGCCTATTACTGGTTCAAGGAGCACGGGGGGATGACGCGCGCCAACGGTCAGCGCTTTCGCGAAATGATCCTTTCGCGCGAGGGTACGGCGAACGTCGACGAGCTGTATCGGGCCTTCCGTGGACGCGATCCGATCGTCCAGCCGCTCCTGCAGGAGCGGGGACTCGTCACGGCGCCTCTTGCGGAGACGAAGTGAGCAATCGGGAGGCGGGTTCCGGCGCGCGCGACATGATTCTGAACTTCGGACCGCTACAGGCTCGACGCAGGATAATTGCCGTAGCCATTTTGTTAGCGGGCCTTGGTAGCGCGCTCGTGATTTATCTCATCGCCACACCCGCTCCCGCCAACCCGTTGGGTTATGAACCCGAGGACTCCAAGCAGTATCTCCGCGAAATGGAAGTCTACGGCGGCAAAGCCAACGTGCTCGCGAGTGAGTTTCGGCATTGGTTTGAAAGCCTCTGGCACGGCCCGCGCCTCGCGGTCACCGTGGTCTGTCTGACGTTGGTGCTCCTGCTCTTTTTCTTGGTCGCCTCTACCCCCCTGCCGCCTGAGGTGGGTGCCTCTCCTCAGGGTGAGCAGAAGCCTGACCGCTCGGGACCGTGACAGCTCAGCACGCGCGCGTTCCCCCCGGCGTGAGCATCACCGCGAGGCCGGATCCCGGGGCGGTCACGCCGTCAGATGCGGCGGGCGCGAACCCGCTTGTGCTCGCGAGGATCGAATACGAGCCTGGCTTGAGCGACGGGATCTCCACGCGGCCCGAGCTGTCGAGGCGGACATACGAGGTCGCGCCGCGGCGTCACGGCCAGAGGCGCGCGGCGCCTCCGCGCGTGCCGGTGACGATCGCGTCCTGATCGAACCGGCGCCGCAGGCGCTCCGCGTCGCGTCCGCGAATTCCGACGACGAGAAGGCTCTCCTCCTCGGGCCAGTCGCCGGCGTCGGAACCGCTGCGGCCCTCGAAGAAGGGAAAGCCCCCGCTTCGAAGAGAGGACTTCAGCGCGTTCGAAAGGACCCGGTTTTCCGCGGCGCCCAGCAGGCGCGCGCCCGGGTTGCACGCCGTCACGAAGATCCAGCGCCGCTTGCCCTCCCGGGCGAGCAGGCCGTCGAGCGCGGGAGTCCTCTTCCCGACGCGGATCTCGATCTCTTCGCCGTGTACGTTCGCGCGGTAGAACGCGCGCCGATACGTGACCCACGACACCTTCCTCACCGGTTCCCCCGAACCCGATTCTCACACCGGGGGTCCACGCTTTCTTCTATCGCGAATGCGTCTCGACGCGGGGTAAGATCCGGGTATGGACGCACGTCGGAAAGACTGGACGAACATTCTGTTTCTTTGCCTCTCCCCCATCGCAGGCATCGCGGGAACGGCTTTCTACGCGGCGCGTTTCGGCGTCCAGTGGTGGGAGCCGACGCTGTGCCTGACGCTCTTTTTCGCGATCGGGCTCTCCATCGGCTCGGGTTACCACCGTTACTTCTCGCACCGCGCCTACGAGTGCCATCCGGCGGTCGAATCGATCATGCTTTTCTTCGGCGCCATGGCCCTGCAGAACTCCGTCCTTCAGTGGGCGCGCGACCATCGCGAGCACCACCGCTTCGTGGATACGGATCGCGACCCGTACAACATCAATCGCGGCGGGCTCTGGGCGCACATGCTCTGGATTTTCTACAAGGAAGGTCCGGACAGGAACTTCGACGCCGTGCCGGACCTGACGCGCAACCCGCGCGTCATGTGGCAGCACCGCTGGTCGCGCGCGATCGGCATCGGCTTCGGCCTCGGGTTCCCGGCTCTCGTCGGGGCGTTCTTCGGGCGGCCGCTCGGCGGCCTCTTGTGGGGCGGTTTCCTGCGCATCGTCCTCGTCCACCACACGACGTTCTTCATCAACTCCCTCGCGCACATGTGGGGCGCGCGCCCCTATTCGACGGAGAACTCGGCCCGAGACAACTGGTTCCTGGCATTCTTCACGCATGGCGAGGGCTTCCACAACTTCCACCACGCCTTTCCGTCCGACTTCCGAAACGGCATCCGCTGGTACCACTGGGACCCGAACAAGTGGCTCATTCAGTCGTTCCGGGCGACACGGCTCGCGCGAAACCTGCGCGTGACGCCGCCGCCGATCGTCGAGAACGCGAAAGTGAAGGTCGCGGCCGCGCGCACGGAGGAACGGCTCGCGCGGGTTCCCTCCGGCATGGCGGACGACCTGCGCGCCTGCGCCGAGCAGGCGCGCGCCCGCATGGAGGACACGCTTCGCCTCTGGAAGGAGGCCTACGCGAGGCACACCGAGCTGAAAGCGGCGAAGCGGGCCGGACAGCGTCCGCCGTCCGACGCCGTCCGGGAGATGAAACGCCGGATGCGCGACTGCGAAAGGCGCTTCCGCGAGACGCGGCACGAATGGAAGGCCGCGCTCGAGCGCTTCACGGAACTCCCTGCGACCCAGGGCTTCTAGAGGCCTCGAGCGGCGACCCAGTCCTGACCCGCAGGGGACTCGTCACGCGGCGGATCTCCCCCACGCATAGAATCCACCTGCCGTGTCACCACTGGGACTTCGCACGCTGCGAATCGCCGTCGTCGACGACGATGAAGGTGTGCGCGAGTTGGTACGGACCACGCTCGAGAAGGTGGGCGCGACGGTCGATCTCTTCTCCAGCTCGCAGCTCTTCCTCGACCGGGCCATCTTCACGGACTACGACGTCATCTTCTGCGATCTGATGCTTCCAGGGATGTCCGGGATCGACCTCCTCTTCGAGGTGCGCGGCAAGGCGCCGGCCGTTCCCTTCGTGATCATCTCGGGCCAGGCCGCCGTCTCGGACGCCATCGAGGCCATGAAGGCCGGCGCGACCGACTTCATCGTCAAGCCGTTTCGCATCCAGAGCCTTCTCGACGTCGTGAGGCGCCTCACGCAGGACGCGACCCCGCGTATGGCGTCCGGCATCTGGCGGCGCGAGAAGGAGCAGAACTTCGCCGTCGGAAACTCGGCGAGCTGGAAGAGCCTGCTCGAGAAGGCCCGCCGGGTCGCCGAGCTCTCATCCACCGTTCTCATTCGTGGCGAGACGGGCACCGGCAAGGAAGTCATCGCGAAGTACATCGCATCCTTCGGCCCTCGGGCCGGCAAGCCCTTCGTCACGCTCAACTGCGCCGCCATTCCCGACGACCTCATCGAGAGCGAGCTGTTCGGTCACGTGCGGGGCGCCTTCAGCGGGGCGACGAATGCGCGGCGCGGCCTGTTCGAGGAGGCCGAGGGTGGGACCCTTCTCCTCGACGAGATCGGCTCCATGCCCATGGCCGCCCAGTCAAAGGTGCTCCGCGCGCTCGAGGAGTTTCAGATCCGCCGCGTCGGAGACAACCGCAACGTCGCGGTCGACGTCCGCATCCTGACCTCCACGAATCTCGACCTGGAAGCGGCCATCGCGCGGCACATTTTCCGCGACGACCTCTACTATCGCCTCGCGGTCGTCACGCTCTGGGTGCCTCCGCTCAGGGAGCGCGGAGAGGACAAGCTCGCGCTCGCCGACCACTTCCTCCGGATGTTCTCGAGGCCCTCCCAGTACCCGCGGCGGCTCTCGGCCGAGGCGAAAGACCTCATCCTCCACGACCCGTTCCCCGGCAACGCGCGCGAGCTGAAGCACTCGATCGAGCAAGCGTGCGCCTTGTCCACCCGCGACGAGCTCGTGGCGGACGACTTCCCGCTGCTCCTGGCCCGCGCCGACGCGGTCAGCGCGGGCGAGATGGCGACTGTTTCGGGCCTCACGGCGCGCACGGTCACGCCCGATCGGCTGAAGGAAGTGCTCGAGAAGACGGGTGGCAACCGCGTGGAGGCCGCGCGCCAGCTCCACATCAGCCGGTCCACCCTTTACCGGATGCTCCGGAAAATCCCCGAGTGAGCGGTCAGCGCGGCATCGCCGAGAGCGAGACGGGCCACGGGTAGAGCCCCGGGCGGGCGTCGCCGGAGAGGAAGAAGCGATAGCCGAGCGAGGCGGTCACGAGCGTCTTTCCCGCATACGGCTGCGCGAGCCAGCCCCCGGCAGCGCTCACCTGCGCCGTCGAGCCCAGGCCCGTCACCTCGAGCGCGCGATAGGGGCCTTGCAGAGGCTGAAACTCCAGGAGCCAGCCGGCCGGCGAGTTCGTCCGGACCTGAACGAGCGACGCCCCGGGCGCCTCCACATAGCCGCGCGCGACATCGGCTTCGGTCACGATCAGGCTCGACGGCTGGGATTCGACGCTCAAAACCGTGCGCGCCAGCACCGTCACGCTGACGGACAGAGTGGCTGAGGTGGAGCCGGCCAGGACGGTTCCGGAGCCGGAGGCCGTGAGGAGGACGAGGATCCCCGCCAGGAGCGACAGGATTCTCCCTTCTTGCCTGCGGCCCGCACCCTTCGTTGCCGTTGTCCTCATGCTCTCCACCTTTCGGCAGGAGACATCGCGAGACTAGTGCCACCCGGATGGAATCGAGGACCCGACGCTATGTCAACAACTTAGCCACAGTCAACGGAAATGTGGATCCCTCGCGACACGTCTCTGACACTGTGTCGGGGCGGCCCTGAGACGCTCCGCGGAATTGCCGCTAGAAGTTCATCGTGACGGTGATCGTGTCTGTGTAGCTTCCGACGCCGACGTCCTGGAGGGCCGGAATCGTCCCGTAGACGGTGAGCGTGTGGGCATTCTTATCCCCCGGATTGATGACGTAATGGTACGTCGTCCCATTGCCGTCCCCCCACACCTGGCTGTTGATCGCGTCAGGGTAGAAGTTGTAGTTCAGGACGTTGCCGCCCGAGCGGAGAGTGCGGTTCGTGAACGTCCCGGAGGTGCCCGTCGAGAGATTCATCGTCATGAGGCTATTGGTGCCCACGTTCGTGCACGAGTAGGTGATCGTCCCCGTGGCCTTCGTGGAGCTGGCGCCAAGGACGTCGTACGGCCCGAAGTTCACGCTGGTGATCGAGCCGAATGTGCAAGTCAATGCGTCGGCAAGCGGCGCGAGGGCGAAGAGCGGGAGGAGCGCGAGGAACGAGAGGACGGTGTATTTCTTCATGGGTTCTTCCCGCTTTCCTTGGGAGCGGCGCAGCGCACCGTTCCGAGGTTGACGAACGCGGATGGAGACGCCGGGACGACGAGCGTGAACTTACAAACCGCTTCCTTGTGCTCGACCGCGGCCGGATAGCGGCCCGGCGAAAGGTTCTCGAGGTAGAAGCCTCCATCGCCGCCCACGGGAGAGATCTGCGGCACCCCGTCCGGACCGGTCACCGTCAGCTCCCCGTATGCCGGAACTTTCTCCGTCCCCGCCTCGACGATCAGCACGCTTCCGGTGACCGTCGTGACGCGCTTCACGGGGAACTCGACGACCGCGCCGCCGCGATACGGCGTCGCCACGGTGCGTTCCACCGAGCCGATCTCGTAATCGATGGGCACGTCCCGGTCGGCGATCCCGATCCGGTTGCCGTAATACGGGATGAGGCTCGGAATCAGGAGATCGCCGCTTCCGTTCGTCGTTCCGACGTCCTGATTGCTCGCGGTGCCGTGCACGCCTTCGAGGCCGGGCACGCGAATGAGCGCGAAGCTGTCGACCACGGGCCGTGTCGGAATCACCGTTCCGCCGAGCGCCACGATTCCTCCGGACGCGCTGAGCGTCGATGACGTCGAGCCGCCGAGGCGCAGAACCGAGGCCTCGTATCGGCCGAAGGGCGCGTTGTACTGGACGTCGCCGCTCGCGCTGCCTGGCCCGTCCCCGGCGGTCCCGTTGAAGTGATATCCGAAGCCCGTGCCGACCGGCAGCGATTTCTGGACGTCGATCGACCCCATGTTTTGTCCGTCCTGATGGCTGTAGGAGGCGAGCGCGGTCGTGTTTCTCCCGAGGAAGTAGCTCAGCCCGACAAAAGCCTCGTTTCCCTGCGTGGATCCCTGGAAGACGCGCGCGAAGGAGAGGATGAGGGTGAGGTCGCGGGTGAGGTTCGAAGAGCTCGACAGCGACACGCGCTTCGACGACGGCGCGTCGCGCGGAACGGTTCCGGTGTATTGGAGAGTGAGACTCGCGAGCCGGCCGAGCTGGATTCCGACGAAGGCATTTCCGTTCCAGAGCGGCCGGTCCTGGTCGGTGGAGAGGCCGAGCGCGGCGTAATGGGGGCTCAGCGCGCTGGCGAAGACGCCGTAGTTCACGGGCTGGCCGACGTAGCGATACGAAAGCGACGCCGCGCCGCCTCTGAGGCCGCTCTGGCGGCTCGCCGCGACGTACCCCTCGATCTCGCCGACCGGAAGCCGCCACGCGAATCCCGGACCGCCGCTCACGAGATGGTCGTCGGCTTCGAGGCGCAGCTCGGCGGTCAGCGAGTCCGAGAAGCCGTAACGGTGGCGGCCGAGGAACGAGAGCGAGCCGTAGTCCCAGCTCTCCGTCGCGAGGTTGTCCCTTCGGAACCCGAGGTTGTACGTGAACTCCGACAGCCCTTTCGTGAGGACGGCGGTCGACGCGTAGAAGCCGCCCGTGATCTCCCGCTCCTGCCCGAACACGTCCCGCACGACGATGCGCGTCGTCCCATTGCCGGCCGGCAGAAGAAGGTTCGAAAGCTGGAACGTGCCCGGCCCGATCGTCTCCTGCTTCACGATGTTGCCGTTGACGTACACGTCGACCGTGGACGGGGTCGTCGCCGCGCCCGTGAGCGCGAACGAGGGATAGCGGGAGAAGTAGGGATCGAGGTCGAAGCTGCGCGAGACGCTGAGGCCGGCGAGAAAAAGGGAGCCCCCGAGGCCACCCGCCGCGGCGAAGGTGTCGCCGGCGACCCATCTCACGAGCCGGGCGCGGTCGTCGTGCGTGACGTTCGTGAGGCCGCGGACGACGCTTCCGTCATCCGCCCGCATCACCGCGCTATAGAAGAGGTTTCCGCCGACGCTCAGTCCCGCCTCGCCGAACCCATTCCACGTCTTGAGGTCCGTGACGTTGACGGCGTAGTTCGCGAACAGGCTCGGGCTCGTGAGGAAAACGAGGCCGGCGGGCCGCGGCATGCTGAGGTCGAAAACCTGCCCCGCGAGCCACGTCGGAGGGACGGTCACCGAGAGAGTCACGGTCTCCGGATCGAACCGGTAGGAGGCGCCGGGGGCGAGGGAAGCGAGCGAGACCCATTCCTCCCCGTCGTGCGGCTCGCGGCGTCCCGCGAAACCGCTCACGCCGGCCGCCGAGAGGTCGCGGACCCGAAGGAGGACGTCGTCACCCACGAGCAATGCGGACACCTCTCCCTTCGGAACCGTGTTGACGGAGAGTGGAACGACGGCCCGCTGAATCGGCGCGGCCGCGCCCGCTGCGGTGAGCGCGAGGGCGAGGAGGAGAAGAAGACATCGCGGCCTCACGAGCAGGCAGAGCGCATGCGACGCCCCTCTCAGCGCGATGCCGGCCCGCACGCCTCCGGCGCCACAGCGAGGGAGGCCTTCCATGCGTCGCGCTCGGTTTTCGCCTCCAGGGAAATCGTCTTCGTCCGCTGGCAGTCGGCCGGCGGAATGGCGATCTCGTACACGCGTTCGCCTCCGGCGAGGACGTACCAGCCTGCCGCCTGGTTCTCGAAAGTCTGGCTGCCGTCGGCTCCCGCCCCTGAAGTGCGCACCGAAATCAGCGAGAACGCCGCGTTGCCCGTGTTCTTCACCTGGAACTTCACGGTGCCGGATTCCAGTTTTGCGTTCTCGATCGCTCCGCTGCGGGTGAGTTTCGCCGGCTGGACGAAAATCGGGACTCCGAAGCGCGTCAGAACCTTCACCTCGGAACGGTTTCCGACTTCGGACGGTTTCTCGAGAGGGGGAAGCTCCTCGACGAACACGCGATATGTCCTCTCGACCGCACCCGCGGGCTTCGAGACGCCGATTCGGACTTTCCGTTCCTTTCCCGGCTCCAGCGTCAGAAGCGCCGGGAAGAACACGACGTCCTCCGTCGGCGCCAGCTCCATCTCGCCACGGGGGTTCTGGTTCCAGCCGAACGCGGTCACCTGAAGCCGCACGCTCTCCGAGCTCTGGTTCTCGACCGCGAGAAGCTCGGTGGTCTTGCCGGCGGACAGGTAGATCTGGATCGGCGAGACCTTGAACGTGGCCGCGCCGGCCGGAAGAGCCCCGAGAAAAACAAGAAGGGCGAGCCCCGCCGCGCGGAGCCGCCAGAGCCTGGCGGAAAAACCTGAGTCCATGACCGAGCCCCCTTCTTCTCAGAAGTTAGCCGTT
>PLZI01000036.1:34461-48966 GCA_003152095.1 Acidobacteriota bacterium | reverse complement strand
CCCCCGAAGGAGTCGGGCGCGTTCTTCGGCCCCTCGGCGAGGACGAGGACCGCGTTCACGCCGCTCTCCGCGAGCTGCTCGGCGACGCGGAACTTCGCGAAGGTGTCGTCGACGTTGTTGCGCCACCCGTGGAAGTAGAAGACGAGGTCCGTGGCGTCTGCCGGGCGGAAGCCCTTCGGAACGAAGATCGCCACGGTGCGGTCGCTGTAGTGGACGTCGGCGGGGTACGACTTCCCCTCGTAGGTGTGCCCCTGCGCGCGCTTCTCGTGCGGGAACATCGTGAAGGCCGACGTCGTCACGATCATCGTGCCGATGTCGGCGTACCGCTCCGCCAGGGGCTGGGCGGCGGCCGCGCCCGCGGCGAGCGTCACGGAGAGGACGAATGCGATGCGGATCCGGGCCAGCACCTCACCTCACCGGCATCGCCGGCCTTTTCGGCTTCTGCGGCGGGTTCTTCTTCAGCTCCTCCATCACGATCGCGATCGCCTTCTCGAGCTGCGGGTCCTTGCCGGCGATGACGTCCGCCGGCGTCTGCTCGACCTCGACGTCGGGCGGGACGCCGACGTTCTCGACGCCGAAGCCTTCCTCCGGCGTCCAGAAGCCGAGGTTCGGCGCCGTGACGACCGCGCCGTCCATGAGCATCGGGAAGCCGAGGATGCCGACGAGGCCGCCCCACGTGCGCTGGCCGACGAGCGTCCCGACCTTGAAGTGCCGGAACATCCACGGGAGGAGGTCGCCGCCGGAGCCGGCCGTCTCGTCGATGAGCATGACCTTCGGCCCCTGGATCGACGCGCTCGGCGTCTTGAGGTCCTCGCCGTAACGCATCGCCCACCACGCGATCGGCTGCCGGGTGAGCGCCTCGATGTAGTAGTCGGCCACGCTGCCGCCGCCGTTGAACCGCTCGTCCACGATGATCGCGTCCTTCGCCGCCTGCGGGTAGAAGTAGCGCTTGAAGTACGCGTGGCCGAGGTTTGCCGTGTTCGGGACGTAGACGTACGCGACGCGCCCGCCCGTCGCGGCCTCGACCTTCCGGAGATTGCCCTCCACCCAGTCGCGATTGCGGAGCTGCGCCTCGTCCGCGACGGGGACTACGTTGACCGTGCGCGAGCCCTTGCCGTCCGGCGCCCCACCAACCGTGATCTCGACGATCTTTCCGGCGGTGGCCTCGAAACGCGCGTAGAGGTTCTCGGGCGGCGCGAGGTCCTTGCCGTTCACCGCGAGGAGATACTCGCCCGCCTTCACCTCGACGCCCGGCTCTGAGAGCGGCGCGCGCAGCTCGGGGTTCCAGTTCAGGCCGCCGAAGACCTTCTTGAACCGGTAGCGGCCGTTCGCGATCTCGTAGTCCGCGCCGAGGAGGCCGCCCGGCACCGGCGTGACCTCGGCCCACGACTCGCCCGGCGTGTTGCGGTGGTGGCCGATGGCGAGCTCGCTGCACATCCACTGGATGAGGCGGTTCAGGTCGCCGCGCGACGAGAGGTATGGGAGGAAGGGCGAGTACTTCGCCTTCATCGCGCCCCAATCGCGGCCGTGCATCTTCGGGTCGTAGAAGTAGTCGCGATTGACGCGCCACGCCTCGTCGAAGATCTCGGGCCACTCGGCGCGCGGATCGACGCGCACCTGGATCGCGTCGAGCTTGAGCTTGCCGTCCGAGCCCTCCTTGGGCTTGCCGTCCGGGCCTTCCTTNNGTAATAGTCGTCGGCCTCGGGGACGATCGTCTCGGTCTTGCGGTCCTTGAAGTCGAAGCGCTGGACGGACGTCTTGTCGTCGGCGGTGCGCTGGAAGAAGATCTGGCCCGCGCTGCCGGCCTGTAGGTTCGAGATCTCGGCGGGGTGGATCGGGAGGTCGATGATGCGGAGGCCGATGCCGTCGCGATCGATCACGACGGGCTCGGGCGGCTTCTTCGCGGCCTTCCCGTCCTTGCCTTCGGCTGTCTTGTCGCCCGGCTTTGCGCCCTTGCCGTCGTCTTTCTTGTCGTCCCTCTTCTCGTCCTTGGCAGCCACCTCGCCCTTCTCCTCGTCGCTCTCCTTCGCAAGGGGCGAGGGCGTGCCCTTCTTGAGCGTCGCGACGTAGATCGCGTTCGTGGTGCGCGCGTCGGTGTTCTGCAGCGAGAACCAGTTGCGCTGCGGGCCGGCATCGGTGGAGGCGAGGAAGTAGAGGAGCTTGCCGCCGCCGTCGAAGACGGGGTCGGAGACGTCCGAGAGGCCGTCCGTGAGCGGGAACGACTTGTCTTCCTCGACGGAGTAGACGAACGCCGTGCGGATGTACGTGGGGCCGGAGAGCGTGTAGGCCACCCAGCGCGAGTCCGGCGACCACGAGCCGTGCAGAATCCGCTGGCGCGACGGCGCGTAGAGGCGCTCATACGCGAGCTTTTTCGAGGCGCCGCTCGCGAGGTCGACGATCCAGAGCGTGAGGGAGTTGTCGGTCAGGACGATCTTCCTGCCGTCGGGCGAGAAGACGAGATCGTCGTAGAAGCCCGCGCCGGGGACCTTGATCTTCTTCGGCGCGCCCTTGCCGTCCTGCGCGCGGACGACGAGCTCGTTCTCGCCGCTCTCGTCGGAGACGTACGCGATCTCCTTGCCGTCCGGCGACCAGGCGGGCGCGCGCTCGTGGACGGCTACGGTGTTCGTCAGGTTACGTGCGTCGCCCTTCTCGGCGGGCACGGTCACGATCTCGCCTCGGAACTCGAACGCGGCGCGCGCGCCGGAGGGGGAGAGGGCCGCGTCGCGGATCCACTTCGCGCCCCGGGCCCAGCGCGGGCGCGTCTCAAGGAGGTCGCCCGCGACCGTGATCGAAAGGTCGGTCGTCTTCTTCGAGGCGGGATCGAGGAGGTGGAGCGTGCCCGCCTGCTCGTAGACGATGCGTCCCGCGGCCGCCGCGGCGCCGAGGACGGGGAAGTCCTTGTGGTCGGTCAGGGGCGTGAGCGCCTTCGACTTCGCGTCGTACGCATAGACGTTGAACTCGCCGTCGCGGTCGGAGCGCAGATAGAGCGCCTCGCCAAGCCACATCGGGTCCACGTCGTTGCAGCGCGCCGCGGGCTGCGGGACGCGGTCGATCGCGTTCGAGGCGACGTCGAAGAGCCACACCTTCGAGACGAGACCGCCGCGGTAGCGCTTCCACTGCAGGTGCGCGGGGGCGTTCGGGTTGTAGGCGATCGTCTTCCCGTCGGGGGAGTACGCGGCGCGGCTTGCATATGGCACGGCGAGGGCGGTCTCGGGGCCGCCCTCGACGGGCACCGTGTAGAGCTGCGTATGCCGGTTGTTGGAGGCGGCGCGCGGCGAGGTGAAGAGGACGGACTTGCCGTCGGGCGTGAAGCCCTGCACGACGTCGCGCCCGGGATGCCAGGTCAGCCGCTTCGGCACGCCGCCCGCGGTCGGGGCGACGTAGACGTCGAGGTTGCCGTCCAGCTCGGCGCTGAACGCGAGGAGCGAGCCGTCGGGGCTGAAGGCCGGACGCATCTTCACGCCGGGGCCCGACGTGATGCGGGCGACGTCGCTGCCGTCGAGCCGGCAGGTCCAGATGTCGTTCCCGTAGACGAAGGCGATGCGCTCGGCCGAGAGCGCGGGGTGCGTGAGCATCTTCGACGGCCCGCTCGGAGCGGCCGCGGAAATGGCAGCGGTCAAGGTGGGCGCGGCGGACGAGAACGCGAGAGACAGGGCGATAGCGGCAAGACGTACACGCATGGGAACCCCCTCAGGGAAGATTCAATCGCAGGGCATGGATTCTGGCACGCCCGGGCGCGCGAGGTCAGGCGGTCGGAGGCGCGAGGGAATGGAGGAGGTGCGGGCGTACACTGACTCCGCCCGTTGGAGGCGTCCGTTGGCGTGGAACCCCTGGATCAGAACCGCGGTAGCTGACCTCGCAGGCCGGCTGCGGACGCGGGTGAAAAACTCCCATCGGTCCCTCGGGCGGGAGTTGCAGCACGTCCTGGACGAATCGGCGCACACCTCGTGCTGTGTGGGGGACACCGTCGAGGGCGTCAAGAGCCTCGTCTCTTCCGTGCCCGCCGAGCTGACGCCTCGCGACCGCGAATCTGGTCCGAAGTAGCGGCTCCAGGCGGCGTGAGCTGTCAGAACCCCTTCGGTCTCTCTTCTCGCACGCCGAACGCCTTTTCGAGCGCGATGCCCACGCGTCCGATCGTCCCCTCGTCGAAGAGCCGGCCGATCAGCGTCACGCCGTGCGGGACGCGCCTCTTCGGCGAGAACGTCGGAAGCGGGCGCGCCGGATCCGGCGCCCAGTCGCTCCGCGCTTCGCCGACCTCGATGAAGCCCGCGGGCAGCGTGAGCGAGGGATGGCCCGTGAAGTTCGTGATCGTGAGAATCTCGTCGCGGAGCGACGGGACGAGAAGGAGGTCGACCCTTTCGAAGATCCGCGCCATCTCCATCGCGACTTTCCGCCGCAGCCGGTCGGCCTGCACGTAGTCGACCGCCGAGAGAAACCGCGACTGCCGGAACGTGTTCGGCCAGGCGTCCGGCACCTGCATCTTCAGCTGGTCGAGACCGCCGGAAAGCGTCAGCTCCTCGAACGCCGCGGCGGCTTCGGCGAAGAGAATCGTGTTGAGCGAGCCGTACGGCCAGTCCGGGAGGCTCACCTCCACCGGCACCATCCCGAGGCGACGGACGGTCTCGAGCGCGGCACGGTCGACCTCCGTGGCCGGGGTCTCCTTCATCCACGCGGGGAAATGGCCCACGCGCAGGCCTGCCACGGCCCCGTCCGCCTCGAAATCGAGCCGGCTCGAAACGCTCGAGACGTCGCCGGCGTCCGGGCCGCTGATCGCGGCGAGGACGAGCAGCGTGTCCTCGACGCCGCGCGCGATCGGGCCCAGCTTGTCCATCGACCACGAGAGCGTCATCGCGCCCGTCCGCGCGACGCGCCCGAACGTGGGCCTGAGTCCCGTCACGCCGCAGCGCATGGACGGGTCGACGATGCTCCCTTCCGTCTCGCTCCCGATCGAAAAACCGACGAGGCCGGCGGCGGTCGCAGCGCCGGGCCCGGCGCTGCTGCCGCCCGAGCCTTCCTCGACGAGCCACGGGTTCTTCGTCTCGCCCCCGAACCACACGTCGTTGAGCGCGAGCGCCCCGAGGCTCAGCTTCGCGACCAGGACCGCCCCGGCGCGGTGGAGACGTTCCACGACGGCGGCGTCCCTGTCCGGCACGCGGTCGCGATACGGCTCCGCGCCCCAGGTCGTGCGGATGCCTTTCGTGTCGAGGAGGTCCTTGCCGCCCCACGGGATGCCGTGCAGCGGACCGCGATACTTTCCCGCCGCGATCTCCGCGTCGGCCCGGCGGGCCTGCTCGAGCGCCAGCTCGGGCGTGAGCGTGATGACGCATTGCAGCTTCGGGTCGAAGCCCTTCAGCCGCTCCAGATAGATGCGTGTCAGCCGCTCGGACGTGAGCGCCTTCGACTCGACCCAGCGAGAGAGCGCGGTGACGGGCGCGAACGCGATGTCGTCGTCGCGCTTCGGCAGGGGACCGGGGTCGGCTTTGCCGCGCACGAGGCGGTCGCGCGCGGGACCTGCCGCGAGGCCCGGCAGGACCGGATCCCAACGCGACGCGGGCGCGAGCGACGCCTCCAGGGCGACCTTCTTCGGCCCGGCGCGCCGCTCCATGATCCCCGCCATGGCCTGGCGCCAGTTGCCGGCGACCTGCGCCCGTTCTCCTGGAGTGAGCTCCACGCGGACGAGCTTCTCGGCCTCTGCGATCGTCGCGGGCGAGATCTCGGGCCCCACGGCCGGCGCCGTTCCGAACGCAGGCGGCGTCCCGGCGGCAGGCGTGGATGCAAGGGGCGGCGTCTGCGCGTCCGCGTGCACTCCCGTTACGAGCGCGGCGGCGGAAGCGGCGGTGGTCGTGAGGAACTCGCGGCGGGACTTGGGCATGGTCATCCTTTCGGTCCGGCGTCGGTCACGTCAGGTTCTTCTCGAAGAACATCGTGTCCGTGTGCTCGTCCGGACGGTAGCGCGGGATCTCGACGAAACCGAGATCTCGGTAGAGCGCCTGCGCCGCCGTCATCGTGTGAAGCGTTCCGAGCCGGACCCGGCGGTATCCGCGCTCCCGCGCCCGCTCGAGCAGCTTGAGCATGAGAGCCCGCGCGATCCCCCGTTTGCGAAACGCGGGGTCCACGAACATGCGCTTCACCTCGCAGGTTTCGCCGTCGAGCTTCTTGAACGCGACACAGCCCGCGGGATTTCCCGCGAGCGTCGCGACGAGGAGGGCGCCCGCGGGCGGCGCGTATGGCCCTGGAAGGCGCGCCGCGTCGGCGCGTACCCGTTCCACGCCCGGAACCTCACCGAGACCCGCGGCATGTCCGAGGACGAGAGCCCGCGCCATCTCGAGCGAAATCGCATCGGCGGCTTCCCGAACCTCGAGGGCCGGCTGCGGCATCGCACCATTCTAGGGGGGTGGATTCTGCTAGCCTTTCGCATATGACGTCGAAGCCGCTTGTCCTCGTGCTCGCCCTCGCCCTCGTGCTCGTATCGCCCGCGGCGCGCTCGCTCGACGCGGCGGAGAAGACCGCCGCGCCCCAGAAAGAGGTCATCGTCCTCGTAAAGGCCGGTGCTCTCGTCGACGTCGCGACCGGAACCGTGAAAAAGGGCCAGGAGATCCTCGTCGAGAACGGCGTGATCAAGGAGGTCGGGCCGGATCTCGTGGCGCCCGTCGGCGCCCGGATCGTCGACCTGTCCGCGAAGACCGTCCTCCCGGGCCTGATCGACGTGCACACGCACGTCACGTCCCAGCCCGAGGATTACTACGCGGACCGGTTCCGGCGCTCGCCGATCGACGTCGCCGTGACGGCGCACGTCTACGCGAGGCGGACGCTCGAAGCCGGGTTCACGACGCTCAGGGTCGTCGGTTCGCCTGAATACGTCGACGTCGCGCTCCGCAACGCGATCGACGCCGGCAAGTTCGTCGGCCCCCGGCTGAAGGTCGCCGGCCTGGCCATCGGATCGACGGGCGGGCACGCGGACCTGACGGGCTTTTCCCCGTACCTCAAGTTCGAGCGCTTCTCGGGTGTCGCGGATGGCGTCGAAGCCGTGCGCAAGCTCGTCCGCCAGAACGTGAAGTTCGGCGCGGACCTCATCAAGATGATCGCCTCGGCAGGCGTCCTCTCCGAGGAGGAGTCCGTCGGTGCGCCGCAGTACTCCTTCGAGGAGATGAAGGCGATCTGCGTGGAGGCCGCGATGTGGGGCCGGAAGGTCGCGGCGCACGCCCATGGGACCGAGGCCATCAAGCTCGCCGTCGCGGCCGGAGTGGCCTCGATCGAGCACGGGAGCCTGATCGACGATGAGGGCATCCGCATGATGAAGGAGCGGGGCACGTACCTCGTGTCCGACGTCTACAACGACGACTGGATCCTCGCGGAGTTCGCGAAGATGGGCTACCCGGAGAAGATCATCGAGAAAGAGCGAAAAGTCGGGCGCCTCCAACGCGAGAACTTCCAGAAGGCGGTGAAGGCCGGCGTCAAACAGGCGTACGGCACGGACGCCGGCGTCTACCCCCACGGCATGAACGCGAAGCAGTTCGCGCACATGGTGCGCTGGGGNNATGACGCCGATGCAGGCGATCCAGTCGGCGACGGTGAACGCGGCCGACCTCCTCGGTTGGCCGATGGTGGGCGCGATCGCGCCGGGAAAGTACGCGGACCTCGTTGCCGTCGACGGCGACCCGCTGAAGGACGTGACGCTTCTCGAGAAGATTCCGTTCGTGATGAAGGGCGGAGAGGTCGTCGTCTCGCGATGAGGGCGTTCCTCGCCCTCGCGTTTCTCGCCCTTCCTCTCGCCGCTTCGGCCGCCGAGCCGCGTTTCGAGAAGCGCAGCGTGACAGTGAACGGCGTCGCGTATCCCTATCAGGTGTTCGTGCCCGAGAGCTTCGGTCCCGCCTCGAAGCCTCCCGTCCTCCTCGCCCTCCACGGCGCCGGCGAGCGCGGCTCGGAGGGCGAGCACACGCGCGTGGGTCTCGGGCGCGCGCTCAGGAAGGACCCGTCGCGTTGGCCGTTCCTCGTCGTCTTCCCGCAATGCCCGAAAGACTCGCAGTGGATCGGAGATCCGGAGACGGCCGCGTTCAGCGCCCTCGAGGAGGCGCTCGTCGAGTTCCACGGCGATCGTGAGCGCGTGTCCCTCCTCGGGATGTCGATGGGGGGCGCGGGCACCTGGTGGGGCGCGTTTCAAAGGCCGGGCGTCTTCGCGGCGGTCATGCCCATCTGCGGGTACATCGTGTCGTCTCGCGGGTTTCCGATTCAGAGCGTCCGGCCACCCGACATGCGCCGCGTCCTCGAATCGGGCGATCCCTATGGAGTCATCGCCCGGGGGCTCGGGAAGACGCCGGTGTGGGCGTTCCACGGCGACGCCGACGACACGATCCCCGTCACGGAATCGCGGCGCATGGCCGAAGCCCTGCGTCTGGCGGGTGGAAATGCTGCGTACACGGAGTTCCCAGGGGTCAACCACAACGCGTGGGACCCGGCGTTCGCCGAGCCCGATCTCGTGCCCTGGCTGCTCGCGCAGAAGCGCGGCGCGCCCGGGCGACGCCCGAAGCCGTCCACGGCGTCCGTGCTCTACACCGGAGCGACCGTGTATTCCGCATGGGACGCCGTTCCCGCAAAGGCCGCGATTCTCGTCGAGGGCGGCGGCTTGCGGTTCGTCGGCGAGGAGCGCGAGGCACGGGCGTTCGCGCCGTCGGCCCGCATCGTCGATCTCGCGGGAGCCGTCGTCGTCCCCGGCCTCACGGACGCGCACGGCCACCTGCGCGGGCTCGGGTCGCTTCGCCGCGCGCTCGATCTGCGTGGCCTCCCGAAGGAGGAGATCCTCGCGCGCGTGAGGGCCCGCGCCGCCACGGCCGCCGAGGGCGAATGGATCCGCGGGCGCGGCTGGGATCAAAACCGGTGGCCCGGGAAGGCATTCCCCACTTCCGCCGAGCTGTCCGCCGTTTCGCCGCGGCACCCGGTCGTTCTCGGGCGCGTGGACGGGCACGCGCTCTGGGTGAACGAAACCGCCCTCCGCGCCGCGCACGTGACGGCGGAGACGAAGGACCCCGACGGCGGGCGCGTCGAACGCCTGAAGGACGGCTCGCCGTCAGGCGTCTTCGTGGACAACGCGCAGAATCTGATCTCGAAGGCGATTCCGGAGCCCACGCCCGACGAGGTGCGGCGCGACGTTCTCGCCGCTCTCGAGGCCTGCGCGCGCGTCGGCCTGACGGGAGTGGGCGAGGCCTCGGGCTCGGATGCGGCGGACATCGGGATCCTCGCGTCTCTCGCCGCCGAGAAGAAAATGTCCATCCGCGTTTACGCGACCGTCGGGCCGGGAAATCTCGACGCGGCGATCGCGAAGGGACCGATTCAAGCCGGGCGCCTCACCGTTCGCGCGCTCAAGATCGTGGCGGACGGCGCGCTCGGTTCGCGCGGCGCCGCCCTTCTCGAGGACTACACGGACGCACCGGGAAACCGGGGTCTCGACGTGACCGCACCCGAGGAGACGGAGCGTCTCGCGGAAAAGGCGTTTCGCGGCGGCTTCCAGGTGTGGACGCACGCCATCGGCGACCGCGCGAATCGCGTCACGCTCGACGCGTATGAAAAGGCGCTCGCCGCGGTGCATCCCGTCGACCCGCGCCCCCGCATCGAGCACGTCCAGATCCTCGCGCCCGGCGACCCGGAGCGTCTCGCGAAGCTCGGCGTCATCGCGTCCATCCAGCCCACGCACGCCACGTCCGACATGCCGTGGGCCGAGGCACGCGTCGGCCCCGAGCGGATCAAAGGTGCCTACGCGTGGCGCCTGCTCCTGAAGTCCGGCGTGCGCCTCGCGGGCGGAAGCGACTTCGCCGTGGAATCCGAGAACCCGCTCCTCGGCATCTACGCGGCCGTCACGCGGCAGGACCTCGAGGGGCATCCTCCGGGCGGCTGGCGGAAGGAGGAGGCGCTCACGCGCGCCGAGGCCTTGCGCCTTTTCACCGCCGACAATGCCTACGCCGAGTTCGCCGAGGGGCGGCGCGGCCGGATCGCTCCCACGTACGACGCGGACTTCACGGTTCTCGATCGCGACGTGTTCTCCGAAAAGACGCCCGCTTCGGAGATTCCAAAAGCGCGGGTCCGCATGACGGTCGTGGGCGGAGAGATCGTGTACCGCGCCACCGCACCCTGAAGCCGCCCGCAGACAACTTCAGGCTCTCAGCGACTCGGCGAGCGCCGCGTGCCCGCGCTCGCCCGCCAGGTCGGCGGCTGTCTTGCCGTCGTCGGTCCGCGCCGAGACATCGGTGTGGTTCGCGCGGAGCAGGCGGACGATCTCGACGCTTCCCTGCGAGGCGGCATTGTGGAGAGACGTCCAGCCGCTCTGCTGGCGGGCGTCCGGGTCGGCGCCCATCTCGAGCAGCCTCTTCACCATCGAGGCGTCGCCGCGCGATGTGGCCGCATGGAGCGGCGTGACCTTCAACGCGTTCGTCGCCGGGGCACCCGGATCGGCGCCCGCGGCGAGGAAGAGCTCGGCGAGCGCCGTGTGCCCGAAAAACACCGCGAGGCCGAGGACAGGGAATCCGTCCGGCGAGACGGCCTTCGCCGCGGCCGGGTCGCTCGCGAGAAACGCGCGTACGGCGAGCGCGTCGCTCACGCGTCTCCTCAGTTCGCCGGGGGCGGGGTCCCTTCGGCCGGCGGAGCCGCGGCGGCGGGTGTCGGCACCGGAGCCGGCGCCGGCGCGGGCGCCGCGGGCGGCTCTCCGTTCGGGAACGTCTCCGCGCTGCAGAAGTAGCACTTCACCTTGGGCTGGGGCACGGTTTCCTGAACCCAATAGAAGAAGCACTTCCCGCACGCGGGACACGTGAACAGCTGCCGGCCACCCTTCATGAGGAAGGAGGATACCCGGTTGGGAGCCTTCGTGCGCTTCGGCGGATCAGGAAGACGAGGACGGCGACCAGACCGGCCGTGGAGAGGACCGAGCCTTCCGGACCGAAAGCACCGCCGCTCACCGCGGGAAGGCCCGCGCCGCGGATGCCGGTCGCGAGGACCGGCGCCCCCATCGACATGCCGCTCACGGGAAGCGCGACGGCGGCGAGCGTGAAATTCCAGAGAACGTGGAAGGTCCAGCAGCCGAGGAGGCTACCCTCGCTCCAGTAGAGCCAGCCGAGAACCGCTCCGGCGAGGCCGATGTTGAGGAGCGCGAGGGGCGTCACGTTCGGGTTGATCGCGTGCAGCGACGCGAATGCAACCGACTGGCCCGCGTTCGCCAAGAGCCCGGCGACGAACCAGCGGCGCGCGGCCCGGCGCGCCCGGAGCGGCTCGTCTATACCCGAGAGCGTGCCGAAGAGGAGGCGCGCGAGAAGCAGGACCGCCGAGCCAAACAGTGTCAACAGGAAGGCGCGGAAAACGAGCTCCTCGACGAGGCTCTGGAGCGCGAAGAAGCCGAACGTGGCGAAAGCCGACGACGGCGACGCGGGGGCGGACGCTGGAGCGAAGGGCGCGTAGCCTAACGCTTCGGGGCGGAACGCTCCCAGAAGAACGGGCGGCAGGAGCGCGATCGCGAGAAGCGCCGCCACAGCGGCGAGCCCGACGGCCGCTCCGCGCCCGACAGGGTCGCGCGGCTCCGAAATGGAATTCCCGAGCCGCTTGAGGAGGAGGAACCGAAGAAACGCGAGACCGGCGAGGCCGAGCGGGAGCGCGAAGACGAGGCCCGACGCGATCCGCGCGTCGAGCCACGCCCCCAACGCCCCCGGCACCGGCGACGCGAGGGCCAGCAGGGTCACTTCTTGGCTCCTTTCGGAATTTCGGTCGGCGCATCTTATCCGCACTGCGTAGAATCCAGTCGATCCCGAAGGAGAAGAAATGAAAATGACGCGTCTTTCCGCCCTTCTCGCCGTACTCGCGGCTGCCGCCGCACCCGCCCTCGCGCAGCTCGCGACGCCCCTTCCCAGCCCGAACGCCGCCGTGTCGCAGACCGTCGGTGTGACCAAAATCGAGGTCGCCTACAGCCGTCCTTCCGTGAGGGGCCGGACGATCTGGGGCGAGCTCGTGCCTTACGACAAGGTCTGGCGCACGGGTGCTAACGCGGTTACGCGCATCACGTTCGACGGCGACGTCACGGTCGAGGGGCAGAAGCTCGCGGCGGGTTCCTACGGCCTCTACACGATTCCCGGCAAAACGGAGTGGACGATCATCTTCAACAAGGTGTCGACGGGCGACCCGGACTACGTCGCCGACAAAGACGCCCTGCGCGTCAAGGTGAAGCCCGTGGCGGTCGAGATGAAGGAGCTCTTCACGATCGGCTTCCCGGCGGTGACGTCGGGCTCCGCCACGCTCGCCTTGAGCTGGGAGAGGCTGCGCGTCCCCGTTTCGATCACCGTCGACACGAACGCCCGGTTCCTCACGAACGCGAAGGACGCCGTCGCGAAGGCGAAGGCCGACGACTGGCGGACGCCGCTCGTCGCGGCGCGCTATCTCTACGACAACAAGCTCGCGCTCGACGACGCCGCCAGGTGGCTCGACAGGTCCATCGCGATCAAAGCCACGTTCGGCAACCTCTCGGTGAAGGCGAACGCCCTTGCCGCCGACGGCAAGACGAAGGACGCCATTGCCACGGCCGAGAAGGCCCTCGCGGCCGGAGCGGCCGCCGAGCAGAAGCCGTCCCCCGAGGCGGTCGCGGCCCTGGAGAAGAAGATCGCGGAGTGGAAGAAATAGAAGAGAAGACGTCTATCGCGTCCCCGCGCCCGCCGAGACGAGGTTCACGAAGAGACGATAGGCCCCGGGGACGCCGGCAGGCAGCTGACGGAAGAACGCGTAGCCCGTGTAGACGAACGCGCCCTTGCCGTGCCGCGCGAACAGGAGTCCGCCGGGCTTGTCGCCCTCGCCCGGATCGTGCGTCTCGATCACCGTCTCGTAGCGGGGGTCCCACGTTCCGGGGAAGTAGAGGCCGCGCTCCTGCACCCACCCGTCGAAGTCGGCGACGGTCAGCCGGTTCGGGAATGTGAGAAGCGAGCTCGCCGGGTTCACGAACCGGACGGGTGCTTCCTCGACGGTGACGCGGTCGCGAGAGAGCTTGAAGGGGTATGGCCCGAGCTGCTCCGTGACGAGGTCTCCCATCGTGTTGTACTGCGCGACGAGCGTGCCGCCCTTCTCGACGTAGTCGAGGAGCCGCGTCTGGGCTTGCTTCAGGCGAGGGCGCGTGTTGTAGGCGCGGATCCCCGTCACGATGGCCGCGTACCGCGAGAGGTCGCCGTTCCCGAGCTCGTCGTCCGAGAGGAGCGTCACGGTGTAGCCCATCTGCCGGAGCGCCTCGGGCACTTCGTCACCCGAGCCCATGACGTAACCGACGGGCGCCTGCGGTGCCTTCACCTCGAGCCTGAGGACCTTCGCCTCGGCGGGCGGGAACAGCGTCTGAAGCGGGATGTGCGGGTAGTCCACGCGCACGAGGCCGCGCGAGAAAACCTTTCCGCCCACGACGGCCTCCGCCGTGAGTGTGGCGGCGGCGGCGCTCGCGGGCGGCGTCACGGTGAACGTGACCGTCTTTTCCTCGCCGCGTGCCTGGAACGCGAAAGGCACCTCGGTGGGCGACGCCGAGAAGCCTGCTTCGGTCTTCAGGCGCAGGACGCCCGAAACCGCGGCGCCGCTCGTGAGCGTGACGCGCACCTTCTTTGACTGGGCGGACCCGAACGCGTAGACCCTCTCGTCGAAGGCGGCCATCACGGGCGGCGTGATCACGAACGGCCGATAGACCTCGCCCTTCACCGGATCCGTGCGGCGGAAGACGACCGACGTCTCGAACGGGATCGCGACTCCGTCGGCACGCACCATGAAACGCGCAACGAGCGCCGGCGGATTCTCCGGAAGGCCGATGAGCGAAGGATCCGTCACCGTGAAGAGGCCCTTCCCGGGCCTCTCTCGCAGCCAGAAGGGCTGCGTCGTGACCGCGTCCTCGGGCAGGGTCAGCGTGACCTCCCGGCGCAGCGGCTCGTTCGGGACGAGGGCACCGCCCGCCCCGGGCTCCCCGGCGTACGTCACCGACACCGACTCGAGCGTCGCGGCGCGAGGCGAGCGATTCAGGATCATCGCTGTGACCTTCACGCTCGCGCCGGGCGCGGCGGACGGCTCGCTCGCCACCGCCTCGACCCAGACGCCGAGGCACGCGCGGATCGCGTCGGCGATGTCGCGGCGCTTCCGCGCCAGAAGGGGATCCATCTGCTTCGGACCCTCTCCGCGCCTGTTGGCGTCTCGCGAGGTCGTTTCGGAGAATTGCTTAGAAGGTGAATTGGGCGGCTCGCCTGCCGAATCGGCCATCCGTCCGAGGAGCGTCCATGCTTCCACGAGCGGCGGGACGGAGGCGGCCGGGTCCGTCGAGCGAAATCCCTCTTCCACCTTTCTAAGAACTCTTCCGATTTCCTCTCCCTTCGATCCGTAGCGTCCCCACGTGAGATCGATTCCTTCGAAGAGGTCCTTCGCCGGCGGCTCGCCGAGGATGGGCTTGAAGTCGTTCAGCCATGTGCCTCGGCGCTCGGCCGAGCCGAAGCCCTGGCTCTTGTGCATGGACCGGCTCAGCGC
>PLZI01000036.1:0-34392 GCA_003152095.1 Acidobacteriota bacterium | reverse complement strand
GTCGGGAAGCGCGTGACGATCACGTCCGGCCGGAACGTGCGAATGACCCGTACGGTATCAGCGAGGATCTGTTCCTTGCCCCAGATCGCGAGCGTCTCGTCTGGGCTCTTCGAGTAGCCGAAGTCGATCGCGCGCGAAAAGAACTGTTTGGCGCCGTCCAGGCGGCGCGCGGCGAGAAGCTCCTGCGTGCGCAGCACGCCCATGAGCTCGCCCGACTCGGTGCCGATGAGGTTCTGGCCTCCGTCACCGCGCGTCATCGACAGGTAGCCGGCGTCCACGAGCTTCTCGCGGGAGGCCCAGGCGAGAAACGCGGTGTTCTCGTCGTCGGGGTGCGCCGCGACGTACAGGACGCCGCCCACGACGTTCAGCTTCGCGAGCGCGAGCCGGATCTCGGCGGCGTCCGGCGTCTCGGTGGGAGCGGCGGCGAGCAGCACGGGCGCGTCGGTTGCCGAAGCGGCGAAAGCCGCGAACGCCGCGAGGAGCGCGAGAACGAGGAGGACAGCCGCCGGACGGCGGGAAAGGGGGCGTCGCGTCATGCGGGGATTCTAGGGGCAGAAGACCGCGATTGACTCAGTCCGGCGCGTGCTTTCCGAACGTCTCCGTGACCGCGAGCGTGAGGACGCATGCGACGCCGAGCATGACGAGGTTCGTGAGGAACGCGGCGCGATAGCCCGCGACGGGATAGCGGCGCGCGCCGTGCTCGAGGACGCCGAGCCAGTGCGCGTCGAGGATGCGGCCGAGGACGCTCTGCGTCACCGCCGCGCCAAGGAAGCCCCCGGCGTTCACCGTGGCCGTCGCGATGCCGCTGAAGCGCGGCGGATTCACCTCGCGCGCGAGGGCCCACGTGAGCGTGAAGCAGCTCGCCGCGAGGCCCAGGAGGAAGCAGAGCGGCCCGAGCAAGGCGCGGGGCGGCCCGGCGGAAGGAACGCAGATGCAGGCCCAGACAGCCGTGTAGACGAGCGTGAACAAGACATAGGGGACTCGTCGCGACCGGAAGACCTTGTCGGAGAGGAAGCCGGCCGCCGGTGCGCCGAGGACGATGCCGATGCCGACGAGGGACACGATTTCCGCGGATTCTTTCGCCGTCATTCCGTAGACGTCACGCATCCACGGGACCGCCCAGAGGCCGGAGAAGGAGAGATACGTCCCATACTGGCAGAAGAAGACGAAGAACATGGGCCACGTCTTCCGGTTGCCAAACACGGTGCGATACCCCTCCGCCACCGAGACGCGGGGGACCGCTCCGCGCGGCACGGGTGGCAGAAAGCCCGCGTCCTCGGGCCGGTCTCGCACGAGGGCGAGGCAGAGGCCCGCGAGGACGAGCGACAGCAAGGCCACGCCGCCGAATGTCGCGCGCCAGCCGAGGGCGGCGACGAGGAGCGCCAGCGGCGCCGCCGCGAGGAGCCCGCCGAGATTTCCGGCCACCTGCGTGAGGCCCGACCACGTGCCGAACTCGTCCGGCCTCCACCACGCGCCCACCTGCTTGAGCATTCCGATGAACACGACGGAAGCGCCCATGCCCACGGCGACGCGCGCTCCGTACGCGACGGGCAGGGCGCGCGCGGCCGCGAAAACCGCTCCGCCCGCCGCCATCATCAGCGCGCCCGCCGTGACGGCGCGCCGCGGCCCCCACGCGTCCACGGCGGCGCCCACGACGAACTGCATCGCGGCGAACGCGTAGAGGTACAGCGCCGCCATCGTCGCGACCTCGACGCCCGTCGCCGCGAAGCTCGCCATGAGGTCCTTCGCGAGGACGGCGGGCGCGATGCGATGGAAGTACGAGACGACGTACACGAGCGCGAGCACGCCCCAGATGCGCAGGCGGACGGAGGCAAAGGTGCGCATGAACGCGCTACGCGACTGCGTCCGGCTTTTGGAGCAGATGCGCCACGACTTTGGCGACGAGAACCAGCCACACGGACCCATGCAGCAGAAAATCGAGCCAGTCGACCGGCCGTGTGAGCTGGCCGCGGGACAGGAGCACGAGCTTCTCCCACACGTGGGGAGGGTTGAACGGCGCGAGGCCGAGTGTCAGGACCGCCGCGATCACGACGAGCCACGGAAGTTTGACGAGCCAGGCGATCACGGTTGGGCCGTCAGAAAATCTTCCAGTCGAGTCCGAGCGTTCCGGTCCAGTAGTCGCCCTTGTAGGCGCCGGAGCTGGCGGGGGGGAGGTTCGTCGGATCGACATTGAGGAAGACGTAGCGTCCGTCCACGTTCAGGATGAACGACTTCGAGAGCCTGATGTCGAGGCCGGCTCCGGCGTGCGTGGCCCACTTGTTCTCATGGACCGAGCCCGAGACGTTCCCGCTCCCTTCCAGCCTCAGGGCGTTGTAGGTGCCTCCTCCGAGGACGTAGAGGCCGAAGCCCGGGTACTTCAGGAGATACAGCATGGCCGAGAGCTGCACCGGAGTGTTCTTGACGTCGACGCTGCCGAACGACGACACGTTGTACGAGTCCGAGTAGGTGGAGCCACGCAGCTCGGCCGCGAGGAGCCAGATCAGATGCAGGCGCACCTGGGCGCCGCCGACGAAGAGACCGGTCTTGCCGTCCCTGCTGTTCAGGACGCCGCCGTGGACGCCGAGGTCGAGGCTGAACGCGTCGCCGGCAACGGCAGGGGACGCCGCAAGGGCGGCCAGGACAATAGCGAGACCGGCGATTCGAATGGTGGACTTCATCTCTTCAACTCTCCTTCGGTCATGGTAATGGATCTTGCTCACACAACCGGCCTCTTAAGGTGCCACTCCGTGCGGGGCTGATAGGCGGCCCCGAGCGCCACGAGCGTCTCGTCCGAGAACGCGCGACCCGTGAACTGGAGCGCCGTGGGCAGGCCGTTCTCGCCGAAGCCGTTCGGAACGGAGAGCGCGGGCCGTGGCGGCGCCGGGTCCCGAGGAAGAGCCGCCCGACCAGAAGTCCGTGTTCCAGGGTGTGCGCCCGGGCCCGGTGAACGAAGAGTCCGCGTTGTTGTATCCCATGCCGCCCGCGAGCTCGACCATCGCAAGCTTCCCGATGAGGACCGCGCCCGCCTCGCGGAGTTTCGTCACGACGGTCGGATGCGCGCGACTTCCGTCAGCGCCTCCGCGGCCGAGGAGGGGGCTTCGGGCGTTGGGGTGGGCGTGGGAACGGGCGTGGGCGCGGGAGACGGCGAGGGTGCGGTCTGTCCGAGGGCGGCGGTGGCTCCCGCGAGGGCGGGCGCGGCCGCCGCGAGCACGAGCCTCTTCGCGAAGAGGCGGCGCGAGGGCGAAAGGGTCGGATCGGACATTTGTCGCCTCCGTCAGAGTTTCATGTGTTTAATCTATCTTGATTCGGCGCGGCGCGCGCCGGAGCCTGATAGGTTCCGGGCCATGATTCTCGCCGCGCTTCTCCTCCAGGTCGCCGCGCCGCCTCCCTCCGCACCATCGGTCCTCCGCTGGGTGCCGAAGCATGAGGAGCTCACGTATACGTTTGGGGGCGCGAAGCCTCTTCAGCGCATCCGGCCCGGCACACGGATCGTGACGTGGACGGAGGACTGCTTCGACGGCGCCGTGAAGACGCGCGCGGACCTGCCGTCGAAGGTGATGGCTCCCGGGCACGACAACCCGCAGACGGGGCCGTTCTACGTCGAAGGCGCCGAGCCGGGCGACACGCTCGCGATCCGCATCCTGAAGCTCGAGCCCGCGCGCTCGTGGGCGGTGTCCGCGTTCTCCCCGGGCTTCGGCGCGCTCGTCGGCACCGACCGCACGGCGATCCTCGGGCCGGACTTTCCGGAGACGACCTGGCGCTACGAGGTGGACGCGAAGAAGGATCTCGCGCGCACGACGTCGGGCGACGGAAAGCTCGCGTGGGAGGTGCCGCTCACGCCGTTCCTCGGCTGTCTCGGCGTCGCGCCGGCGGGCGGCGAGGCACGCACGACGATCGTACCGGGGAATTTCGGCGGCAACATGGACTGCCCGGAGGTGAGGGCGGGCAACACGGTCTCCCTCGGCGTCAACGTCCCGGGCGGGCTCGTGTCGTTCGGCGACGGGCACTTCGCGATGGGCGACGGCGAGATCATGGGTGCGGCCATCGAAGGCGCGATGAACGTCGAGCTGATCGTGGACCTCGTGAAAGGCCGGCTCACCCCGGTGCCGAAGATAGAGAACGCGGACGAGGTCATGTTCGTGGGCTCCGGCCGCCCGCTCGAGGACGCCGCCCGCGTCGCGTTCAAGGCGATGGTGGGCTGGGTGCGCGAGGCGACGGGCCTGACGGAGCTCGATGCCTACCAGTTCGTCTCGCAGAACGCGAAGGCTCCGATCATCCAGCTCGTCGACCCTGAGTACACGGTACTCGTGAAGATCGAGAAGAAGAGGCTCCCGGCCCGCTGACGCGCGGAATCAGTACAGGAGGTACGCCGCCCGCCTCTTCTCGAACTCCATCGTCCCCGCCGCCCAGGCACCCGTGATCTCGCCGGCCGTCTCTCCGCGTTGAAAGCGGGCGAGAGCGGCGCGGCTCACGAGGAGGCGGTTCAGCTTCTCGGCGTTCCACTCCTTCGGGTGCAGGTCGCGAAGCGCGGTCGCGACATGGAGGCCGAGGGCGACGGCGTTCAGCGCCTGCCGGCCGACGAGCGTGATCCTCACGCCGGAGCAGATCTCATCCTCGAAGACGGACGACGCCGGCTTGAAGCGGATCGGCGTGAAGCGCACGCCGGCGATGCCGCGGGCGTTCAGCGTGGCCGCGACGCGCGGGCCGTCCATCCACGGCGCGCCGAAGACCTCGAAGGGGGAGTCGGTGCCGCGCCCGACGGAGACGTTCGTCGTCTCGAGGATCCCGATTCCCGGATAGAGCGCCGCCTCCGTGACGGAGCGGAGGTTCGGCGACGGATCCACCCAGATGAGACCCGTCTCGTCGTACCAGAGGTCGCGCGCATAGCCCGTCATCTTCACGACGGTCAGGTCCGCACCGATCTTCTTTTCGGCGTCGTAGAGCGTCGCGAGCTCGCCGATCGTCATCCCCGTGCGAATCGGGACGGCGTGGTACGCGACGAAGGAGAGTGCGTCGTCGTCTGCCGGGGGACCCTCGACCACGTCCGCGCGGATCGGGTTCGGGCGGTCGAGAACGAAGACCTTCACGTGCGCTTTTGCGGCCTCCTCGAGCACGTAGCCCATCGACGCGAGATACGTGTAGAAGCGGCAGCCCGCGTCCTGCAGATCGACGACAACCGCGTCGATGCCCGCGAGATCGCCAGCCGACGGCCGGCGCGACTCCGGCGTGTCGCCGTAGAGCGACCGCACGGGAAGGCCCGTCTTCTCGTCGACGGAGTCGGAGACCCTCTCGTCCAGCGCCCCGCGGATCCCGTGCTCGGGGGAAAAGAGCTTCGAAAGAGTCACACCCGCTGCACGCGCCTTTGGAGAATTGAGCACGTCGATCGTGGAGCGACCATCGCGCGTGAGGCCGGTGTGGTTCGTCAGGAGGGCAACTCGCATTCCCGCGAGCGCCTTGAAAGAAGATTCTTCGAGTAGGTCGACGCCGGGCCGGACCTGCCCCACGACGCGCGCCGGCGCAGCCGCAGCCTCTCTTCCACTCGAAGCACGCGCCGAAGGCGCGCCCGTGCTCTTCGGGCCCGGCCGCGTGGAACCAACCGCCGCGAGCAGCGCGGTCCATTCCGAAGCCATTCGAACCTCTTCGGGCTTCACGTCCGTGATCGCGGACGCGACGATCGTCGCGACCTTTCCGCGGAGAGGGATGACATTGCCAGACTCGTCGGGATGGTTGCGGTTCGTCAGGAGGATCACGAAGGTGTCCGTCGCGGGGTCGAGCCACATCGAAGTCCCTGTCCAGCCCGTGTGTCCGACGGACCCGAGCGGGAAGAGGTCGCCACGGTTCGAGGAGAAGCCGGTCCCGACGTCCCAGCCGAGGCCGCGCAGGTTCCCGTCGCCGAAAAAGCGCGGCCGCATCGTGGACGCGACGCCCGCCGGCGACAGAACCCCGCCGCCACCTTTCAGCATCGCCGCGCAGAACTTCGCAAGGTCGTCCGCCGTCGCGAAGAGACCCGCGTGGCCCGCGACGCCGCCGAGGGCGTACGCGCGCGGGTCGTGCACCTCGCCGCGGCGGATTTGCCCGTTGATCCTCTCGGTGGGCGCGATGCGGGACAGGGGCAACCTTCCGATTCCACCGGGTCGAAACTCGGTCTCGTTCATCCCGAGAGGCGCGAAGACGCGCTGACGCGCGAATTCTTCGAGTGGAAGAGACGAGACGCGGCGCACGACCTCGCCGAGCACCTCGAACCCCACATCCGAATACAGGAAACGAGACCCAGGAGCCGCAACGAGAGGCTGCCTGTATTTCCTTTCAAAGATCTCCTGCGCGGTTCCGAAATAGAGAGCCATCGGGTCGTCAGCGGCCAGGCCCGCCCGGTGCGTGAGCAGCTCTTCGATCGTGACCTGATCCCTCTCACCCCCGCCTGAGACGAACTCGGGGATGAGCTTCGCGACGCGATCCTGGAGCCGGATCCTTCCGCTCTCGACGAGCGTCATCACGCTCGTCGTCGTCGCCACGACCTTCGTGAGCGACGCAAGGTCGAAGATAGTGTCCAGCGTCATCGGCTCGACGGACGGGACGACGGCGCGGTTGCCATACGCTTTTTCGAAGACGACTTTTCCGTGCCGGCCCACCACGACGACGGCGCCGGGACACTCCTTGTTCCGGATCGACTCTTCGACGACCGAATCGATGCGATTCAGGCGGTCGGCCGACATCCCAGACGCGGACGGCGGAGCGGCCGCGAGTGCCAGAAGCAGCGAGATCATTTGCCTTCCGCGGCGACGATGGCGCGCAGCTCGTCGCCCGTGCGGTAGACGCCGCCGCGCACGACGCCTTTGACGGTACGGGCGTTCGCGATGTCGGCCAGGGGGTCTTTCGCGAAGACGACGAGGTCGGCGAGCTTGCCCTTCTCCACGGTGCCGATCTCCTTCTCGCGGGAGAGCGCGCGGCTGCCCCCCCTCGTCGAGGCCACGAGGACCTCCATGGGCGTCAATCCCGCAGCCTGCATGGCTTCCATTTCGGCGTACACGGAGGGGCCATGGAGCGTGCCCGGGTTGCCCGCGTCGGTGCCCATGGCGATCGGAATGCCGGCGTCGCGCACGCGCTTGAGGTTCGCGAGGCCGAGAGCCTTGCGCTCGGCCGTGCGGACCTCGCGGTCGCGCACCTTCGACGCGACGCTCGCCGCCTCGATCTCCGGAGTGGCCGCCAGGCGGGCACGCGTCGACGGGTCCACACAACCGTTCGGGTCGTCGAACGGCGTGGCCGTGCCCGCGGCGGCGGCCTTCGCGATCGCGACGTAGCCCTCGATCACGACGAGCGTCGGGTTGTAGATCGCCCCGCTCTTCTTCGCGAGGCTGAGGAACTCGTCATCGACCGGCTTGTCCATGACGCCGTGGACGAGGAGCGACGCCCCGGCCCGGAGGGCGACCTTCGCCTCCGCGAGGCCGGTGGCGTGGACGATGAGCGGCAAGCCCTTCTTCTTCGCCTCGGCGCCCGCCGCGAGGACGGCCGCCTCGGACGCCTCGACGGGACGGTCCGCCGTCACGATGTACCAGACCTTGACCGCCTGCGCACCGCGCGACGCGAGGTACGCGACGCCCGTCTTCGCGGCCTCTTCGTCCTTGAGAAAGATGAACTGGCGCTCGGCGGGGAGGTTGAGCCAGAAGTCGATCGTGGAGAGGAGCGGCCCTGCGGCGCGGACGCGGGGCGCGAGCGTGTCGTTCTCCGCGCGCGCCGGGAGGTCCAGCGACCACGCGTACCCGCCCACGTCGAAGACGCTCGTGACGCCGGAGCAGACGTACGAGCGAAAAAAGCGGTCGGGATGGCCGCGCAACTCCTTCTGGACGTCCTCGTACGGGTGCTTCGCGCGCACGTCGAATGCGTCGGGCCGGCCGTCGGCCCAGCCCGTCTGCGCGAAGTGGACGTGCGCGTCGATGAGGCCGGGTGCGAGGAAGGCGCCGCTGAGGTCGGTCACGTCGACGCCGGAAGGGACAGGGCAGGCCGCGCGGGTACCCGCGCATTCGATCTTTCCACTCCGCACGAGGACGACGGCGTCCTTCACGGGCGGCGCGCCGGTGCCGTCGAGAAGCGTCGCGCCCGTGAAGGCGCGCGGCGGTGGGGGCGTGCCGGGAGGGGCGTCGAAGGCGGAGGTCATCGTGATCCTCCAGCCCTTCGGCGTTTTCACGAAGAGCCGCTCGGAGAGGCCCGCGTGCTCGTCCCCGCCGTACCGTACGCGGTAGCGATACGTCGCGTAAACGAGCCCGTCGCGCACGGGCACGAGCGCGAGGTCGTCGGCCTCGAGCGTGTCCGGCCACCTCGTACCGGCCTGCTTTTCGAACTCCGCGAAGCCAAGGACCAGCCCGCCGGGCGACGTGCGCACGAGGCTCTCCGAGTCGAGGTAGCAGGAGAGGTACGCCACGCGGTCGCGGCGCTGGATGGCGGCGATGTTCTTCTCGAAGAGCGCCCGCGCCTCGTCGACATCGGACGAGGACGAAGATTTCTTAGAAGGTGAAGAGGGCGTCGGTTGGGCCAGAGCGGCGACTGCGATCAGCGACGCGAGGGCGAGGCACGCCGCCGGCCTCCCGATCCCTTTTCTAAGCAGTTTTTTCGTCGTTTCTTTCATTTTCACCTCAACGGGTCTTCGTGTTGGAAGGGGGTTCTGCGGACGCCGCCTTTGCGATGCCGTCCCCGCGCTTCGCGAGGCCGGGGATCGTGATCGGGAGCTTGCCGCCGATCGCCGCCTCGCCGAACAGCGCCTGAACGGCGGCCGTCTGCGCGACATCCTGTCCGCCCCAGGCGCAGAGATAGGTCGGGAGGTCGGGGAAATCGCGCAGGAGATACGGGCTTCCAAAGGAAACGGTCACGACGGGTTTGCCGAGCGCGAGGACTTGCGCGAGCGCGTTTCGGCCCGCCTCGGGCACGCTGATCTTCCCTTGCCCCGAACGCGTTCTCACGAAGAGCGACACGAGGACCACGTCGGCGTCTCTCGCGGCGTCGACGGCGGCCTTCGTCTCCTCGGGTGTCGAGCGGGGGTCGAGTCGCACGGTCTTCACGGACGGGACGCGCGCCTTGAGCTCCGCCGCGAGCGGGCCCGTGGGGCCGTTCAGCGAGGCCTCGTCGGCGACGACGAAAGAAAGCAGCTTCGCGGCCTTTTGGAGCGGCAGCGCGCCCGGTTGCTCGCGCACGAGCGTGAGTGAGCGGCGCGCGATCTCGGCTTCGAGCGCCTGGATGGGCAGCGTGTCGACGATCTTCGCGAGGCGCGCCACGAAGGGGATCCGATTCTCGTCGAGCTTCAGCTTCTTCTTGCAGTCGAGGATTCGCTTCACCGACTCGTCGAGACGCGCCTCGGTGATCCGGCCCGACCTCACCGCTTCACGCACGGCGGCGATCGCGGCGTCCGTATCGGCCGACATGAGGACCTGATCCGACCCCGCGAGAATCGCGCGTACAGCGGCCTCGCCGGCCGTGAAATGCGACGTGATGCCGCCCATCGTCATGGCGTCGGTCACGACGAGGCCCGTGAAGCCCAGCTCCTTGCGGAGGAGGCCCGTCACGGTGGGGCCGGAGAGCGTCGTCGGCATCGTGCCCTTCGTTTCCAGCTCCGGGACGCCGTTCGCGCCGGCTTCGCCTTTCGCGTTCGGCAGCGGCGGCGCGGGGGTGTCGTCGAGCGCGGGGACCGAGAGGTGCGCCACCATGACGGAACCCGCCCCGGCCTTCACGGCGCTGCGGAAGGGCACGAGCTCGACGGACTCGAGCCGCGCCCTCGTGACCGGGAGGATGGGCAGCGACAGGTGAGAGTCCACGGCCGTGTCCCCGTGCCCGGGGAAGTGCTTGGGTGTCGCGAGGACGCCGCCGTCCTGCAGGCCCTTCACCGTGGCCACGACATAGCGAGAGACTTGGTCCGGGTCCTCGCCGAAGCTCCGCACGTTGATGACGGGATTGTCGGGGTTCACGTTCACGTCCGCGACGGGCGCGAAGACCTGCGCGATGCCGATCGCCCGGGCCTCGCGGGCCGTGGCGAACGCGCGCTTCTCGGCCAGCGCCGGGTCGCCGGTCGCGGCGATCGCCATCGCCCAGGGACCGTACGTCACGTCGTCGAAGCGCATCCCGAGGCCCGCCTCGAGGTCGGCCGAGACGAGGAGCGGCACCTTCGCGGCTTCCTGAAGCTTCCCGACGAGGACGGCGGCCTCATACACGTTCGAGCGGAACAGGATCACGCCGCCGACGCGATTGTCGACGACGTGGTGGCGCAGCGTCTGGAAGTCCTTCGAGTCTTCGCTCATGTAGACGCCGCGCGCCGGCACGACGAAGAGCTGGCCGATCTTTTCGTCGAGGGGCATCGAGACGTCGTGCGGAAGGTCCGGTGCGAGCTGGCTGAAGTCGATCGTCACGGGCGGGAACGGGTTGCCTCCCGCGCAGGACGCGAGCAGCGCCGCCGAAGCGAGGACCGCGAGCAGCCGGACGGTTTTGAGCATGAGCGTCACCTCGAGGGGGGAAGGACCTCGTCCCGGAAGAGATCCTCGACCGTGCCGCGCCGGCGGATGAGCGCGGCCGTGTCGCCGTCGACGAGAACCTCGGCTGGAAGCGGCCGGGCGTTGTACGTCGACGCCATCGAGAAGCCGTAAGCGCCCGCGTCGAGGAAGACGACGAAGTCGCCGGCTTCGGGCCGGGGGAGCCGGCGCTCGGCGGCGAGGATGTCGCCTGTCTCGCAGACGTCGCCGGCGATGTCGAGGGTCTCGGGCGCTCCCGTGCGGCCCACGACGCGCGCGCGGTGGTGAGCCCCGTACATCGCGGGGCGGAGGAGCGTGTTCGAGCCCGCGTTCACGTTCACGAAGACCTTGAGCGGAGTTTCCTTTACGGAGTTCACGCGCGCCAGAAGGAAGCCAGAGGGCGCCACGAAGAAGCGCCCGGGCTCCATCCAAAGCTCGAGCTCGTACCCGAGGCGCTTCGTGAGCTCTTTCCAGAGCGGCTCGAGCGCGGCGGCCAGAGCTTCCGGAGCGAGGCCCGCTTCGCCGTCGTGGTAGGGAACGCCGAGGCCGCCGCCGAGATCCACGAAAAGAAGACGGACTCCGAGGGCCTCCTCGAGCTCGCGCACGAAGGCGAGCATCTTCCGGGCCGTCACGACGTAGCCGTCGGTTTCCGTGATCTGCGAGCCGAGGTGGCAATGCACGCCCACGATGTCGACCGAGGGAAGCTCCTGCGCGCGCGCGTATGCGGCCCGCGCCAGGCCCCCGTCGAGATGGAGTCCGAACTTCGACTCGGCGATGCCCGTGTTGATGTGATGGAGGGTGTGCGGGTCGACGCCCGGGTTGATCCGGAACGAGATCCGCGCTCTGCGGCCCGCGGCCTCCGCGAGCGCGGCGACCTGCTCGAGCTCGTCGCGCGAGTCCACGTTCACGACGGCGCCGATCTCGACGGCCTTCGAGATCTCGTCGGGCCCCTTCGAGGAGCTCGTGAAGAGGATCTCGTTGCCACGGAATCCGGCCCTCAGCGCCGCGAGGATCTCGCCCAGCGAGACGACTTCGGCGGCGGCCCCCTCGGCGCGGAGAAGCGCCACGAGCGCGCCGTTCGTATTCGCCTTGAGCGCGTAGTGGACGCGCAGCTTCGGGAAGCGCGCCGCGAAGGCGTCGCGGAACGTCCGGAACCGGCCCGTGATCGCCGCCTTGTCGTAGACGTAGAGCGGCGTGCCGAATTCCGACGCGAGGCGGCCGACGGCGGAGACGGCGGCGGGATCGAAGGCGCGGTCGTCGCGCAGGGCCTGGAGGCCCTCGTGGAGCGTCGGATCGCGCATGAGGCCGCGATTCTGCCAGCTTCGGAGCTTCGCGGTACGATTCGCCCTGATGCACGTAGAAGTCCGCAAAGCGAACGACGTCGTGATCGTCGACCTCTCGGGGAAGCTCCTCATGGGAGTCGGCGACGAGATTCTCCGCAACGTCGTGAACGAGCTCCTCGCCGAGGGGTGGAAGAAGATCCTCCTCAACCTCTCCGAGGTGACCGCCATCGACAGCGCGGGCACGGGTGAGCTCGTGGCGAGCCACGGGATCTGCGAGCGGTTCGGCGCGAAGTTGAAGCTCCTGAACCTGCACGAGCGCGTGCGCAAGAGCCTGCACCTCGCCGATCTGCTCCCCGTCTTCGAGGTCTACGACGAGGAGCGCGTGGCCCTCGGACACTACGCCCGCGAAATAGGCCTGAAAGGGCCGGGAGCGTAGACTTCCGCGTCGTGAGGGGCCGTCTCGTCCGCGCCGCCGTGCTCGCCATGCTCGCGCCGCTGGCGCTGGGCGGGGCGTTCGGCCATGTCGACGGCTTCGAGGTGCTGTCGCAGGGCACGCAGCTTTTCGCGCCGGACCACCCGGCGCACGCGCCGTTCGTCGCGGAGAAGGACCACCCCTGCGCCGCGTGCGCGGTCGCGAACCTACTGCCGCCCGCGTCGGCGCCGCTCTTCCTCGCTCCGCCGCTCGCGCGCCCGTTTCCGAAATCCCGGGCCGATCGCACGTCGCCGGCCCCGATTCTTCCCGAGCTTCCCGCCCGTTCGCCTCCGTTCCCGGCCGCGTAGACGTCGTCGCGGCCGGGGGTTTCGCGCTCCCGGCTTCCCGTCAACCTAGATCCCGAGGGAGGCCCATGAATTTCCGAAAACCGGCGCGAGGCGCCGCCATTCTTCTCGTTCCCTTTCTTCTGGCGGCCCGTCCGGCTGCCGCGCAGACCGCGCAGACGGGGAACGTCTTCAACCCCAACATCTCCGTCATCGGCAACGCGCTCGGCATCGCAGGGCACAACGCCGTCGACAACCAGCCGAGCCTCCAGCTCCGCGAGTCCGAGATCGGCCTGCAGGCGATCATCGACCCGTACGCCCGCGCGGACTTCTTCGTGACGTTCGGGAGCCAGACCGGCGACGTCGGGATCGAGGAGGGCTACATCACCTTCCTCACGGTCCCGGGCGACTTCCTCGTGAAGGTCGGGAAGCTCAAAGGCGCGTTCGGCAAGGTCAACACGGAGCACCTCCACGTCCGCCTCTTCGCGGACACGCCGCTCGTCATGACGAACCTCCTCGGCGGCGACGACGGGATCGACGACGCCGGGATCTCGGTCTCGCGCCTGATCCCGATGCCGTCCGAGATCTTCCTCGAGGCGACCGCGCAGCTCTTCCAAGGAACCTCGGCCAACCTCTTCGAGGCGCACACCCGCAACGACGTCGAGCCGCTCTTTCATCTCAAGGCGTATCGCGACCTCTCGGAGGCTGCGAACCTCGAGCTCGGCGGGTCGTGGACGCGCGCGAACAATCTCGAGGGCCCCGGCTTTCACACGGCGCTCACGGGGATCGACGCGACATTCCGGTGGAAGCCGCTGCGGCAGGGCCTCTACAAGTCGGTCCTCGTGCGCGGCGAGTGGATGCACTCCGAGCGGGAGACGGCAGCCGGGGCCACGGTCCGCGCCGAAGGCTGGTACCTCCTCGGCCAATACCAGCTCGGGCGGCGCTGGTACGTCGGCTACCGGCACGACGAGTCGGACCACGCGGACAACGCCGCCCTCCACGACCGCGGCGACTCGGCGATCCTGACGGTCTGGCCGTCGGAGTTCTCCCAGCTCCGCGCCCAGCTCCGCCGCAACCGCTACGAGCGGCTCGACGGTCCCGTGACGGCCACCGAGCTCCTCGTCCAGCTCCAGTTCGTCATCGGCGCACACGGCGCACACCCGTTCTGACATGAGAGGCAGACAAGAAATGAAGACGAAGAATGAAGATTTGCTTAATAGGGCTGATGTGCCGACGGAGCGCGCGACCTACAGTGGGGCAGGGGAGATGGAGTTTTTTCTTAGAAGGGTAAGGGGGCTGCCCGCAGCCGCTCCGGCATCGCTCGCGAGTCGCAGCATTGCAGGCCGGACCGGGCACCTTCTAAGAAATTCTTCTCTTTTCTCTTTCCTTCTCTTGCTCATCTCATTCTCTTTTCTTCTCCTCTCGACTCCCGTCGAGGCGAAGAAGCTCAAGGTCGCCACGACGCTCTCCGACTTCGCGTCGCTCGCGCAGACGATCGGGGGCGACCGTGTCGAGGCGGAATCGATCGCGAAGGGCTATCAGGACCCGCACTTCGTGGAGCCGAAGCCGTCCTTCATCCTGAAGCTCCACGACGCGGACATGCTCATCGTCGCGGGCCTCGAGCTCGAGATCGGGTACCTCCCGCCGCTCCTCGACCAGGCGCGGAACGAAAAGATCCGGCCGACCGGCGCCGGGTACCTCGACGCCTCCGTGGGCTGCGACATTCTCGACAGGCCCACGGGGCTGGTCACGCGCGCGATGGGCGACGTCCACCCATACGGGAACCCGCACTTCTGGCTCGACCCGAACAACGGCCGCGTGATCGCCCGCGCGATCGCCGCAAAGCTCACGGCGCTCGACCCCGCGGGGGCCTCCGACTACGCCAAGAACCTCGCGGACTTCGAGGCGAAGCTGACGGCGGCCGAGGCCCGGTGGATGGCGCGCCTCGCGCCCTTCAAGGGCACGAAGATCGTGACGTACCACAGCTCGTGGCCGAACTTTGCGAAGGCGTTCTCGCTCGACGTCGTCGGGTTCCTCGAGCCGAAGCCTGGCATTCCGCCGACGCCGCAGCACAAGCTCGAGATCATCAACCTCATGAACGCGCAGAAGGTGCCGCTTATCCTCATGGAGGTCTACTTCGACAAGAAGGACCCCGACTTCGTCGCCTCGAAGACGGGCGCGACGGTCGTCGTGATCCCGCCGTCCGTGGGCGGAGAGCCGGCGGCGAAGGACTACCTCTCGCTCTTCGACGTCGACGTCGAGAAGATCGCCTCGGCGCTAGAGAAGAGAAAGTGACCGTCTTCGAGATCCTGTTCCCCGCGTTCGTCGCGAGCCTGATCCTGACCGGGATCCACTCGTACCTCGGAGTCCACGTCGTCGAGCGGGGCGTCATCTTCGTGGACCTCTCGCTCGCGCAGATCGCCGCGCTTGGAGGGACCGTGGGGTACCTCGCGGGGTACGAGATGCACTCGGACGCCTCGTACGTGTTCTCGCTCGGATTCACGCTCCTCGGGGCCGCGATCTTCGCGTTCACGAAGACCCATCACAAGACGCGCATTCCGCAGGAGGCGATCATCGGGATCGTGTACGCCGTGTCGGCCGCTTGCGCGGTCCTCGTCATGTCGAAGGCGACGCGCGAAACGGAGCACCTCAAAGAGATGCTTGTCGGGAACATCCTCTCCGTCTCGTGGCCCGAGCTGGGCAAGACGGCGGTGCTCTACGCGCTCGTCGGCGCTTTTCATTTCGTCTTTCGCGAGCGATTCCTCCTCATCTCTCGCAACGAGGCCGAGGCCGTCCGCCGCGGCTGGAACGTGCGCTTCTGGGACTTCCTGTTCTACGCGTCGTTCGGGTTCGTGGTCACGAGCTCGGTCGCGATCGCGGGCGTCCTCCTCGTCTTCTCGTTCCTCATCGTGCCCTCCGTCGCCGCGATGCTCTTCTCCGAGCGACTCGGCGTGCGCCTCGCGATCGGCTGGACGATGGGCATCGTCGTGTCGGCCGTGGGCGTGTGGCTGTCGTTCAAGCTCGACCTTCCGACGGGAGCCGCGATCGTCGCGACGTTCGGGGCGGCGTTGCTGATCCTAGCGACGGTCCGCCGGTTCGTGCCCGGTCCGTGGAGGAGCGCCGCGGCCTAGAATCCGGCCCATGACGACCAGCCGACGCACGTTTCTCGAGGAAGTTTCGTTCGCGTCCCTCATCGCCGGTTTCCCGCTTTCCGCGCAGGCCGCGCTCCAGAAGTATGCCGAGAAGCCGCCCGAGCCCGTTTTTCCGAAGGCGCTCCAGCCCGGGATGACCGTCGCGCTCGTCGCTCCGTCGTCCCCTGGCTGGGGCCTCATCGACAACGAGATCGCGGTCGAGATTGTGAAGGCGCTCGGCTTCAAGGCCAAGCTCTTCCCGCATGCGGGGGAGACGACGTACTACCTCGCGGGTCCGGACGATCACCGCGCGTCCGACCTCAACGCCGCCTTCGCGGACCCCTCCGTCGACGCGATCTTTTGCCTGCGCGGCGGGTATGGCGCCTCGCGCATCCTTCCGCTCCTCGACTACGAGACGATCAAGAAGAACCCGAAGATCATCTGCGGGTACAGCGACATCACGGCGCTCCTGAACGCGATCCACCGCCTCACGGGCCTCGTGACCTTCCACGGCCCGATCGGTGGCGAGCAGCAGACGGAGTACACGCTCGCGTCGTTCAAGAAGGTCCTCATGGAGGCGAAGCCCGCGGGCCGCATCGCCGAGCCGCCGGCGCCAAAGGGCCCGCCGCAGGGGGTCTTCGTGGACCGCGAGAACTGGATCTACAAGCTCGCGCCCGGCAAGGGCAAGGGCCGGCTCGTGGGCGGCAACATCAGCGTCTTCTCGACGCTCGTCGGAACGCCATTCGAACCGGAGCTCAAGGGCCGCATCCTCTTCCTCGAAGAGGTCGGCGAGGACCCGTACCGCATCGACCGCTGGCTCACGCAGTTCCTCCTGACCGGCAAGCTCTCGGGTCTCGCCGGCGTTGCTCTCGGGAAGTTCGCGCACTGCGCGCCGGGCGACTACAAGCCGAGCTTCGCGGGCATGGGGACGTGGACCTGGCAGGAGGTCTGCAAGGACCGCCTCGGCAAGCTCGGCATTCCCGTCGTCGCGAACCTCGTCTTCGGACACGTCCCCGACAAGGCGACGCTCCCGCTCGGCGTCATGGCCGAGCTGGACGGAGATGCCGGCACGCTCTCGATTCTCGAGGCCGCGGTCCGGTAACGGCTCGCGCAGGTTCAGACATGGCGGACGCCGACTCTCGCTCTGGCCTGCGTTACACGACGCCGGAGCTTCTCGAGTGGCTCGCGGCCCTCCACGCACCGCACGACGCGGCGCTTGCGCACGCTTTCGACGCTCCGTCGGCGCACGGCATGCCGGCCATCCAGCTCGGGCCGTCCGAGGGAAAGGCGCTGGAGCTGCTGCTCAGGCTCGCCGGCGCGCGAAACGTCGTCGAGGTGGGCACTCTCGCGGGGTATTCGGCCATTCGAGCGGCGCGGGCGCTGCCCGCGGACGGGCACGTCCACACCGTGGAGTTCGACCCGAAGCACGCGCGCGTGGCTCGCGAGAACATCGCGGCGGCGGGGCTCGCGGACAAGATCACCGTTCACGAGGGCTCCGGCCTTGACGTGCTGCCGCGCCTCGTCCGTTTCGGTCCCTTCGATGCCGTCTTCATCGACGCGGACAAAGGCAACTACGACGGCTACGGCCGCTGGGCCGCTGAGAACACGCGGCCGGGCGGTCTCCTCGTGGGCGACAACGCGTTCTTTTTCGGCCGCCTGCTCGAGGACTCGCCCGAGGCCGCCGCGATGCGCCGTTTTCACGAGGAAGCGTGCGAGCACTTCGACACGGTCTGCCTTCCCACGCCGGACGGGATGCTGCTCGGCGTCAGACGATGACCGCGGCTTGCCGCCGCGTCCCCGGCTGGATGCGTGTGGCCGCGCCAGCGGCCGTCAGACGCCGAGGAGCTTCGTCACGACGTCCTTCGCCGTGTATGAAGACGCTCCCTCCGGCAAGTACCGGCCGATCTCGACGAGGTCGTCGCCCGAGGTGAGAAGCGGCTTCTCCTGGAGGCCTTCGCTCCGGATCTGGGGGTGACCGATGTTCGCAAGGAGAGCGTTGCATAGGCACCGCCGCCCCTCCGTGTCACCGGTCGCCCCTCCCTTCGCGGCCCAGGCTGCGGTGGGCTCGGACGGGCAGCGATAGCCGATGCTCGCGTCCTCTCGCCGGTAGGACTCGCGCAGGTAACCAAGGTCGCAGACGCGCGTGCGCGCGAGGTACTCCTTTTCCACCGACAGGCTGCCTTCCAGCTGCGCAACCTTGAAGGGGAAGCCGGTCGGGGAGGCGAGCGGATCCGTGAAGACGCGCGCGGTGCCCTCGAGTGCCTGCTTGAGGACGAGCTGCTTGTAACGCGCGTCGAGGCCCGACTCGTTGCAGAACGCGAACGCGGTTCCGACCTGGATACCCTGAGCCCCGGCCGCGAGCGCCTTGCGCAAACCCTCGGCCGAGCCGTACCCGCCCGCGAGCCAGAACGGGAGGCCCAGCTCGCGGAGCTTTCCGAGATCCACCGCGTCCCTCTCACCGTACACGGGCTCGCCCGTGGCGGACAGCGGGGGCCGGCCCCGGGGCGGTGCGTTGTGGCCTCCGGCCGTCGGACCCTCCACGATGAACCCGTCGACGCGCCCGTTCGCCTTTCTGACGAGCGTCAGCGCGAGCGTGTAGGACGAGATGATCGGGAGGAACAATGGGCGCTTCAGCGGGGGCAACCCCACTTCGCCTTCTTGGAGGTCGCGCGGGTCGAAGCGTAACGCCGTGTCGTCACCTTCCCGCGCGCCCGTGACGCTCAACGGATAGGTTGCGCTCTCGTGGTTCACGAAGAGGTCGAGGACGCCCGGTACCTTCAACGGGATTCCCGCGCCCATCAGGACGTAGCCCACGCCGGCCAGCATCGCGCCGTACAGGGAGGGAAGGACCGGGAACTGGATCTTCTCGAGGAAGTTGATTCCGACGGGTCCGCCGTGGCCTTCCCGCGCGAGGAAGACCTCCACGAAGTTGCTGGCGACGCACAACTCGAGGAGCTCCTTGGGGCTGTCTTTCGAATGCATCGGCACGGGGCGGTAGGGCTTGTCCGTACCCTTGCCGCCCTCGAGAAAATAGCGGCTGAGGATGCGCGCGGCCGCGCGGGGGAACGGGAAGCGCTCGAGCGCCCGGCGCACGTGCCCTCCGGGGTCTCCGTCCTGCAGGCGCCTCGCGAGAACGAGCTCGAGCGCCGTTCCCGAGACGACGCCAAGCTGCCCGAGGGACGAGACGGCACGGGCGAGCGTCCAGCCGGAAACGCCCACGCCCATTCCGCCCTGGATGATTTTCGGGTGCTCCATCGCGCTCCTCTCGGCCCCAGCGTGGGACGGTATCACTCTGCCCGCCACCCGGGCCTCCGGGCAGAACTTTTCCCGGCCGAATACGTTTCATTCCGAAGAGGTACCTCCATGAACCACGTCCTGTTGGGGACTCTGGCTTTCCTCCTTTCATCGCCTCCGGCCCTCGCCGACCGCACGGTCTCGAAAACGCTTCCTCTCGCCTCCGATGGCCGGGTCACGATCGACACGTACAAGGGCAGCATCCGTGTCACCCCCTGGGACCGCGCGGAAGTCGCCGTCGAGGCGCGGATCGTGCCGGACGACAGTTGCGGGTCGGAGCGGGACCAGAAGGAATGGGTGGCGGCGACGCGTGTCGTCATCGAGCCCGACGGCAGGGGCGTGCGGATCAAATCCGACTACGACGGGCTCGAGGCCAGCTGGCGTTTCTTCACGGTCTGTACGAGCCGCCCGTTCGTGCACTATCGCGTCAGCCTGCCGCGCGCGGCCGCGCTCAGGATCCACGACTACAAATCCGACACGGACGTGAAGGACTTCGCGGGGCGCCTCACCCTCGACACGTACAAGGGGAGCGCCGCGCTCGTCGGCCTCACGGGCCCTCTGGACCTGAAGACCTACAAGGGCGAGGTGCGGGCGAGGTTCGCGCGCCTCTCGGGAGAGGTGCGCGCCGAGACGTACAAGGGCGAGGTGACCCTGACATTCCCGGCCGAGTCGGCGTTCGAGCTGAGCGCGGACGCCGGCCGCAAGGGCGAGATCGTCTCCGACTTCGAGGGCACGGGACCGGTCCGGGCGTCCCGCAGGTCGGGAGTGCGCTCCTCGGCGACCGTGAACGGCGGCGGCCCGCGCGTCACGCTGTCCACGAACAAAGGAAAGCTCTCCATCCGCCGGAGCTGAGCGCCCCAAGTCGCACCGTAACCTTCCGTCGGGTGCGCTGGCCGAGCGTGGCGCTCGACACCGTGGCCGAGGCGGCCGAGCCCGGAATCCCAGTGGACGAGCGGCTCGTGGATCGCCAAAGGCGCAACGCCGTGAGGCGCGCTCTTGCGAAGCTCTCCGACGAACAGCGCGAGGCACTCGTCCTCGCCCGCTACCACGGGATGCCTTACGCCGAGATTGCCCGCACGCTGAACATCAGCGAAGGCGCGGTGAAGACACGGATTTTCCGAGCCATGGAAACACTCAAGGCCCATTTCTCCGGAGGAGACTCGCCATGGATTGCCGCGACACACTGAAGGTCCGCGAGCTCGCGCTCGCCCGTCTCGCCGGAGATCGTGAGCCTGCTCCGGCGGACGCTGGAGATGGACAAGAACCCAAGTGTTCGCAAGAAAGCCGTCGAGGCGCTCGCGCAGATGCCGCCCACGGCCGAGATCCGCGACGCCCTCGCGAAAGCACTCAAGACGGACACGAAACCCGCCGTTCGAATCCTCGCGGTGGAAGGGCTCGCAAAGGCCGCGACCGTGCTGAAAGACCAGACGACCATCGAGACGCTCCGGCAGAAGGCCGGGGATGATCGCGAGAACGGCTACGTGCGCAGTCAGGCGGCCCTTGCGTTGAAGAAAATGGAAATCTGATGGCGGAGGCGACATGACGATCACACTTCCCGCCAACTACCGCGTGGATGTGGACGTAAGGGTGTCCGGGGTGGACCCCGACACCGATGCCGTGATCTCGCAGTTCTCGGAGATCACGGTCTCGCGCCGACCCGGCTCGATCTCGGGCGAGGGAAAGCTGAACGGGGGCGGCCCGAAGCTGATCATTCGATCGAATTCCGGCACGGTGACCATCCGGAAGGGGCCTGCGGCCTGAGCTCGCGAAGAGGCGCGCGCGGCAGCGTCGACGCTGGCTTCGCTACAATGTTCCGGTCATGGGCTCGGCTTCTCCTCCTCCCACGCTGCGGCCGACGAACACAGGTCCGGCGTCCGGTGGCGATCCGATGGCGCAGACCGCGACCACGCCGGGCGACCGGTCCCACGAGCGCAAGGTGTCGATGGGTCCCTCCGGAACCTCGATCCTTCTCGTCATCGGCGCCGTCGCCGTCGGGGTCTGGCTCTACCTGAGGCCGAAGGGGGAGATCGGTGCGCAAGGGCTCCAGAAATACGCGGGCTACGAGGCGAACACGGAGATGGCGAGCCTGCGCAACTGCACGCCGCCCGGCTGCGCGGCGGTCTATCTGACGCCGGCTGCCGGAAAGGCGTCGCTCGATGCGCTTCCCGGCGCCCTCACGCTCGCGGGCGAGCTCGAGCAGCAGGGCATCGAGTGCTTTATCGTGCTCGGCGAGGAAGCCGTGAAGGATGCGGTCAAGCGCGCCCGCGGCATCCGCCGGCCTGTCGTCTTCGATCCGCTGGGGGAGTGGGCGAAGGAGTCGGGCATCGAAAGGGCGCCTTGCTGGATCGCGTGGCGGACGGGCGGAAGGATCCGTTTGCGAAGCCCAGAACCGGTATCAGCCGCGCGGATCGCCGAAGCGATCCGCTGAGGAGACTCTCATGGCCGCTGGCAGTCCCGGACCCGTCGTGCCCTCGCGCTACCTCGCCGCCCTCGGCGGTGACGACCCTCTCGCCGTGATGGCCGAGACGCCGGACCGCATCCGGAAGCTGCTGCGGCACCTCACGGAAAAGCAGCTCGAGACGAAGCCCGCGCCGGGCAAGTGGTGCATCAAGGAGATCGTCGCGCACCTCGCCGATGGCGAGGTCATCCTCGGAAGCCGCTATCGTTTCATCGGGGCGCACGATCGCCCGCAACTCCCGGGCTACGACCAGGACTCTTTCGTCGAGCGCCTCGGCCCGATGAACGCGAAAGCCGCCGACCTCGCCGACGACTTCGCGATGGCGCGCGCCGTGAACCTCGGCCTCCTGGAGCGTCTGCCCGAGGACGCCTGGGACCGCGTCGGCCTTCACGCCGAGCGGGGCGAAGAGTCGATCTGGTCCCTCGTGACGACATACGCGGGCCACGACCGCATTCACCTTTCCCAGATGGAGACGATCCGCACCGGCCTCTTTCCGAAGGTCGGGAGGAAGCCTGCGGCGAAAAAGCCCGCAAAGACCCCAAGGAAAACCGCGAAGCGGCGCTGATCACTCCCGCGTGGCCCGCGCCGCCCAGCGCGCGAGGGGCGCCGCCGCGGGGTGAATGAGGCGCGAGGCGACACCGCCGGAAAAGAACGGGCGGAAGAGGCGCGAGAAGAAGAAGCGGCGGCCCGCGATCTCGCGGTGGCGGCGAAGATGGGCACGCTTGAGGCCGTCGACGTCGAGAGTCCCCGCGAGGAACGCAGCGACCGGCGCCGCCGCGGCCTCGCCGAAGAGCAGCGCGAGCGCCATCCCCGTGCCGGTGTACGGGTCGATGACGCCCGCGGCGTCGCCCACGCAGAGGACGTCTCCCGCGAGCGCGCCGTGCGCGCCCAGATGAACGGGTTCGGACAGGAGGACGGGTCCGGTCAGCGGAGACAACGCTTCGAGATCGGCCGCTAAGGCCGGGCTTTCACGCGAAAGCCGGTCGAGCAGCGAATCAAAGTCGTGGTGCGCGGACTGCGCGACATGTGAATTTGCGAGCGCGGCGAGGTTGACGTGACCACCCTCGACGCGCGAGAGCCCCACATATCCACCGTCAAAGAAATGCAGGACGGCACGCCCTGCGAGGTGCTCACTTCTTCCCACGAGCATCTTTCCGAATCCGAACAAGAAGGATTTTCTTCGAATGAACGTGCGGCCGAGGCGTCCGTCCAGCGGACTGTAGCGTCCCCATGCGCCTAACACCGCACGTGCGCCTACCTCACAATTGAGGCCCTTGATGCGAAAGCCTTCCTGGAGATCTCCTTCAAGGGAAAGGACGGTGGTGCCGAAGTGCATCCGGGCGCCCGCGCGCTCGGCGGCCGCGGCCGCGAGGGAATCCAGACAGCTCCGTGAAATCGACATCGCGGGCTTCGGAAGCAGGGACTCCACGGCGATGCCGTCGCGCCGGACGAGCCGGAAGCGCGTGATCGTTTCCGCCGCATTCCTTCCAAGCTCTTCTCGCAATCCCATTCGGCCCAGAACCGGGAGCGCCTCGTTTGAGAGAAAGCACCCGCAGACCTTGTCGCGTGGAAAGCGCGCTTTCTCGAGGACGATCACGCGCGCTCCGTTGCGCGCGAGGGCGTACGCCGCGGCGGAGCCCGCGAGGCTGCCGCCGATCACCGCGACGTCGCAATCGTCCTTCAGGGGCGGGTCCAGACGAGCTCCCACACGAAGCGCGCAGCTTTCGACACGCGCGCTCCCGGCAGCACCGGCGCGGCGATCGCGGCAATCTCCTCGGGGGTATAGGCCTGCCGGACGGAGGTCTTCCCGTCGGCGACCGAGAGCGCGCTCCGGAAGGCGATCGGACCGAGCGCCCCGATCGCCGCGAGGGCGAGGCGGTGCCGCGTGAGGTCGAGGACCACGATCGCCGATGCGGCCACGCGGCGGGACTCTGCGAGGAGAGTCGCCGCTTCGCCGGGAGAGAAATGGTGCAGGAAGAGCGTCGAGAGGACGACGCTCACGCTCCGATCCGGAAAGGGGAGGCGGAACGCGTCCCCTGCGACCGTGGAGCCCCGCGCGGCGAGCCGCGCGTGCGAGACCTTGCGGTCGATGCCGAGGAGGTGAAGGCGCATCCCATGAGCCGCCGCCTCCTCGACGAGGTCCCGCCCCACGTGCCCGGAGCCGCATCCCAGATCGAGAATCGAGAGCCCGATTCCAGGAGCGCCGAGGGTCGCGAGAAGCGGGATGAGGCGGCGGCGCACGAGCGAGCGGCCGCCGAGCCGGCGGTGCACCCATTCGATGTCGGCGAGGCTCGCCTCGGCCTCGTGAGCCGGGACACCGTCGGCGTCGAGGAGCTCCGGTTCGGGACGCCGCCGGGGAACCCAGAAGCTCATCGTTTTCAGAGGGCCCGGCCGTTGCGGAGGATGAGCGCGGAGTTTTTGGAGCCGAAGGCGATCCCGTTGCAGAGCGCGAACTCGACCTCGGCCTCTCGCGCGGCGTTCGGGACGTAGTCGAGGTCGCACTCGGGGTCTTTCGTCTCGAGGTTGATCGTGGGCGGAAGGAAACCGCACTGCATCCCGAGCAGCGTCGCGGCGATTCCGGCCGCTCCCGACGCGCCCTGCGGGTGCCCGATCTGGCTCTTCACGCTGCTGCCCGGAATACCGGCGGCGGCTTCGCCGAGCGCCATGTTCGTCGCACGCGTCTCGATGCGGTCATTGAGGAGCGTGGAAGTGCCGTGGTACTGCACGTACCCGATGTCCGAAGGGGAGAGGCCGGCGTCGGCGAGCGCCTCGCGCATCGCGCGCGCGGGCTCCTCTCCGGATTCGTCGAGGCGCACGCGGTGATACGCGTCGCAGGTCGTGCCGTAGCCGCAGACCTCGGCGAGTACGCGGGCACCCCGCGCATGCGCCCGTTCGAGCGGCTCGAGGACGAACATCCAAGCGCCCTCGCCGAGGACGAACCCGTCGCGCCCGGCGTCGAAGGGCCGGCTCGCGGTGGCAGGTGCGCCTTGGCGGGCCGTGGAGAGGATCTGCATGAGCGAGAACCCGGTCATGATGCCGGGGGTGATGACGGCGTCGCCGCCTCCGGTCAGGACGAGGTCCTCGTCGGCCCATGCCACGAGGCGCGCCGCGTAGCCGACGGCGTCCGCCGAGGACGTGCAGCCCGTGGTGATCACGTGTGAGCGGCCTTTGAGGCCGAACCGCATCGAGATCTCGGAGGAAAGTGTTCCCATCGTACCGGTCGGAATCGAGTAGACCGAGGCCTTTTTCAGGTCGCCGCGGTACCAGTGGCCGTACATTTTCTCGAAGAACTCCACGGGTCCGCCGCCCGTGCCGAAGACGACCGCGATGCGGCGGCGCTCCTCGAGGGAAAGCGCGCCGGTGTCGATCCCGGCGCTGGCGAGCGCCTCCGCGGCCGCAGCGATGGAGAGCGGCACGACGCGCGCGACGTGCCGGAGCTCCTTCGCGGGAAGGGCGGATTCCGGGTCGAAGCCCTTCACCTCGGCCGCGATCGTCACGTCGAGAGCGGCGGGGTCGAAGAGCGTGATGCGCGAGACGCCGGAGCGTCCGGCGCGAAGCCCCTCGGTGAACGCGGAGACTCCGTTACCGATCGGCGTGAGGCAGCCGAGGCCCGTGAGGGCGACGCGCCGGCCCTTCAAAACGTGCTTTCCGCCGAACTGCGGTGCACCGAGACGAGATCCCCCTCGGCGAAGGACGACGCGGGCGGAAGCTCGAGGAATGCATTCGCGCGCGCGTGCGCGAGGACGTCGTGACTGCCTTTCGTGTCGATGGGTTCGACGATCTCCTCGCCGTCGCGCAGGGAGAGCGACGCCGGGTGGAAGGCGAGACGGGGCCCCTTGTTCTTCACGGATGCCGTGAGGCGGGCTGGCAGCGCGGGAGGCAGCGGAGGCCGGACCCCGGCCGCCGCCCGGAGCGCGGGTCTCACGAAGAAATCGAACGCCACGGCGGCCGAAACCGGGTTGCCCGGCAGGCCGAAGATGAGCGTCGCCCCTTTCGTGGCGAAGAGAATCGGTTTGGCCGGGCGGATCGCGACCTTGTGAAAACGGATTGAGGCGCCTGCGGCCGTGAGCGCCGTGGCGACGTAGTCGTAGTCGCCCGCGGAGACGCCTCCCGTCGTCAGGAGGACGTCGTCGCCGCGCTCCAGGGCGGCACGGAGCGTCCTCACGAGGCCTTCCTGGGTGTCACGCGCGACGCCGAGGTCCGTGACCTCCGCGCCCGCGCGGCGCAGCGCGGAGACGAGGAGCGGCCCGTTCGTGTTTCGGATCTGCGCGGGACCGGGCGTCGCCTCGGGCGCGACGATCTCGTCTCCGGTCACGAGCACCGCGGCCCGGATCGGGCGTGCCACGCGCAGCACCGCGCGCCCGGCCGCCGCGGCGAGGACGAGGTCCGCCGGCGTGAGGCGCCGGCCGGCGGAGAGAAGAAGCGCACCCTTCGGGAAGACCTCTCCCAGGAGGCGGACGTGCGCCCCGGGATGCGGTGCGACGTCGAGCCGCACCGTCGACGCGTCGATCTCGACGGCGTCCTCGACGGGGACGACCGCATCGCTGCCGGGCGGCATCGGGGCGCCGGTCATGACCTTCCACGCCGCGCCCATGGGAAGCGGGCCCGGCACGCGGCCCGCGCCCGCGGCGCCCGCGCGGGCGACGAGCGCGGGCGTTTTGCCGACCTCCGCCGCGCGCACGGCCCAGCCGTCCATCGCCGTCGCGTCGAACGGCGGAAGGGAGATGTCCGCCGCGATGTCTTCGGCGAGGACCCGGCCCGCGGCCTCGCCGAGCGCGACCGCGACGGCCGTAAGCGGCGTGACGGCCCGGAGCACGTTCGCGAGGGCCTCCTCGAATGCGAGCACGGGAGGATCGTAGCAAGGCGGCAAAGGGGCACCGTGAGTAGAATCGGGTGATCGTGACGGAATCCCGGTTTCAGTACACGGGTGACCTCGCGGAAGAGCCGCTTCCGGAGATCCTCAGGACGATTCACCATTACCGCGTCCCGGGCGTCGTCACCGCCACGTCGGGCGACGTGGTCAAGAAGATCTACCTCATGGATGGGAACGTGATCTTCGCGACATCTTCCGACTTGGCCGACTCGCTGGGAGCGTTCCTGAAGCAGAGCGCGCTCATCACGTCCGGCGAGCTGCGCATCTCGGCCGATCGGATCCACGCGTCGGAGGGCAAGCGTCACGGCGAGCTGCTCGTCGAGATGGGTGTCCTCACGCCCGAGCAGCTTCGCCAGATCGTCACCGAGCAGGTGAAGGCCATCCTCCACTCGGTCTTCTCGTGGGAGAAGGGCGTGGTGACGCTCGAGGTGGGGCGCTTCCGGACGGACGAGCTCATTCAGCTGGACATGTCCACGCCGCAGGCGATCGCCGACGGCATCCGGCGGCTGCCCGATCCGCGCCGCGTCGTCTCGCGCCTCGGACCTTCGTGGACCGTCTTCGCGCGCGGCGAGGTGCCGGCCGAGGCCTCCGGCGTCGCCTGGGGCGAGGGCGAGCTGAAGCTTCTCTCGCTGGTGGACGGGCGGCGGACGCTCCGCGATCTCATCACCGCCGGCCCGGACGACGTCTCGATGAATGCGAAGCTGGTCTATGCTTTCTGGGTGCTGCATCTCGTGACGCGCCGCGAAGCCCCCACGAGCGGGATCCGGAAGATCCAGTGGAAAACCCGTTCCGGCACCTTTCCCGCGGACGGCGGCGGCACCGCGGGCTGACCCAATGGCTCTTTACGAATACCAGTGCGCCGCGTGCAACCGGAGAACGGAGGTCATCCAGCGTTTTTCCGATCCGCCGCCGACGATCTGCCCCCACTGTGGTGGCGCGCTGAAGAAGCTTCTCTCGTCTCCCGCAGTCCAGTTCAAGGGTTCGGGCTTCTACGCGACGGACTACGGAAAGCCGGGAGCGAAGGACGGCGAGAGCTCTTCGAAGGTGAAGGAGGGCGGCGGCGACGTGAAAAGCGAGGGCGATGCCGAGTCGAAAGGCGATTCGGCGGGGCAGAGCGCAAAGGATTCCAAGGATTCTTCGAAAGAGAGGGATTCTTCGAAGGGGAAGAGTGACTCGGGCCCAAGCACGGCGGCTGAAGCCGGCGCCAAGCACGAGGCCCCCGGTTCCCATCCTTCTTCACCTTCTAAGAAAAACATCCCAAGGAAATAGTCGAGCCGCCACCGGATACGAGGCGCGGACCGCTTTCCCGCTAAACTTGCACATGCGCTTCCGGCTTTCAGGCCCCCTGTGCGCGCTCCTCGCGTCGCTCCCGCTCGCGGGGGCGCCGCGCGGCGCGCCGGGCGCGTGGTATCGGTATCCGCTGCCGGGGGCGGAAGTGAAGTCGCTCGTCGCCGACCCCGCCCTGCCGGGCGTCTTCTGGGCGGGCACGGCGCAGGGCGGTATTTACCGCTCCAGCGACGGCGGCAATTCGTGGACCTCACCGGCCGGCGGCACCCCCTTTCCGGGCTACGCGGTGACGTCACTTGCCCCAGATCCCGTGCAGCCGGGAGCGGTCTGGGCCGGCCTCACGGGCGTGGTTCGGGGCGGCCTCCTCGCGCGGTCGACCGACCTCGGTCGCTCCTTCGAGGTCGTACGGCGTTGGGAGGACCGCGCGGGAGCGCGCGTTGTGGCCGTCGCGTCGCGGCGCGGGTGGAAGGCGGTCAGCGTCGGCGGGGACTGGGGCGTCGAGATCTCGGAAGACGACGGCGAAAAATGGCGCGCGTCCGCGCCGCCGCTCGACCCGGGCAGCGGAGTCTCGTTCCTCGCCTTCGACCCCGTCCGTCCGGGCATCCTCTACTGCGGATCGTTCCGGCATCCCTTCCAGTCCCTGGACGGCGGCCGGACCTGGGTTCGGATCGCGAACGGAATGGTCGAGGACACCGAGATCTTCGCGATAGACTTTTCGCCGGACGACCCGAACGACTTCTGGGCGGCGACGTGCGGCTGGGTCTACCGCACGACGGACGGCGGCGCGAACTGGACGCGCTACCGCGAGGGGCTCTCGGACCGCCGCACCCAGGCGGTGCGCGTGGACCCGCGCGACGCGAACCGCATCCTCGCGGGCACGACCGGAGGGCTCTTCGAGAGCCGCGACCGGGGAAAGAGCTTCCGGCGCATCTCGGCGGACGTCGTCGTGAACGCGCTCGTGTTCGATCCGCACGACCCGTCTCGTCTCCTCGTTGGCACGGAGGCCGACGGAGTCCTCCGGTCCGAGGACGGGGGCGTCACGCTGATCGAATCGAACCGCGGCCTCTCCGAGGCGCGCGTTTCGGCCGTCGCACTGCTCCCGTCGGGACGCGTCGTCGTGGCGCGTGCCGCGGACGGGAAGAGCGGCGGCCTGTGGACCGTGGAGGCGGCGACGGGAGACGTGGAGCGCCTCGCGGCTTCTCCTCCCGCGACGGTGCTCTCCCTCGCGGCCGCGGGAGACGCTCTCCTCGCGGGCGCGCCGGACGGAATCTACCGCGCCGCACGCGCGGGTGCGCCGTTCACGAAAGTGCACCCGGTTGGAACGCGCGCGTTCGCTTCCGACGGTGACGGGCGATTCCTCGCGGCGACGAACGCGGGTGTCTACGAGTCGACGAACGGCGGAAACACGTGGCGGCGCCTCGGCAGCCTGAGGTCGCGCGTCGAGGACGTGCGTCGCGCCCGCCTCCCGGAAGGCGGTCTCAAGACGTGGTCGGCCGACACCGAAGGCCTGACGCTGTGGTGGGACGGCGCCGAGTGGGCCCGGCGGCCGCTGCCCGACGGCAAGCTGCTGACGGGCGGCTTCGGACGCCCGCGCGCGCCGGCGCATTTCGTCCCCGAGCCCGTCGGTGTCGCGCTCTCGGCCGAGCACTCGGTCCTCGTGTTCCGATCCGAGGACGACGCCGACGACGGCATCGCCGTCATGATGCCCGAGACCGGCCTCGTCGTCGCGGGCTGGGCGGGCGACCCGCGCACCGCGTCGGGCCTCTACCTCGCGACGATGGGCCGCGGCCTCTTCCGGTTCGTGCCGGGCGCCGCCGGGGCGCCGGCCGCCGCGGCAGCGGCCGCGGCGCGTTGAGTCCCACGGGCGGCGGGATGGGATTCCGAGCCCGTTACCGGCCCGGGATCTCCACCCACTTCAGCTTCGCGCCGGGGACGGCGCCTTGCGCGTCGGCCACGCCCGCGTTCACCTCGAGAATGGAGTCGGCCTTCGCCTTCGGCGTGACACTTTCGCACGGCGCCGGGTCGGGGGCGCAGGGCGGCACGTTCTTGAGGACGTCGACGACCGTGCCGTCCTTCGTCGCGTAGATCATGTCGAGCGGGAAGTGGCAGTTCTTCATCCAGAACGGTCTGATCTCGAGGCCGTCGAAGAGGAAGACCATGCCAGCTTGCTTCGGCATCGACTCGCGAAACATGAGGCCCCGGGCACGCTCCTGATCCGTGACCGCGACCTCCACGGCCACGGCCGCGCCCGAGGGCAGGACGACGCGCGGGCCGGATGGCGTGGCCGGCGCCGCCGAAGCGGGTGCGGCACCGGGGGAGGTCGCGGGACGCGAGCAGGCGGCCGCGGCGAGAAGCGCTGCGACGGCGGCGGCGGCGCGCCGACGGATCACGGCTCCTCCTCGGCCGACGGCGACGCGGTGTGCTCGTCCGGCGTCTCTTGCGTCTCTTCGCCTTCGCGGCGGATGCCGTATTTCTTCGCGTAGTAGCGGAACGAGCGCTCCGACATCCGGAGCAGCTCGGCGGCGCGGATCTGGACGCCGATGGTCCTCTCGAGCGCCTGCTGCATGAGCCGCTTGCCGAGCCATTCGAGGTAGGCCTCGAGGTCGAGGCCGTCGGCGGGAAGGTCGAACCCCTCGAGGGAAGACGCGGGCGGCAGGCCCGCCGGATGCAGGAACGTGTCCGGGAGGGAGGCGGTGGTAATGACGTCCGACGGCTCGAGCGCAATCGTGCGCTCGATGAGGTTCTCGAGCTCGCGCACGTTGCCGGGCCAGGCGTAGGCCTCGAGGAGCCGCAGCGCCTCGGTCGTGATCCGCTTCTCTTCGATGCCCTGTTCCTCGGATACCTTCTTCAGGAAGTGGCGCACGAGGTGCGGGATGTCGTCGCGGCGTTCGCGGAGGGGCGGAAGCAAGACGGGGATGACGTTTATGCGGTAGTAGAGATCCTCGCGGAACGTCCCGTCAGCCACTTTCTTCTGCAGGTCCTTGTTCGTGGCGCAGATGATCCGGACGTCGATCGGCTCCTCCGTGTTGCCGCCGACGCGCCGCACGACGCGCTCCTGGAGCGCGCGCAGAAGCTTCACCTGCATCGTGACCGAGGTCTCGCCGATCTCGTCGAGGAAAAGCGTCCCGCCCTCCGCCTCGTGGAAGAGACCCTTCTTCTCCTTCACGGCGCCGGTGAACGCGCCGCGCTCGTGGCCGAAAAGCTCCGACTCGAGGAGGTTCTCGGGCATGGCGCCGCAATTGATCGAGATGAAGGGGTGGGCCGCGCGGGAAGAGGCCCGGTGGATCGCGCGGGCCACGAGCTCTTTTCCGGTGCCCGAGTCGCCCGTGATGAGGACGGTCGACGTCGTCCTGCCGATGCGCGCGATGAGGTCGAAAAGCGCGCGCATCTTGCGCGAAATGCCCACGACGCCCGCCGCGGAATGTCCTTCGGCTCGCTCCTTGAGCGCGACGTTCTCGTCGACGAGGCGCTTCCTCTCGAGCGCGCGCCCGACCACGAGCTTGAGCTCCTCGACGTCGAAAGGCTTGGCGATGTAGTCGTACGCTCCGGCCTTGAGCGCTTCGACCGCCGTCTTCGTGGAGGAGTACGCCGTGATCATGACGACGGGGGTTTCCCGGCTCGATTCGCGCACCTTCTTGAGGACGTCGAGGCCGCTGCCGTCGGGCATTTTCAGGTCGGTCATGACGAGGTCGGGAGACATCGCCTCGAGCGCCGCGAGGCCTTCGACGCATCCGCGCGCCGAGGTCACGCGGTAGCCATCCTTCTGAAAGAGGATCGTGAGCATCTCCCGGATGCTGGCTTCATCGTCGATGACGAGAAGATGGGGGCCGTTTTCGGCCGTCATGAGACCTCCGTCGGAGTGTGCTCGACCGCGGCCGGAACCACGGCTTCTCGCGCGGGACCGGCGAGAGGAAGCGAGATGGAGACGATCGTGCCCCGCCCCACTGCCGAGTCGACGCGGATCGTCCCGCCGTGCTCCTCGACGATCCGGTGGACGATGGCGAGGCCGAGCCCGGTGCCGCCGGGAAAACTGTGGGCAAAGGGCGTGAACAGGCGGTCTCGCTCGCCGGTCGTCATGCCGTGGCCCTCGTCCTTGAACGAGACGTTCCAGTGGCCTCCCTGAACGCGGGCCGAGACCGTGAGCGTCCCGCCGCCGGGCATCGCCGCGAGGGCGTTGCGCGCGACGTTCCAGAAGATCTGGCGGAGCTGGCCCGGGTCGGCCTGCACGACGACCGATCGCGGATGGACGTCCTGTACCACGCGGTGGCGGGAAGAGGCCTCGTCTCCGTGCGCCAGGAGCGTCAGGACATCGTCGAGAGCCGAGGGTGCGTCGACCGGTTCCTCGGCGCGCTCCTTCGGGCGCACGTACCTCAGGAAGTCCTCCAGGATCGAGGACAGGCGATGCGACTCCGCGACGACGATTTCCATCAGCCGTTGCTCTGGCGACCCTGGCGTGGACGAGTTCTTGAGCACCTGAACCGATCCGGAGATCGAGGCAAGAGGATTACGGATCTCGTGCGCGATTCCGGCCGCGAGCTCGCCCACGGCCGCGAGCTTGTCCTTGAGGCGCACCTCACCCTCGAGCCGCTTGAGCTCGGTGAGGTTCTGGAAAATGAGGATGCGCCCGATCGTGTGGTCCGAGCCGTCCCGGAGCGCCGTGACCGAGATCCCGAAGTAGTCTTCCGCCTCTCCCGATTGCCGTGCGTTCTCGAGGCGGAAAATCTCGGAGTCCGATGCCGCGATCCTGTTCCATTCGGTCTCGCCGACGAGTCCGAGGGTGAGGAGCGGGCGGCCCACGAGATCGACGGACGGCGTGCCGAGCAGCTCTTGCGCGGCCCGGTTCGCGTACGTGATGCGTCCGTCCAGGTCTGTCGTGAGAACGCCCGAGGACATCGACGTCAGGACCGAGCCGTGAAGCGCCTGGAGACGGGCGATCTCGGTCTTGCGGCGTTCGACGTCGGCGCGAGCCTCGTGCAGCTTGTCCGACGCGACGGAGACGAGGAGCGCCGTGGCGACGAACGCCGCGACGTTGAGCGCGACGTTTCCGACAAGCGCCGGCAGGCTCCAGAGCGGCCGCGTGGACGTCTCGACCGGCTTCACGACGTCGAAGAACATGAGGTCGACGAGGACCGCGTAAAAAACCGCCGCGAGGCCCGCGGTCGCCAGCCCGCCCTGTCGACCGAGAAGCACGGAGCCCGCCGTGACGGTGCTCAGGTAGAGGAACGTGAAGCTCGAGTCGGGGCCCCCCGAAACGTACACGAGACCCGTAATGACGGCGAGGTCGCCGAGGAGCTGCACCCCGGCATTCGTCTCGGCGGGAATCCTCTCGAGCGACAGGGTCGCCACGATGGAGATGGAGTACGCGAACGCGGCCAGATAGTAGATAAAGTTGAGTGGTAGGACCGTCGAGAACGTGATCTGGATGAGGAACGCCGACAGGAGCAATGTCGAAACGAAGACCACGCGCAGGACGACGAATGCCCGCAGCATCGAGTGCAGCGGCTCGAAGTCGCGCATGCGTGAGGAACTCACTGGCCGATTCTAGAGGGTTAAGGGGGGCACGGGGGGATGCGAACCCGGTGAAGGATGCGCGCCCACGGACGTCGCATCCCCCCGAACAGGGACAGCTAGTTGATCTTGCTGATCAGGTCGAACATCGGCATGTACATCGCGACGACGATCGTCCCGATGACGACGCCGAGAATAGCGATCATCACGGGCTCCATGAGCTTCATGAGGCCGGTGACCGCGTTGTCGACCTCTTCCTCGTAGAACTCCGCGATCTTGTTCAGCATCGCGTCGAGGGCGCCCGTCTGCTCGCCGACGCCGATCATCTGCACGACCATCGACGGGAAGACCTTCGTTTCACCGAGCGGCTCGGCGATGGTGCGCCCGGCCTCGACGGACTTCCTCACCCCCATGATCGCGTCTTCGACGATCGCGTTTCCCGCGGTCTTGGCAGTGATCTCGAGGCCGTCGAGGATCGGCACGCCCGAAGCAACGAGCGTCGCGAGCGTCCGGCAGAAGCGCGCGACGGCGATCTTCTTCATGATGTCGCCGAGGATCGGCGACTTCAGGACGAGGCCGTCGATGACGCGCCTCCCGCGGTACGTTGCGTAGTAGCGCTTCAGGAAGTAACCGAGCGCGAAGAATCCCGCGACGATGAAGATGATGTAGCTCGCCACGAAGTTCGATGCCTTGATGACGAGGCGCGTCGGAAGCGGCAGCTCGGCGCCGAGAGCCGCGAACAGCGAGGCGAAGGTTGGAATGACCTTCCACAGGATGATGAAGACGACGATGCCGGCGACCGAGAGGACGGCGACCGGATAGATGAGCGCCGTCTTGACCTGGCTTGCCAGCTTGACGGCCTTTTCGATGTAGGTCGAGAGGCGGCGCAGAATCGTGTCGAGGATACCGCCCGCCTCGCCAGCGGCGACCATGTTCACGAAGAGGTCGTCAAAAGCCTTCGGGTGCTTGCGCATCGCCTCGGAGAGCGAGGAGCCCGCCTCGACGTCTTGCCGCACGGCCAGGATGATCTTCTGGAAGAGGCGGCTGTCCTGCTGGCCGCCGAGGATCTCGAGGCACTGCACGAGCGGCAGGCCGGCGTCGATCATNNCGGAGAACTGACGCGTGAAGATCGCGAGGCGTCGCGCATTGACCTTGCCGCCTCCGAGCTTCGGCAAGGCCAGCTCTTTGCCCTTCTCCTTGACCGTTGTGACGTCGATCTGCCGGCGCCGGAGGTCGGCGATTGCGAGATCCTTCGAGTCAGCGCTGAGGACGCCCCCGGTGGTGCCTCCCTGCCGCGTGCGGCCTTTCCAGACGA
>PLZI01000135.1 GCA_003152095.1 Acidobacteriota bacterium | reverse complement strand
TCCCCGGAGTAATGGCTCAGCGCGCGAGCCTCCGGGACCTGACCTCCCTGACCGTCGAGAAGCGGCGCTCCAACCGCACCGTGTATGTTGCTTCGGAGCGGCGTGCGGGCAGCCTAGAGGCCGGGTGGATGGCTCAGAGCGCGGTAGTCGTGGACTACCGGGAGCTGGAAGTCGGACGGCGGCGGGCGAACCGGCGCGTACTAACCGTCGGGGGATGAGGAGCTTGCTGCTCTTCTCTCCTCCTGCACCCTTGTCGGAGCGAGACAAAAGCTCTATTCCTTAGCGAGGAAGAGCTGCAAACCGGACGGGGAAGAGGAGGGTTCATGCAGGAAATTCAGCCGATTACCTTCGTCGGAACCTGGAAGCTGAACCTCGCGAAGTCGAAGACCGAGGCGTGGACGCCGAAGAGTCAGACTCAAGTCTACGAGGACTGAGGGGGTGGTCTCGGCCATGCGCAGTTCGAGGGCACGGACGCGCAGGGCAACCCGATGCTCGCAATGTACGTCGCGCGCTACGACGGGAAGGCGTACCCATTCATGATTCGCGGTGCGGCTGCCGCCTGCACGATGTCCCTCACACCCGCGGAACCCGTGGACGGCCGCACCGTCGCTTTCCGTGTGCTGGCGGACGGGAGGACTGCAGCCACCGGAATCACGAAGATTGCAGTTGACGGGAAGAGCCTCTCCATTACCTACAAAACGAACAGCATGGGCGAGCCGAGTAGTGCCGTGCTCGTCTACGACAAGCAGTAGCCCGGCAGTCGCGCCGTTCTCGGCTGGTGTGTGGGGGGCGCCGTTCGGTGNNTCTCAGCCGTGGCACCCCTGCGGGCACTTCCACCAGCCTCGAAAGCGCGGGTGCGCCGCGGGCGGGGGTTCGGCCGACCACTCCGATCCGCACTTCTTGCAGAGGAGGACGCCGCGGCGTTCGTCGCGGATCTCGATTCCGACCTTCTTCAGCTCTGCGTCGCTCCAGTAATGTGGCCTGTTTTTCGTCGAACTCGTGGCCGTCTTCATTCTCGGGCTCCTTTGCGCGGGCCGTCGGGATTCCTTCCCTGCTGCCTCGGTAACTATTTCGAAGAACGTCCGGGCGCAGCGTCCGACGGCCGGCCCGGACCTTCGTGCGTCTCCACGGGTCTCTCCGGATTGTCGTCGGCATCTTGGACGCCCTGTACGGCCTCCGCCTCGAAGGCCTGCCCGGTCTCGACGAGCTCTTCGACGCTCTCGTCGGCCTCGTCCACAACGGGCGAAAGCCCCTCGGTGTCGCCCGACTGCCCTCCGCTGTCGGATCCGACCTGGCCATGGTCGGGCCGGTATTCGTCGAGCGTTGTGTGCCTGTCCCGCGATTTCATTGCAGATCTCCCATGCGGTCTTCCCGCAGCCCTCGGGCCGCATGGACCGCCGTTGCAACCCGGGCTTACGCACGATTCCTGCCGCACGCACGACGTAAGCGTGCGGCCCCGTCGCACCGAGAGGGTGTAGGGGCGCAATGGGAATTGCCGGGGCTGTGGCGCGGAGAGACCGGGTACGGCCGAGGCGCTGAGCGTCGCTCGTCGGCCTTACGATCGCGTTAAAGGCACCACCTGACACCTCACGCCAGCGGACTCTCTTGCACTCGCCATCAAACTGGATATCGTTACGCGTCGGATCCTTCCTCCGAGTCATGGTATGACCCTGTTTCAAGTAGACGACGCTGGGTGCTCGAGCAGCTTAGAGGCCGGGTGGTTGGCTCAGAGCGCAGTGGTCCGAGACTACCGAGCGCTGGAATTCGAACGGTGGTGGGCGGCAGTTGTCCCGTATCCTTCGGTGGATGCCGCATTCCTGGCGCGTGATCGCCTCCACCTTCGCGTCTGTTTCTCTCCTTTCGACCCCGGCACGGGCCCAGCAGGATCCGTGGTCGGCGCGCGTGCGCGCCCTTTCCGACACCCCCCTGGCGAGCTTCCAGGGGGTGAATTGCGTTTCGATCCACGCGCCTCGCTCCATCGTGTGGCAGCTCCTCGTGGCGCCCGAATACGCCGCGGCGTGGTTCTTCGCGGACTCGCCGAAGCTGAAGCCGCGCGGCGCCCACTACAAGAAGGGTCCGACCGCCGAAAAGGGCGATGTCCTCTCGCTCGAGGCGACGACCTCCGAGGGGCCCCGGCACCTCGACCTCTCGGTGATCGTCGCCGCGCCCCCCGACATGCTCTCGTTTCTCGTGCGTTCCGACGAGGCCGACATCCTCGACAGAGGCATCGAGCGTCTCTCCTTCACGTTCGGGCTGGAGTCCGTTCCGAACGGCGTGACCGACCTCTACCTCGCCTCCCATTACGACTCGAACTCGCCGTTCGCGGCGATCCTGTCCCCGGAGGTGGCCCGGCACCAGCGCGAGAGGCGGCTCGCAATCCTCGAGATGTTCCGCCTTATCGCGGAGGAGGCCGCGCGCCTGAAGTACCCGCCGCTCCACGAGGTCCCCCTCTCGGTCCCGCCTCCACCGGTCTACAAGACCCTTCCTCCCCGCAAATAAAGAGCGGGGGCGCATCGCGCCCCCCACCCAAGGCTGTTCGCCGGGCTCCTCTAGGACCATCGCAACAACAACTTCTGGGTTTCGTCTGTCCATCGGGAGCGCCGAACTGTCGGTTTCCGTCTCACGGCAAGACCTGCGGCAAAAGGTAAGGCGTTGGCACCGGCGTGGTGGCACCGTCATAGGCGCGCAAGATGCCGTCAGTCACGTAGGCACTGAGGCCGCCTCCCAGCACCACGTTCCAGAGGTAGTGCTGGTCGGAGCGCACCCCCTGCCAGGCAGTAATCGCCGGGATGCTGTAGATGACGACCTTGGCGAGAATCTTCAGCAGTCGCCGGCCGCGGCTGTCGGTGGGCT
>PLZI01000143.1 GCA_003152095.1 Acidobacteriota bacterium | reverse complement strand
GCGGCGAAGTTGATGCCTTCGTGAAAAGCGCCCACGGAGGTGCCCCCGTCCCCGAGGTACGTCATTCCCACCGTGCGTCGCCCCTGCATGCGCTCGGCGAGGAGCATTCCCGCGACGACGGGGACGAGCGTGCCGAGCATCGCGATGGGTGAGTAGACGCCCTTCTCCGGGACCGAGAAGTGGAGGTTCGCGTCCTTGCCGCCGGACGGGGCGGTCGCCCGCGCCATGTACTGCGTGAGGATGTCACGCGCCGGGATGCCGCGTGCGAGCACGGAGCCGAGGTTGCGGATCAGCGGCGCGAGAAGGTCGCCATCTTCCAGCGCGAACGCGGTTGCGACGGAGGTCGCTTCCTGTCCGAGCGACCGGTACAGGCCGCCCACGACCTTGCCCTGCCGATAGAGGTGGACGAGCCGCTCCTCGAGCAGACGATTCAGCAGCATGCAGCGATAGAGGTCGGCGAGGCGCGGCGGCGGAAGAGACGACGTCATGTTCGTGGGCTCGCTTACGTACTTGGATCGGATCGCGATTATCGGGGCCGCTTCCGGGAGGGTCAAACCAGCTGGCCCGGCGAGCGCGGGAGATGCACGTCACGGGACGAGCCTTCTCGGCTCTTGACACGCCCACGGCGCGCGCCTAGGCTCCTCGCGACGATGAGCGCACCCTTTTGCGCCCGAAAGCGGACCACCGCGATGAAGACGACGCCGCAAGGCGGGCGATGGGGCGTTCTGTAGATCGACGGCGTTTCGAAGATCACAGCGACACACCAGGGCCCGCCGGAAACGGCGGGCCCTTTCGTTTTGAGAGGAGCTTCGATGGCGATCCAGAATGATCCTCGGATTCCGGTGGCGGTCCTCGGCGCGACCGGCGCCGTCGGACAGCGCCTCGTCTCGCTGCTCGACGGGCACCCGCGGTTCGTCCTCGCGGAGGTGGCGGCCTCCGAGCGGTCGGCGGGGAAGAGCTACGCCGACGCGACGCGGTGGATTCTGCCGGGCGACATGCCGGCCGCCGCGCACGACCTCGTCGTGACGTCCGTCGAGGCGGCGCTTTCCTCGCCGATCTGCCTCTCCGCGCTCGACGCGGCCGTGGCCGACATCGTCGAGCCGCTCCAGGCCTCGCGCGGAAAGTTCGTCGTCTCGAACACGAAGTCGTTCCGGATGAAGCCGGACGTGCCGCTCGTCATCCCCGAGGTGAACGCCGACCATCTCGCGCTCCTCGATATGCAGCCCCACCGTGCCCAGGGCGGCGGCATCGTGACGAACCCGAACTGCTCGGTCGTGGGCCTTGCGATGGCGCTCGCGCCGCTCGACCGCGCGTTCGGCGTGGCGCGCGTGGCCGTCACGACGATGCAGGCGCTGTCGGGCGCCGGCTATCCCGGGGTGGCGTCGCTGGATGCGCTGGGCAACGTGATTCCGTTCATCGACGGCGAAGAGGAGAAGATCGAAAGGGAACCGCGGAAGATCCTGGGCCGCCTCGTGAATGGGCGCGTCGTGGACGCGGACTTTCCGATCTCCGTTTCCGTCAACCGCGTGCCCGTGCGCGATGGACACATGGAGTCGGTCTTTCTCGATCTGAAGAAGAAGGTCTCGCTCGACGACGTACGCACCGCGCTCGAGACCTTCACTGGCGAGCCGCAGCGGCTCGGGCTCCCGTCCGCTCCGGCGCGGCCGCTCGTCGTGCGCGACGAGCGCGACCGCCCGCAGCCCGCGCGCGACGTTGAGGCGGGAAACGGCATGACGGTGACGGTCGGTCGCCTGCGCCCCGATCCCGTCTTCGACGTGAAGTTCACGCTTCTCGTCCACAACACCGTGCGGGGGGCGGCCGGGGCGGCGCTGCTCAACGCAGAGCTGCTCCTCGCTCAGGGGCGCGTCGCGACGCGAGCTCCCGTGCGATGACCGACGTCCTCAAGTTCGGCGGGACCTCGGTCGGAACTGCCGAGCGGATTCAGGACGTCGCGCGCCTCGTCGGGACGCGCGGGGGAGACCCGTGCCTCGTCGTCGTCTCGGCGATGGGGGGCGTGACGGACCTGCTGGAGGCGCTGAAGAGCTCTTCGAAAGTGAAAGATCGGGCGGCCGCCGAGGCCGCACTCGAAGTCCTTGCGGCCCGCCACCGCGCCGCGCTCGAAGCCCTCGCGCTCCCGGCGGCCGAGTCGCGGGCGTGCGCCGCCGCGCTCGACGAGGAGCTGCGACGCGCCCGCGAGCTCTCTCTCGGGATTTCTTTACTCGAAGAAATTTCTCCTCGGACCTCGGATGCGCTCCTCGCGATCGGAGAATTGATCTCTTCCCGCCTCGTCGCCGCCGCACTCCGCGCGCGCGGCACCGACACGGTGTGGATCGATCCCCGCGAGATCCTCGCGACGGACCCGACGCACGGCGCCGCTCAGCCGGACGAGAAGGAAGCCGCGCGGCGCGTGTCGGCCCGCGTCGTCCCGGAGCTTGAGGCGGGGCGGACCGTGGTGACAGGCGGGTTCGTCGGCGCCGCGCCCGACGGCTCGACGACGACGCTCGGCCGCGGGGGCTCGGACTATTCGGCGGCGCTCTTCGGAGCGGCGCTCTACGACGCGGGCCGGGCCGTGGACCGCATCGAGATCTGGACCGACGTGGACGGCATCCTCACGGCCGACCCGCGCGTCGTTCCGGCGGCGCGCCTCGTGCCCGAGGTGAGCGCCGCGGAAGCGGCGGAGCTCGCGTTCTTCGGGGCGAAGGTCCTGCACCCGGCCACGATCCGGCCCGCCGTGGCGCGCGGGATCCCGGTCGCGGTGAGGAACACCTTTCGGCCCGAAGGCGCCGGCACGGTCGTGCGGCGGGACGCGGCAGGTACGGGCGTCCGGGCCATCGCCATGAGAACCGGTGTCACGGCGCTCTTCGTGGGGAACCCCCGCATGCTGCTCGCGTACGGTTACGCGGCGCGGGTCTTCTCGGTCTTCGAACGCCACCGCGTCTCGGTCGACGTCATTGCGACGAGCGAAGTCTCCATCTCCATCACCGTCGACGAGAGGGCTCCCCTCGAGGGGGTCGTCCGCGACCTCGCGGAATTCGCCGAGGTCTCGCTCCTGCCGCATCTCGCGGTCGTGTCCGTCGTCGGAAAGGGCCTGCGCTCGACGGCGGGCATCGCCGTGCGCGTCTTCGGCGCACTCGGCGACGTGAACGTCGTTCTCATCTCGCAGGGCGCCTCCGACACGAACGTGACGTTCGTCGTCGACGCGGACGACGCCCCCAAGGCGCTTCGACGCCTTCATAGGGAGTTTTTCGAGAGCGAGGGCCACGGGCGATGAAAGCGTTGCTCGTCGGATACGGGAAGATGGGGAAAGCGATCGAGGCGGCGCTCGTGCGGCGCGGACACGATGTCGCAGGACGATTCGGACGAAGAGAGATCTGCTTGGAAAGTGAAGAGGGGAGGAGTGACCTCTGGAGCGTGTCGAGCGCTGCCTCTCTGGCTGCCGCCGTCGACGCCGCGAACCCGGAGCTCGCATTCGAGTTCACGTCGCCGGACGCCGCGCCGCGCGTCGTCCCTGTCCTCCTTTCGAAGAAAATCCCCGTCGTCTCTGGCACCACCGGTTGGGATGTGACCTCGGCCGCACAGTTTGCTCGGGAGCAAGAAATTCCTTTTCTCCACTCCTCGAATTTTTCCCTCGGCGTCGCCGCGCTCAGGCGCGCGGTTTCTGCGGCCGCCGCGGCGCTCGCGCCGTTCCCCGAGTTCGAACCGGGAATCGTCGAGCGGCATCATTCCGCGAAGAAAGACGCTCCTTCGGGGACCGCAAAGATGCTCGCCTCGACGCTCGAAGAGGCGTCGGGACGCGCAGGCATCTCCATCGCGTCTCTTCGCCAGGGCGGAGCGCCGGGAGAGCACCTGATTTTCTTTGAAGGGGAAGACGAGACTCTGGAGCTCGTCCACCGTGCCCGCTCGCGGGCGATCTTCGCGCAGGGCGCCGTGCGCGCCGCGGAGTGGATGCTGTCAACCGGGCGTCGAGGCCCTCTGAGCTTCGACGACTTCTTCAACGACGTTTCCCGTGGAGAAAACGCGTCATGACGACACCAGCCAGGCCCCTCGACTCTCACCCTTCCAAGGATCCCCCGTTCTCCGGCGTCTTCACCGCCCTCGTCACTCCGTTCCGAGACGACGGGACCCTCGACGAAGCAGGCCTGCGGCGGCTCGTCAAACGCCAGATCGCGGAAGGGGTCGCGGGCCTCGTTCCGTGCGGGACGACGGGTGAGGCCGTCACGCTCGACGCGGACGAGCACGAGCGCGTCGTCGCCGTCGTCGCCGAGGAGGCGNNATCCCAGGACCTCGCCGAGCGGTGCCGGCGCGCCGGTGCCGACGCTCTTCTCGTCGTCACGCCTTACTACAACAAGCCGACGCCGAAGGGCCTCGTCGCGCACTTCACGGCCGTCGCGGAGGCAGGCCGGCTGCCCGTCGTTCTTTACAACGTGCCGGGCCGGACCGGCCTCAACATGCTGCCTGAGACCGTGCTCGAGCTCGCGAAGAACCCGCGCATCGTGGCCGTGAAGGAAGCTTCGGGCAGCCTCGATCAGGCCTGCGAGATCCTCCGCGCCCGCCCGGACGGATTCGCGGTCCTCTCCGGCGAGGACTCGCTGGCCGTCCCGATCATCGCGTGCGGCGGGGACGGCGTGATCGCCGTGATCTCCAACGAAGCTCCCGGTCTGTACGTGGAGGCGATCGCCTCCGCCCTCGCCGGAAACCGCCTCCGCGCCTCGGAGCTTCAGGCGAAGCTTCTCCCGCTCATGAAAGCGAATTTCCGCGAGTCGAACCCCATCCCGGTGAAGTGGGCGCTCGAGCGGCTCTCTCTCATCGGGGGCCGCCTGCGGCTGCCGCTCGTGCCGCTCTCGGCCGGACACCACGCCGCGCTCGAGGACGCGCTCCGGATCGCCGGTCTCCTCGACGCCGCCGGGAAGCCGGTGGAAAGGGCGGCCGCGTGACGCGCGAAGAGGTCTTTGCTCTTCTCGGGGCGCTCGAGCGCGGCGAGATCCGCGCCGCCGCGCCGGACGCGAACGGCGACTGGACCGCGAACGCGGCCGTGAAGGAGGGCATCCTCGCGGCCTTCCGGCTCGGTGTCGAGGAGACGAGCGAAGCGGGCCCGTTCCTGTTTCGCGACCGCGACACCCTCCCGCCGCGCCGTCCGCTTCCCGAAGGCGTACGCGTCGTCCCGGGCGGTACGGCTCTTCGCCGCGGCGCGTTTCTCGCGAAGGGCGTCGTCGTGATGCCGCCCGCGTACGTGAACGTGGGCGCGTACGTCGACGAGGGCTCGATGATCGACAGCCACGCGCTCGTCGGGTCGTGCGCGCAGATCGGCAAGAGAGTCCACCTGTCGGCCGCGGCACAGGTGGGTGGCGTGCTCGAGCCCGTGGGCGCGGTTCCCGTCGTCATCGAGGACGAAGTCTTCGTGGGCGGGGGAGCCGGTGTCTACGAAGGGGTCTGCGTGAAGAAGCGGGCGGTGCTCGCCGCGGGCGTGATCCTGACGGCTTCGAGCGTCCTTTTCGATCTCGTGAACGAGAAGGAGCATCGCTCGACGCCCGAGCGGCCGCTCGTCGTGCCGGAGGGGGCCGTCGTCGTCATGGGCGCGCGCCCCGCGCCGGGCGCGTGGGGAAAGAGCCACGGCCTTTCCCTCGCGGCGCCCGTCATCGTGAAGTACCGCGACGCGAAGACGGACGCGCGGACGGTGCTCGAAAGCGCGCTGCGGTGAAGGGCGATTCGGTTCTCGAGCGGGCGGCTCGCCGCTTTGGGACGCCGTTCTATCTCTATGACTTCGACGTCATCGAAGCGCACGTGCACGTGCTCCGCGCCGCGGTTGGCCCGCGCTTCGAGCTCGCGTATGCGGTCAAAGCCAACCCCTCGCTCGGGATTCTTTCCTTTCTAAGAAAATTCGGTCTCTCTTCGGACGTCGCATCCCGAGGCGAGCTGCTCGCAGTGCGCCGCGCCGGATGTCCACCTTCGAAGATTTTTTCGACCGGCCCCGCGAAATCCGACGCGGACCTCGAAACGCTCGTGCGTGCGGGTGTTTCGCAGATCCATGTCGAAGGGGAATGGGAGCTCGAAAGGCTCGAGGAGATCGCGAAGCGCGCGCGGCGCGCCGTTCGCGTCGGCCTTCGACTCAACCCGCCCTGGGGCATCGCCGAGAAGCGGACGATCATCGGCGGTCCTGGAGCGAAAAAGTTTGGTTTCGACATTCCGTCCGCGCGGGAGATTCTTCGAAGGAAGAGCTCCTTCCCGCATCTCGACGTCTGCGGGTTTCAGGTCTTCAACGCCTCCAACGTTCTCGACGAGAGGCTCCTCGTCGAGAACACGCGCCGCGTTCTTTCCCTCGCTCTGTCACTTTCGAAGAAATACGACGTTTCCCTGCGCACCGTTGATTTCGGTGGCGGCTTCGGCGTGCCGTATGCCGACGGGGAGAAACGGCTCGATCTTGGAATTCTCAGAAGGGGACTGGGGGATGTTGCGAGGGAGGCGCGCGCGAGCGGCCTGCCCGATTCGACCCGCCTCGTGTTCGAGCCCGGCCGATTCCTCGTCGCCGAAGCGGGGCAGTACGTCGTGAGGGTTCTCGGGACGAAGAGGAGCCGCGGCGTCGACTACGTCCTCGTGGACGGCGGCGTTCACCACTTCCTGAGGCCGGTTCTCTTCCAGAGCCCGCACCGCGCGAGGCTCGTGCCGGGAAAGACCGGAGACCGCCCTCGCCGCTCTTCCCATTCGCAGAAGTCTCTTGTTCTCGCGGGCCCTCTCTGCACGAGCCTCGACGTCCTGCATCCGGCTGCTCGCCTGCCTCTGCCGGAGCGCGGGGACCTCCTCGCGTTCGAGAACGCGGGCGCATATGGCTATACGGAATCGATGCCGCTTTTCCTCTCGCACGAGTGGCCGGCGGAGGTCGGCGTCCGCAGGGGCCACCTCGCCCTCCTGCGGCGGCCGCCGTCGGTGGCGAGACTCCTTGCCGCGCAAAGGCAGCCATTCTGATGTTCAACTGAGGGGCCGCAGGCGGGGCGCGGTCGAGACGGCGTCTCGCCTACAATTCCCACCCATGAGCCCGAAAACCACCGAGGCCGCCGCCGAGCCGCTCACCACCGAGCAGGAACGCATCCGGAAGGCAAAGGAAGCCTGGCGGCAGAAGGCCGCGACGGCCTTCGCGAAGACGCCCCTTTGGCGGAAAGATTTCACGACGGTCTCGTCCGCCGAAGTGAACCCCCTCGCGACGCCCGACGACCTCGGCGGCTTCGACTACGCGCGCGACCTCGGGTGGCCGGGCGAATTCCCTTACACACGCGGCGTGCAGCCCACGATGTATAGAGGCAAGCCGTGGACGATACGGCAGTTCGCGGGCTTCGGCACCGCGAAGCAGACGAACGAGCGCTTCAAGCAGCTCCTCGCGCACGGGCAGACGGGGCTGTCGACGGCGTTTCATCTGCCGACGTTGTACGGTTACGACTCCGATCACGAGATGTCGGCCGGCGAGGTCGGGAAGTGCGGCGTCGCGATCGACACGCTGCGCGACTTCGAGGCGCTGTTCGACGGGATCGACCTCGGGGTCGTGACGACGTCCATGACGATCAACTCGACCGCGCCGATCGCGCTCGCGATGTACCTCGCGGTGGCCGAGCAGCACGGCACGCCGTGGACGAAGGTCGGCGGCACGCTCCAGAACGACATCCTCAAGGAATACATCGCCCAGAAGGAGTACATCTTCCCGCCGCGTCCCTCGATGCGGCTCGTGACGGACCAGTTCGCGTTCTGTGCGAAGCACGTCCCGAAGTGGAACACCGTCTCGATTTCCGGGTATCACATCCGCGAGGCGGGCTCGACGGCGCTGCAGGAGCTGGCGTTCACGCTGCGCGACGGGATGGAGTACGTGAAGTACGGCATCGACGCGGGTCTCGACGTCGACGACTTCGCGCCACGGCTCTCGTTCTTCTTCAACGCGCACAACGACTTCTTCGAGGAGATCGCGAAGTACCGCGCGGCCCGCCGCATCTGGGCGAAGGTCATGCGGGACCGGTATGGCGCGAAGAAGCCGGAATCGTGGAAGATGCGCTTTCACTCGCAGACGGCGGGCGTCTCGCTCACGGCTCAGCAGCCGTACAACAACGTGGCGCGCGTCGCGATCCAGTCGCTCGCGGCCGTCCTCGGGGGCACGAACTCGCTCCACGCGAACGCGCTCGACGAGACGCTCGCGCTGCCGACGGAGTTCGCCGCGAAGATCGCCGTGAGGACGCAGCAGGTCATCCTCCACGAGACGGGCGTCGCGAACACGGTCGACCCGCTCGGCGGCTCGTACTTCGTGGAAGAGCTGACGAACAGGATGGAAGCGGGCGCGTTCGACTACATTCGGCGCATCGACGCCTACGGCGGAATGGTCGAGGCCATCGAGGCCGGCTTCCCGCAGAGGGAGATCATGGACGCCGCGTACCGCTTCCAGCGCGCGTTCGACGCGAAGGAGAAGGTCATGGTGGGCGTCAACGCGTTCACGGAGTCCGTTCCGGAGGACGAGGTGCAAATCCTGACGATCTCCGAGGAAACCGCCGCCGAGCAGGTGAAGTCGCTCAACGACGTCCGCCGGATGCGCGACTCGCGCGCGGCGATGCAGAAGCTCTCCGACCTCAAGGCCGCCTGCGCGAGCGGGGCGAACGTGATGCCGCCTCTCGTCGAGGCCGTCAAGGCGTACGCCACGGTGGGCGAGATCTCCGACGTCATGCGCGAGGTCTTCGCGACTTACGAAGAGCCGGCGGTATTTTAGGCCGCCTGCGGCCCGGTTCTTGCGGAGTAAACTGCATGTCGATGCCGGATAGACGCTGTTTTCTCGCCTTTGCCGCCTCTCTTGTCGTCTTTGCGGCGCCACTGTCCGCCCAGACCGGTACCGGCGGACCCGGAAAGGCCGCGAAGGACGCTTCCAGCCAGAGAGAGAGCCAGCGCCGCGAGGCCGTCGAGCACTACCTGCGCGCGAAGCTCTACGCGCAGGAGAGCGAGTTCGAGGCGGCCGTGCGGGAGTTCAAGAAGGCGGTCGAGCTGGACCCCACGGACGGCGCGCTTCGGAGCGAATACGGCGAGTTGCTGCGCGACCTGCCCGACTATCCCGAGGCCGAGAAGCAGGCCCGCAAGGCCGTGGAGTTTTCGCCGAAGAGCGCAGGCGCGCACCGGCTCCTCGGCCAGGTGATTCTCGCGACCGCGAAGGACAAGGCACACCTTGAGGAGGCCGCCGCCCAGCTCAAGGCCGCGAACGAGCTGGTGCCTTCCGATCCTCAGGGCGCGGTCGCCTACGCGCAGGTTCTTCTGCGCCTCGAGAAGCCGAAAGAGGCCTCGACCGTTCTCGAGGAAGTCCTCGACCGCGCGAACGGGCCCGCCGTGCTTCTTCTCTACGGCGAAACCCTCGAACGCAGCGGCCAGCTTCAGCAGGCCGAAGAGGTGTACAAGGGCCTCGCGAAACTCGATCCGGAGAACCGCGCGGCCCTGATGGGTCTGCTACGCGTGTACGACCGCGGCCGCCAGTTCGACAAGGCCGCGCCCATCCTCGAGAGCTTCCTGAAGCTCCAGCCGGGCAATCTCGGGCTCAAGATTCAGTACGGCGGACTTCTCCTTCGCGGTCGCCGCTTCGGAGAGGCGCGGAAGGTTTTCGAAGATGCGCTCGCCGCCGATCCGGGCAACCGCGATGCCCTGCGTCTCTATGCGGCGCTCCTCTCCGAGACGCGCGAGCCCGACAAAGCCGACGAGGTCCTCCGCAAGCTCCAGATGCTCGAGCCGGACGACCTCGAGATCCCCTATCGCCGCGCGGTGAACTTCCTCGAGGCCCACCGGATTCCCGAGGCCGAGGCCGTGCTGCAGGAGCTGCGCGCGGCTCTCGTCGCGAAGAAGCCGGACGCTCCCGAGATCGCGCAGGTTGACGGCCAGCTGGGTTACGCCGCCTACCTGCGCAAGGACTACGCGGCGGCCACGGCCCGGCTCGAGCCGCACCTCAGAGGCGAAGAAGGCCTCAACCTGCAGGCGTACAACCTCCTGCTGCAGATCGCCCGTGATCGCGAAGACTGGACCGGGGGGCTTCGCCTTGCGAAGGACGCATACGACAAGGCGCCGAAGATGACGCAGGCTTTCCAAGCGAACTACGCGGAGTTTCGGCTTCGCTCGTCGTCGGCAGAAGAGCAGGCTGAGGGCGGAAAGATGCTCGATGTCCTCGCGGCCGAGGACAAGGCGGGCACGCTAGCAGCCGCCGACGCCTGGCAGCGCCTCGACAAGTATGGGCGCGCGGCGGCGACCGCGCGCGCGGGCCTCGAACGCGACAAGGAAGATCCCGATCTCCTCTTCCGGTTGGCCGCGTCGCTCGAGCGGGAGAAGAAGGTTTCCGAGTCGGTGGACGCCTTCGAGAAGCTCCTGAAGGTGAGAGGCGATCACGCTCCCGGCCTCAACTACCTCGGCTACATGTGGGCCGATCGCGGCGAAAACCTGCCGCGCGCGCTGGAGCTCATCCGCAAGGCTGTCGAGCTGGAGCCCGGAAACGGCGCGTATCTCGATTCGCTCGGCTGGGTCTACTTCCAGCTCAACAAGCTCGACCAGGCCGAGGAAAACCTCCGTGCCGCGGCGATCCTGAATCCCGACGACGCGACCGTCGAGGAGCACCTCGGCGACCTTTTCGAGAAGAAGGGTGACGTCCGACGCGCGCGCGAAAGCTGGAAGCGCGCCCTGACGCTCAAGCCCGACGAAGACGTCAAACGCCGCCTCGACGAGAAGCTTCAGAAGACCGAAGGCCGCGACGCGCAGAAGTGACGAGGGCCCGTGCGATTCGGGTGGGCGGGTCGGCTTTCGTCTTGATTCTTTTTTGCTTAGAAAATGGATGCTTCACCGGGAGGCCGCCGAGCACATCGAGTAGCGCCACGCCGCCGCGACCAGCACACGCGCCCCCCTCTTCCCCTTTCAAAGAAAAATCTTCTTCTTCGATTCCCACCGCGATGCTCGCGGCGTACGAGAGCGCGCGTGCGCGCGCGTGGGATCCCTCTCGGCAGTTCAAGGCTCTCTTCAAAGCCGAGGTCTCGCCGAAGGTCGGCCCGATCGGGCACGGCTACCTCTCCGTCTGGTGGGACGGCACGAACGGCACTCTCGCTTGGCGCGCCTCCGCGCCTCTCGGGGGAGCTGGAAGAGGGGGATTTCTTAGAAAGGGGAAGAGAGGCGGCGTGGAAGCCGACGGCGGAGCGCCTGGTCCGCATCAGTCGCTGTTCCCCGGGCGGCTTACTACGGACGACATCCTCGCGTGCTTGCTCGGCGTCCACGAGTCCGCGCTCTCGTCCTCTTCACCATTCGAAGAAACTCCGAGAGGCTGGAGGGTGCACATCGATGACTCGAAGCGCTCCGTCCTCGTGGACCGAGAGGGAGAGCCGATCGAATTCTCTTTCCCGACCGGCGAGACCGTGAAGCTGCAGCCGGGGGAAGGCGTCCCTCGGCGGATCGAGGCGAACGGCCCCGACGGTCGAGCCGTCCTCACGCTCGAGTCCTATTCGTCGTGGTCCAAGGGCGAAGAGGTCCCGCCCCTGTGAACGCGTTTTCCGTGGAAGCCTTCGCGAAGGTGAACCGCGACCTGCACGTCCTCGGAAAGAGACCGGACGGCTACCACGAGCTCGATACGATCTTTCAGACGATCGACCTGACGGACGAGATTCGTTTCCTTGAAAGGGAGGATGGAGAGCTCGTGCTCACGATCGCGGGTGCGAGCCAGCCTGTCTCCGAGGAGAATCTGATTCTTCGCGCGGCCCGCAACCTGCGTGAGCGCGTCGGATCGCGCGTGGGCGCTTCTATTCACCTTTCAAAGAGAATCCCGATTGGCGGCGGACTCGGCGGCGGCAGTTCGAATGCGGCTGCGGCGCTTCTCGGGCTCAGGGCGCTGTGGAACCTTCCGGCCACCGACGCCGACCTGCACGCTCTGGCGGCGGCAATCGGTTCCGACGTGCCCTTTTTCCTCGTCGGCGGTCGTGCGCGCGGCGCCGGGAGAGGAGAGATTCTCCGCCCGCTGGCGGATGGGCCCGAAGAGTGGCTCGTCCTTGTCTTTCCGCCGTTTTCTCTTTCCACGGCAGTCGTTTACGTGGCGCTTTCGGCCCCGCCGTTGACAGATTCTCCCGGCCCCTCTAACCTTCGCAGCTCCGACTCCGGTGGCGGGCCGGATCGGAACGATCTGGAATCGGCCGCGGAATCTCTTCAGGGAGGATTGCGCCGGTTTCGGTTGGCCTTGTCGGACCTCGGCGCGACGAGTGCGCGCCTGTCCGGGAGCGGCTCGACGGTGTTCGGAGTGTTCGGCGACGAGGAAAGCGCCCGGCGCGCCTTCGAAGGGCTCGCGGGGCTTCGGGAAGAAACGAAGGCGACGATGATGATCGTGAAGACCGTTTCTCGGGCCGCATTCGCGCGGCGCGCGATGCCGCCCACGACTGGGCAACGCGGATGATCTCGGTCTGCGCGAGAATTCACGCGGGACTTCCGGATGGGGAGTCGACAAGTGGTAAGTCAGCGGTCTTTGGAACCGCCTACCGGAGGTTCGAATCCTCCCTCCCCAGCCAAACTCGGCATCCCCCCTCCGCGGCGGACGGGAAAGGAACGAGGAGCTAGGGGAGCATGGAACGTTTCCCGTACGGTGATCTGAAAGTCTTCGGAGGACGGTCGCATCTGGCCCTCACGGGCGAGATCTGCCGCAACCTCGGCCGGGAGGCCGGCCGCGTCACGCTCTACAACTTCTCCGACGGCGAGAACTACTGCCAGATCGACGAGAACGTCCGCGGCGCGGACGTGTTCATCGTGCAGCCCACCGGCCCGCCGGCGAACCACAACATCATGGAGCTCCTCATCATGCTCGACGCGTTCAAGCGCTCCTCGGCGTCACGCGTGACGGCGGTGCTCCCTTACTACGGGTACGCGCGGCAGGACCGCAAGGACAAGCCTCGCGTGCCGATCACCGCGAAGCTCGTGGCCGACCTCATCGTGGCAGCGGGCGCCGACCGCATCCTGTGCGTCGACCTCCATGCCGCGCAAATCCAGGGCTTCTTCAACATCCCGGTCGACCACCTCTTCGCGGCGCCCGTTCTCCTCGACGCGATCCGCGACGCGAACCTCGATCCGCTCACGGTCGTCTCGCCGGACGCGGGCGGCGTCGAGCGCGCCCGCGCGTTCGCGAAGCGCCTCGGCGCGGGTCTCGCCATCGTCGACAAACGAAGGAAAGGCAAGAACGAGGTCGAGGTCCTGCACGTCATCGGCGACGTGAGGGACCGTAACGTCGTCGTCGTGGACGACATCATCGACACGGCCGGCACGCTCATCAACACGGTCATCGCGCTCCGGGACGCGGGCGCGCGCCGCATTTTCGCGGGGTGCGTGCATCCCGTCCTGTCCGGCCCCGCCATCGACCGCATCAACGCGAGCCCCATCGAACGCGTGTTCTGCACGAACACGCTCCCGCTCGATGAGAAGCTCGCGCGCTGCCCGCTCGTCACGCCTCTTTCCATTGCACCGCTCCTCGCGGAGGCGATCCAGCGTATTCACCAGGGGGCGAGCGTCTCGTCCCTCTTCGTTTAGCCGAGGACCGCCCGCCCGGGGAATTCCCCCCGGACCGGGCGCCCATGAAAGGAAGCCATGCTCCAGGAAAACATCGTCGTCGAAGTCGAGAAGCGACTCACCACCGGGAAGAACGCCGCGAACCGGCTGCGCGCCCAGGACCAGATTCCGGCCGTCCTCTACGGGGGCGGCAAAGACATGGAGACGTGGTCGCTGCAGGTGCCGCGCAAGACCCTCGCGACTCTTCTCAACAAAGGCCTGCACGGCAACGCCATCTTCAAGCTCAATTTGAAGGGCACGGATCAGACGCGCCACGTCATGATTCGCGACCTCGCGCTCGATCCCGTGTCCCGGAAGATGCTCCACGTCGACTTCGTGCGCGTGCTTCTCGACCGCAAGCTCCGCGTCAAGAGTGAGATCGAGATCGAGGGAGTGGCGAACGGCGTCAAGGCAGGCGGCATCCTGAACATCGTCACGCACGAGATCCTCATCGAATGCCTTCCCTCCGACATTCCCGAGTCCGTGAAAGTGGACGTCTCCGCCATGGAGATCCACGACTCGTTCCGCGTGGCGGACCTCAAGCTCGGCGACAAGATCAAGGTTCTCGAGAACGCGGACCGTGTCCTCGCCCACGTCGGCGTGCCGAAGGCCGAGGAAGTTGCCGCTCCGGCCGCCGTCGCGGTCGTCGGTGCCGAGGGCGCCGTCGCTCCGGCCGCCGAGCCCGAAGTGATCAAGAAGGGCAAGAAGGAAGAGGAAGGCGCCGAACCCGCCGCGGCCGCTCCGAAGGCCGCACCAAAGGCCGAGAAGAAGGAAAAGGCCGAGAAGAAGGAAAAGAAATAGGCACGGACGGGCTCGTCCTCGTGGTGGGACTCGGCAATCCCGGCGACCGGTATACCGGAACGCGGCACAACGTCGGCTTCGACGTTGTGCAGGCGTTCGCCCACAAGGCCGCCGGCGGTCCGCCTCGTCTCGACCGTCTCGACTGCCGCGCGCTCACCGGGCGCGTCAAGGTCGGGGACCGTCCCGTGATCGTGGCGAGGCCCCAGACGTACATGAACGCTTCGGGCGAATCCGTGAAAGGACTTGCCGCGAAGTACGACGTCGGCCCCGAGCGGCTCATCGTCGTGTCCGACGACACGGCTCTTCCCGTCGGCACGATCCGCCTTCGGCGATCGGGCTCCTCCGGCGGCCAGAAGGGGCTGCAATCCGTGATCGATTGCTTCGGCACGAACGCCATCCCGCGACTACGCCTCGGCGTGCGCGGCGAGAACTTCCAGCTCGGCGAGCCGATCGACACGTACGTCCTCTCGCGTTTTTCGAAGAAGGAACGCCCCGCCGTGGACGGGGCGATCGCGTCGGCATGCGACGCCCTCACCGTTTTCGTCACGGAGGGCATCGACGCCGCCATGAACCGTTTCAACCGTTTGCCGGAGGAAGATCCGGCGAACTGATCGTCAACCCCCGTTCGCCGGCGAGCCGGCGAACTACAGCCTTGGCTCGGCACCGGACCAGAGGTCTACGGCCGCGCCTCGCGACCGGCGAACGCCGGCGCGATCCAGAAGGAGGAGACACCGTGACCACCCCGAATCCGCAACGCCAATACGACATGGTCTTTCTCGTCGTCCCCGAAAAGGACGAGGCGGGAACGCTCGCTGTCATCGACGAGTTCCGCAAGCTCCTCGTCGACAACGGCGCGACGATCGAAAAGGACGAGTCGATGGGCCGCCGCCGTCTCGCGTACACGATCAAGAAGAGGACCGAGGCGACGTACCACAACTTCCTGTTCCGGGCGCCGACGGCCTGTGTCGCCGAAGTCCAGCGCAAGATGCGCCTTTCGGAGAGCATCTTGCGGTTCCTCTCCGTCCGGATCGACGAGGAGGTCAAGCACGGCCTGAAGGTGGCGCGCAACACCAAGCCGCGCCGGCCTCGTCCCGAGGTGTCCGACGCGCCGTACTCTTCGCCCACGCCCACCACGCCCCCGGCCGAGCCGGCCGGCGACTTCCGCGGCGAGTGACGCGGAAAGGATCAGGAGACACACCATGGCCCAGCCCGTTCGCAAGCCCATCAAGAAGAAGTTCTTCGTCCGCCGCAAGCGCGTCTGCAAGTTCACGGTCGAGAAGATCGGCTACATCGACTTCAAGGACGTGAAGACCCTCGCAGGATTCGTCCCCGAGCGCGCCAAGATCCTCCCGCGCCGTATCAGCGGGACTTCCGCCTTCTACCAGCGCAAGCTGGCGACCGCGATCAAGCGCGCGCGCTACCTCGCGCTTCTGCCGTACGTCTCCGATTAAAAGAGCCCTCGCCGTTCTCGGAGCGGCGCTTGCCGCGGTATTGACCGCGGCCGCGCCGCCCTTCGGCCTCGTCCTGGCGCCGCATGCGGCCGCGCGCCTGGGTCGCGCGGCGCTCGAGTCGCGGCGTCTCGCGACCGGCTTCGCGCTGCCGGCTCTCACGGTCCCGATCGCGCTCATCCTCGGCGCCCTCGTCGTGCCGGACGGCGCGGTCATCGCCGCGGTTCTCGCGATCGTCCTCGTCGCTCTTCCCGCGGTGGCGCTCTTCGCGACCGCGCGGGACGGCCGCCGGCGGGACCATGTCCTTATCGCCGTCTTCGCGCTCACGGGGATAGGCGGCCTCGCGGTTCTCCTCGGGGTAGCCGTCGCCACGGGCCGCGATCCGGGCGCCGCGCTCGCGGCACGGTGGGCCGCGCTCGTCCCCGAAATGCTCGCGAACTACCGCTCCAGCGGTTGGGGCGAGTCGTCGGTCGCCACGGTCGCGCGCCTTTTCGAGTTCGGCCGGATCCTGATCGAGGAGCATCTGCCGGGCCTGTTGCTCGCGGCGGCCGTGATCCATGCAGCGCTCGTCGTTTACGGGTTCGCGCGCGGTGCGGGCCTTGCCGACGCGGACTGGGCAGAGGCGTCTTTCAGCCGTTTCCGGACTCCCGCGGCCGCGGCCGCGGCCTTCGTGCCCGCCGGCCTCCTCGCGGCCGTGGGCGGCGCGGACCTTCGCCGGCCCGCGATCGACTTGCTGCTTCCCCTCGGCGTCTTGTTTTTTCTGAGGGGTCTCGCCATAATCCGCGCTCTTCTCGATCGGGGAAGAACCGGCCTCGTGGGTCGGGTGCTCGTCTACGTGCTGGTATTTCAGATGCCGTTTCCCCTTCTCCTCGCGCTCTCGGGCCTCTTCGACGAGTTTGTCGACGTGAGGACGAGGCTCGAAAAGAGAGGGGCCGGCGACCATCCGGCGGGTCCGGACGGCCCCGGAGGCTTCTGACCGGCCACATCAGCAGTGAAACTTGAGGAGCTCGCGATGAAATTGGTCCTGACCGACGACGTGAAGGGGCTGGGGCACCGGGGCGACGTGGTGACCGTCGCCGAGGGCTACGGCCGGAACTTCCTGCTGCCGAAAGCGCTCGCGTATCCCGCGACGGCCGGCAACGTGAAACGGCTCGAGCAGGAAGGAAAGCGCTACGACGCGCGGATCGAGCACGAGAAGGATCAGGCCTCGGCGGTCGCGAAGTCCATCGAGGGCACGAAGATCGTCCTCCACAAGAAGGCCGGCGAGAACGACTCGCTTTACGGCTCCGTGACGCCTTCCGAGGTGGCCGTCGCGCTCGAGGCCAAGGGCATCACGATCGACAAGCGAAAGATCGACCTCGAGGAGCCCATCAAGCGTCTCGGCACACACAAGGTGCACGTAAAGCTCCACCGCGACGTCACGGTCGAGCTCACCGTCGAGGTTTTGCCGATCGCCGTCTGATCCGGCCGAGTCAGCCCGGTGGTCCGCCGTCCTTGCCGGCCTTCGGCAGCGGCGCCGCGAGCGTCGGGGCGTCCGTCACGGTCACTTCGTCACCCTTCGTCTCGCCACGCTTCGGAGAGTACAGCGCGCGCTGAAGGTATTGCGGAAGGCTCGCGACGGCATGCGGCTGGTCGCCGCACAGCTCCGTGGGCTGCGTGCCGTTCAGGAAGGCCATGAGCACGACCTTCCCGCAGGACGGAGTGGCCCGGTAGCCGGTGGATTCGTCCACGGCCACGAGGACGATGCCTGGGGGCGTTTCGAAGTCCTCGGCCTCCGTCACGAGGCCCGCTTCCTTCATCTTCTCGACGATCTTCACGAAGATCGGGAGGGCCACGTCGGCGCCCGCGGACTTCGGTCCGAGCGTTTTCTTCGTGTCGTGACCCACCCACACGGCGATCGTGTGGCGCGGTGTCATGCCCACGAACCACGCATCCGTGAAGTCATTCGTCGTGCCCGTCTTGCCCGCGAGCGGAAGATTGAGCCGCGCCGCCGACGCCGCGGTGCCGCGCGCCACGACACCTCTCATCATGTTCAGGAGGACGTAGGCCGCGGCGGGCGACGTGGCTTCCCGCGGCTCCGGCGCGTTCTGCTCGAGCGTGATGCCGTCCGCGTTCCGGATCCGCTCGATGAGGAAGGGCTTGTACGACACGCCGCCGCTCGCGATCGCCGAGTAAGCCGCGGCCATCTCCAGCGGGGTCACCTCGAAAGAGCCGAGAGCGAGCGAGGGGTAGGCGAGGAGGTTCTGATGGATTCCGAGACGGCGCGCCGATTCGATGACCTTCTTCGTGCCGACGAGGAGGTCGATGCGCACGGTCGCGACGTTCAGCGAATGCTCGAGCACGTACTGATACGTCACGATGCCGTTGTACTTGCGCTCGTAGTTCTGCGGCTCCCAGGGCGGCTGCTTCGGGTCGATGACGATCGAAAGCGGCGCGTCGAGCACCGTGTCCGCGGGCGTGAAGCCCTGCTCGATGGCTGTCAGGAAGACGGCAGGCTTGAACGCGGAGCCCACCTGCCTGAGGGCCTGCACGGCCCGGTCGAATTTCGAGCGGTTGAAGTCGTATCCGCCGGTGAGAGCGCGCACAGCGCCGGTGCCGTTCTCGAGGATGACGACCGCCCCTTCGACGTGGGGATCCTGCGCGACGAGCGTTTCCTCCTTGCCGGCGTCGCTCACCAACGTCTCGAGCTGAATCAGGTCGCCCCGCTGGACGACCTTCGCGGGGCTGTCCGTGCGCGTCCAACGGAAAGCCGCGGCGGGCACCATGAATCGCTTCGTGCCGACTCGCACCTCGGCGCCAGTCTTCGACGCCGCGAGGACGACGGCCGTAAGCGTGTCGGAATCAGATGCGCCCTCGGCCCACGAGGGGTCGCGGTATTTCTCGAGGTCGATCCCCTCGGCGAGAAGATTGCGCGGCTTGCGAAAGCCCGAGCGGCGGTCCACGCGCCGAAGACCCTGGCGCAGGGCATGCTCCGCCCACGTCTCGAGCCGTGGATCGAGCGTCGTGTCGACGCGCAGGCCTTCGCGGTAGAGGTCTCCCTCCCCGTACTCTTTCTCGAGGTACTGGCGGACCTCCTCGCAGAAGTAGAGCGCAAGGGCCGACTCGCGCGACGAGCGGATGACCTCCATGGGAGTGGCCTGCGCGGCCAGACGCTCGGCGTTCGTGAGGAATCCCTCTTCGGCCATGCGGCGGAGGACGAAGTCACGCCGGCTCTTCGCGGCGGCCGCGTTGTTGAACGGCGAGTAGTACGCGGGTCGTTGGATGATGCCCGCGAGGAGAGCCGCCTCGGGCAGCGTGAGCGCCTTCGCGCCGTGGCCAAAGTACCAGCGTGACGCCGCCTCGACCCCGTACGTGCCGTGCCCGAACGGAATCTTGTTGAGGTACATCGTGAGGATCTGGTCCTTCGAGAACTGCTTCTCGATCTCGACCGTGAGGAAGACTTCGTTGATCTTCCGGGCCCACGTCTTCTCGGGCGTCAGGAACACGGCGCGCGCGAGCTGCTGCGTGAGCGTGGAGGCGCCCTGCGACATCCGGCGCGTCGCGATGTCGCGCAGCGCCGCGCCGCCGATGCGGATGAGATCGATGCCGCTGTGGTCGTAAAAGCGCGCGTCCTCGGCCGCGAGAAGCGCGCTGACCATGACGTCCGGGATCTCCGGGCGTTCGATGAGAATCCGCCTTTCGATCGCGAAGCGCGCGATGATCGAGGCGTCCGCCGCGCGCAGCTCCGTGATGATGTCCGGACGATACGTCGCGAGCTCCGAGACCTTCGGGATGCGGATCACGTGCGAGAAGCCGTATCCGGCGCCGACGCCGAGGCCGGCCGTGAGAAGAACCGGCAGGAAGAGGATAGCCAAGGCCGCCACGCGGCGCGCGCTCACGTCTCATTCTCGCACGTGGTAATTTCTCGGCGATGACGGAAACGCCGACTTCGGTCTCGCCCGCGCCGGGCCTGCCCCCGCAACCTCCCGTGCTGCTGCCCATCGAAGACGTCGCCCAGCTCGCGCGGAGGCAGGGCTGCCTGAAATGGGGCCTCGTCGGGTGCGCGGGCGCCTCCGTGGCCGTGATCATCGGCCTGCTCTTCCTCATGAACAACGCGAAAAAGCTGATGGACTTCGCGTTCGACCAGATGGGCGAGCAAATCGTGGCGGCCTGCGCGCCCGACGTGACACCGGCGGAGAAGGAGGAGTTCAGGACGGCCATGAAGGCGTTCTCGGAAAAGGCGAAGAGCCGCGGCGTGACGCCGGAACAGGTGACGTCCTTCCAGAGCCGGGTGCGTTCGGCCGTCGCCGACAACCGGGTGACCGCGGAGGAGCTGCGCGCCCTCACGGCCTTCCTGAAGGATCCGCCGCGCTGACCCCGTGCCGGACTTCGAGTTTCTCTCCCCGCTGACGCCGCAGGGCGACCAGCCGCGCGCGATCGAGCAGCTCGTGGCGGCCTATCGCGAAGGCCGCCAGAAGCAGGTCCTTCTCGGCGTCACCGGCTCGGGAAAGACGTTCACGATGGCGAAGGTCGTCGAGGCGCTGAACCGCCCGGCGCTCATCCTGTCGCACAACAAGACGCTCGCCGCGCAGCTCTACCAGGAGTTCAAGGGGTTTTTCCCGAAGAACCGCGTCGAGTACTTCGTCTCGTACTACGACTATTACCAGCCCGAGGCGTACGTGCCGCAGTCGGACACGTACATCGAGAAAGAAACGCAGATCAACGACGAGATCGACAAGATGCGTATCGCGGCCACGGCGTCGCTTTTCGAGAGGCGCGACGTCCTGATCGTGGCGTCCGTCTCGTGCATCTACGGCCTCGGCAGCCCGGAGTCGTTCGGGAAGATGGCGACCGAGTTCACGAAGGGCGCGCGCTACGGGATGACGTGGTACCTGAAGCGCCTCGTCGAGGCGCAGTACGAGCGTACGAACCTCGATCTCGAGCGCGGCGGCTTCCGCGTGCGCGGCGACGTTCTCGAGATCCAGCCGTCGTACGGAGACCTGGGCCTCAGGGTCGAGTTCTTCGGCGACGAGATCGACCGGATCACGCGCTTCGAGCTCATCACGGGGAAGACGCTCAGGGACATCGACCGCTTCGAGCTTTTCCCGAAGTCGCATTACGTCACGCCGGAGGAGACGCGCAAACGGGCGCTCGGCTCGATCGAGGCGGAGCTCGTCGTGCGGCTCGAGGACCTTCACGCGCAGAACAAGCTGCTCGAGGCCCAACGCCTCGAGCAGCGGACGCGCTTCGACCTCGAAATGATGCGTGAGATCGGCTACTGCTCCGGCATCGAGAACTACTCCCGGCACCTCTCCGGCCGCAAACCCGGCGAGCCGCCGCCCACGCTCCTGGATTACTTTCCGTCCGACTACGTCACGATCGTCGACGAGAGCCACCAGACGATTCCGCAGCTCCGCGCCATGTATCACGGCGACCAGTCCCGCAAGGGCACGCTCGTGGAATACGGCTTCCGGCTGCCGTCCGCCCTCGACAACCGGCCGCTGAAATTCGAGGAATGGCTCGAGCGGACGGGGCAGCGCCTCTTCGTCTCGGCCACGCCCGCCGCCTACGAGCTCGCCGAGACGGGGGGAGAGGTCGTCGAGCAGGTCCTCCGGCCGACGGGCCTCCTCGACCCTCCCATCGAGGTGAAACCCGTGAAGGGGCAGGTGGACGACCTGCTGTCACGCGTGAAGGAGCGGACGGCGAAGGGGGAGAGGACGCTCGTCACGACGCTCACGAAGCGCATGGCCGAGGACCTCACGAACTACTACCTCGAGCTCGGCGTGCGCGTGCGCTACCTGCACAGCGATATCGAGACGCTCGAGCGCGTCCAGATCATCGCGGACTTCCGCCGCGGCGTCTTCGACGTCCTCGTGGGCGTGAACCTGCTGCGCGAGGGGCTCGACCTGCCCGAGGTCTCGCTCGTGGCGGTTCTCGACGCCGACAAGGAAGGATTCCTCAGGTCCGAGACGTCGCTCATCCAGACGGCCGGGCGCGCCGCGCGCAACGTGAACGGAATCGCCGTCTTCTATGCGGATCGGGTCACGAATTCCATCCGCCGGGCGATGGACGAGACCGAGCGCCGCCGGAAGCTTCAGAGGTCCTACAACGAAGAGCACGGCATCGTGCCGGAGACGATCGTCAAGTCGCTCGACTCGCCGCTCCTCGCCATGTCGAACCTCGACTACCTCGAGCCGCAGCGCCTCGACGGGCGGCGCAAGCCGAAAGACGCCCCATCGCTCGACCGCGAGATCGCCGACCTCGAGAAGGAGATGAAGACGGCCGCGAAGGAGCTGGAGTTCGAGAAAGCCGGCCAGCTCCGCGACCGCATCCGCGAACTCCGGGCGATGAAGCTGTTCTGAGACCCCGCTCTACAGGCTGCCTCGCGAGAATTCCGCGAGCGTCGCGGCGAGGAACGCCTTCTGGGCTTCCGTCAGCTCGGGGAAGACGGGCAGCGCCAGTGTCTCCTTCGCGGCCCTCTCCGATTCCGGGAAGTCCCCAGCCTTGCCCCCGAGCGAGGCAAAGCACTCCTGCAGGTGCAGCGGAACCGGGTAGTAGATCGCGGCCCCAATCGCCCTTTTCTCCAGGAACTCCTTCAACGAGTCCCTTCTTCCGCCGCCCACGCGCACGACGAACTGGTTGAACACGTGGTGCCGGCCCGCGGCCTCGCGCGGGAACTTCAGGCCGCCCCTCTCGAACGGCAGGCCGCCGCTCTCGAGATACCGCCGCTCGATCTCCTTCGCGTTCGCGCGGCGGGCCCCGGCCCAGCCGTCGAGGTGCGGGAGCTTCACGTGGAGGACCGCCGCCTGAAGCGCGTCGAGGCGGAAGTTCCCGCCCACGAACTTGTGGTGGTAGCGGCTCGTCTCGCCGTGCATGCGCATCGCGCGAAGCGTCGCGGCGAGGGCGTCGTCGCTCGTCGTCACCATGCCGCCGTCGCCGAAGCCGCCGAGGTTCTTCGACGGAAAGAACGAAAACGCGCACGAGTCGCCGAGCGCGCCCGCCTTCACGCCCTTATAGGCCGACCCGAGCGACTGGCACGCGTCCTCGAGGACGGGAATCCCCTTGCGCTTCGCGACGTCGCGGATCGGGTCCATGTCCGCGCATTGACCATAGAGGTGGACGGGCTGGATGAGCTTCGTTTTTGCGGTCAGCGCCCTCTCGAGCTTCGACGGATCGAGGTTGAACGTCTCGGGGTCGATATCGACGAAAACGGGCCGTGCGCCCACGCGCGCGACGGCGCCGGCGGACGCGAAAAAAGTGTACGGCGACGTCACGACGTCGTCGCCGGGGCCGATCCCGAGTGCCATCATGACGGCGAGCTGCGAGTCGGTGCCGGAGGACATCCCGATCGCGTGCTTCGCGCCCGTGTAGGCCGCGATGGCCTTCTCGAAGGCCTCGACGCGGGGGCCGAGGATGAAGCCCTGGCTCTCGTACACCTCTCCCGTCACGCGGAGGATCTCGTCTTTCAGGGTCGCGTACTGCTTCTTGAGGTCGAGGAGGGGGACGGAAACGGCGGGTGGGGCGCTGGTGGTCGTCACGCCGCCTACGCTACACCAGCCGGCGCGCGACGAGCTCCCCCTTCGCCCACGCATGGACGACGGGGGCCGGGCGTAGGATCGTCGCGATGTCCCAAGGAGGAACCATGAGACTTCGCAAGTCGACGGCGGCCGCCCCGCTCCTTGCCGCGGCCCTGCTCCTCGCCGGCTGCACGGCGACCGCGCCCCCGCAGGCCGCCGGTGCCGCGGCGGCGCCCGCCGTCCACGAGAAGCACTGGAGTTACGCGACGACGCCCGAGACCGCCGGGCCCGCCGAGTGGGGCTCGCTGCCCGGCGACGCCGTGTGCGCGACCGGCACGCGCCAGTCGCCCGTCGCTCTCGGGACGAAGGCGCCGGCTCCCGTCGAGGCGAAGGACCTCCCGAATCTCGTCTTCCGGTACGGGATGACGGGCCTGCATCTCGTGAACAACGGCCACACGGTCCAGGCCGACGTCGACAAGGGCAGCACGGTCGAGATCGACGGCGCGGCGTGGACTCTTCTCCAGTTCCACTTCCACGCGCCATCGGAGCACTCGCTCGACGGGCTCCACTACCCGATGGAGATGCACCTCGTCCACGCGGGATCGGACGGCAAGCCCGGCCTCGTCGTGGCCGTCTTCCTCGTGCAGGGCGGCGATAGCCCGGCGTTCGCGCCGGTTCTCTCGAACCTCCCGAAGGAAAAGGGCGGCCGGAAGGACGACGCGGCTGTGTCGGTCGACCTCGCGAAGCTTCTGCCCGCCGACCGGACCACCCTCACGTATGAAGGCTCGCTCACGACGCCGCCGTGCACGGAGGGCATCCGCTGGTATGTCCTAAAGACGCCGGTGGGGATCACGGGCGGCGAGATGGGAGCCTTCGTCTCGCTGCCCCACATGACTCCGACGAACCGGCCCGTTCAGCCCCTCGGGGGGCGCAAGGTCCTTCTCGACGCGACCCCGTGAGCGCCCGCCGAAACAGTAGACCCCGGGCGTCGTCTCTCCGGTGGAAACGTGAACAACGCGTCAGGCGACGGGTCCATGATCCCGGCGGTGGCCTTCACTCCATAGGGCTCCGTTTGACCGTTCCGCTTCCGAGGCGCTAACGTCTGCGAGTGGAGCAGACCCGGCGACGCATCCTCGCCGCACGGATCCTGGCCGTGGTCGCCGACGCGGTTCAAGTCGGCCTCCTGCCCCTTTTCGCCGAAGGCGCGGCCTCGATCGTCAACGATGTGCTCGACACGGTCATCGCGGTCGTGATGGTCGTTCTCGTCGGATGGCACTGGGCTTTCGTCCCGGCCTTCCTCGCCGAGCTCGTCCCGGTCGTCGACCTCGCGCCGACATGGACCCTCGCCGTGTTTTTCGCAACCCGGCGAAGGGGTGCGGCGAGTCCGCGACCGCCGGCGAACGCAGGTTCACCTCAGCCGGAGTCCAGCCCGCCGCGGTTTCTCCCTCCAGGTGACCGCTCGTCGTAGAGCCGTGGTCGGGACTCCTTTGTATGTCAGGCAGGTGGAGGCTGGGTGGCGGGCTCACCTGCACGATGATGCTGTTCTGAGCCGCGATTGACCCGCCGACGGCTTCGGCCACAGAATCGTACGAAGAGCATGAGACACAAATTGGTTCTTTGTCTCCTACTGTCCGCATGGCCGGTTCGCGCGGGCGAGCTGGCGGGGCGGCTCACGCTGAACGACAAGCCAGCGGCCGGAGTCACGGTGTGGGCCGGGCCCTACGAGGTCGCAGAGGTCGGGGAGAGCGGCGGCACCGTAGAGCTGAAGCTCTCGCCGGCCGGCTTCACGCTGACCGTTCGCGTCCTCCGCGACGGGCAGGGCGTCGAGGGCACGAACGTTTACGCGAACCCCACGACGGGCGAGACCGGGACGACCGGGATGGCCACGACCGACGCGTCGGGGTCCTGCCACTTGACGGGGCTCAAGGCCGGGACGTACCGCGTGATGGCGTACTCGTTCGCGGGCTCGAGTGCCGCCCAGGAGCAGAAGATCGACGTGAGCGGCGACCGCTCGCTCGAGTTCGTCCTCCCGTCGGGGCGCGTGGCCGGTCGCGTCGTCGCGTCGGGGTCNNCAGCGGAAGGGTTACGTCGTCGAGACGCGGACCGTCTCGGCTGACGCGGCCGAAGAGCTCGTGATCGAAATGGCCCGCGGCGACGGCCTCGACGTGACCGGGCGCGACGGGCTCCTCGGGACGCCACTCGGGTCCTTCTACGTTCGGGTCTTCGACGGCGCCGGCACCGAGCTCGTGAACTCGTCCGTGCGTCTCGACAGCGCGGGCCGCGGGGAAATCCTGTCGCTCAAGCCGGGCTCGTACTCGATCCTCGCGGGCGCCAGCGGGTTCGCGACCGCCGCCTTCGACGGCGTGTCCGTGCCGGGACCCGCCCTCGCGGTGACGCTCACGCCGGGCGGGACGTTTGACATCGACGTTCCGCCCGAGCGCCTCAAGGGCGGGCCGCTCGTGTGCCTCGTGACGGGGCCTCGCGGGCTCCCGCTCGCCTTCCGCCAGTGGCGCAAGCGCGGCGAGCTGTCACTCGGCGGCGCGTCGACGCACCTCACGAACTTCCCGGCCGTCTCCGGCACGCTGACGTGCCCGGGCACGGCGCCGGTCCCATTCACGGTCCCGGAGGGCGGCGTGACGCGCATCGCCGTGAAGTAGTCGGCGGTCCGGGGCGGGAATGGTGG
>PLZI01000065.1:1005-3800 GCA_003152095.1 Acidobacteriota bacterium | reverse complement strand
GAGGGGAGGCAGACGGCCACCCCGAGGCTGACCGTGACGACCGAGCCTGTCGGAGAGGCCGGGTGCGGGATCGCGAGCGACGCGACGCCGCGACGGACCGCCTCCGCGAGCTGCAGGGCCGACGGTCCGTCGAGGCCGGGCAGGAGGACGGCGAACTCCTCGCCGCCGTAGCGCGCAGCGAGGTCGCCTGCGCGACGGACCGAGCGCAGGAAGACGCCGGCGATCGCCGCGAGGCACCGGTCACCCTCCGGGTGTCCGAGGGCGTCGTTGTAGCCCTTGAAGGAGTCGACGTCGGCCATCGCGAGCGCGAGAGGCGTGCCGAAGCGCTGCGCACGCCGCCACTCGTGGCTGAGCGCCTCGTCGAAGCGCCGCCTGTTCGCGAGACCGGTGAGCGCGTCGAGGAACGAGAGGCGTGAGAGGCCCTCGTTCGCGAGCCGCAGTTCCTCGGTCTTCTCCTCGACGAGACGTCCCATCTCACGATTCCGGCGCCTGAGCTGGACGGTCCGGAGCTTGTAGGCCGTCCCGGCTGCGGCCAGAACTCCCGCGATGGCCAGGGCCTGGAACCACATCGTCTCGTAGAAGAAAGGCCGGACGGTGACGACGAGCGGGGCGGACGCCTCGCTCCACGTCGTTCCGTCAGCCGATGCGGCGACCCGGAAGAGGAAGCTGCCGTGGGGAAGGCTGGGATAGAACGCCTCACGCCGGGTTCCCGCGGCGATCCAGTCGCCGGAGAGACCGTCCATCCGGCAGCGGAACAGGACCCGATCGGCATCGAGGAGCGTCATCGCCGTGTAGCGGATCGTGAGGGATCGAGAGCCGGACTGGAGGAGCACCGCCGGGCCGGCTTCCCGCGTCACCCCGTTCGCGGTGACTTCCTCCAGTCGAACAGCCGGAGAGCCGCTCGACGCGGGTACGTTCGACGGGTCGACGACGACGAGTCCCTTGTAGCTGGGAAGCCAGAGGCGGCCTTGGGCGTCGACGGCTCCCGAGGGGGACTGGCCTCCCGCGAACGTCGTGCTCCGAAGCGCGTCCGAGGCTCCATAGCCGACCGATGTCACCCTCGCGAGGCGCCCCTCCGCGAAGGCGTCGAGCTCCTGTCGAGCAGCGCGAAAGAAACCCCGGTTGCACGTCATCCAGAGATTTCCCTCGCGGTCCTCGAGGATCGTCTGCGCGAAGCCGTCCCACAGCCCGTCCGAGGGACGGATGGAGACGAGTCGGCCGTCACGCAGGCGGCTGATCCCTCCGCCGCCCGTCCCGATCCAGAGGCTTCCGCGCTCGTCTTCGTGCAACGCCAGGACTCTGTTGGACGCGAGGCCGTCGTTCGTCGTCAGGACGCGGAACTCCCCGTCTCGGAGCCGGACGAGCCCCTCTCCCGCCGTCCCGAACCAGAGCGTTCCGGCGTGATCCTCGAGGATCGAGACGATCCCCGCGAGCGGCACTCCCTGGGCCTTTACAGAAACGAAGCCGCGCCCGTTGAACCGTGCGAGGCCCGTCATCGTCGCGACCCAGAGTGTCCCCGCGCGATCCTGGTAAATGGCACGGACGTCGATGCCCGGGAGACCCTCCGGTGCCCCGAACGACACGATTCGTCCGCCTTTCAGACGGGCGAGGCCCGAGATGTACGTCCCCATCCAGATGGAACCGTCGCGGTCCTCCCAGAGGGACGAGGCTTCCTCGCTCGGCAGGCCGTCCTTCTTCCCGATCGTCGTGACCCTGTCCCCCTCGATCCGGTCCACCCCGCCGCCGGCCGTCGCCACCCACGTCGCGCCGTCGCGCGCGTGGAGGACGGCGCGGGTGTTGTCGTTCGAGAGTCCCTCCGGGGTGCCGAAGACGAAGAAGCGCCTGTCCCGCAACCGGTTCAGGCCGCCGACCCATGTACCGACCCAGAGGCTTCCCTCGCGGTCGGCGTGGAGAGACCAGACCTGGTCGGCCGAGAGACCTCCGGCTGACGAGAGAGAGGAGAAGCGTCCGGCCCTCATCCGGCAGAGGCCCGAGCCCCACGTCCCGATCCAGAGAGTTCCCTGCGCATCGAGCGCGAGGGCCGAAAGCTGGTTTGTGGGGAGGCCGTCCGCGACGGTGAAGATCGTGACCCTGCCGTGAAGGACGCGTACAAGCCCGCCGCCTGCCGTCGCCGCCCAGACCCCTCCCTCCGGAGCTGGGAGGACGGCCCGGACGTCGGCATCCGGGAAGTCCTTCCCCGGACGAAGCGTTTCGAACCGGCCGCCCGAATAGGAGACGAGTCCCCCTCCCGAGGTACCGATCCAGAGGATGCCGTCCCGGTCGAACGCGACGGATCGGAGCTTGTCGGTCGGCAGCCCATCGGCCATCCGGAAGACCCGGGTCGCGCCCTTTGCCCACCGGACAAGGCCGTTGTTGGTCGCGGCCCACACCGCTCCGTCCTGCGCCTGACAGAAGGACCAGACTGCCGCTCCGGCCATCACTTCTTCGCCGAAGGCGATTCGGAAGCGTCCGTTCTTATAGAGGACGGCCGCGCCTGAGCGCCCGATCCAGAGGTTCCCCTCGGCGTCCTCCATCAGGCCGAGAATCGACCCCGAGCCGAGCTCGGGGACCGTGCGCGCGTCGAAAACCGTGAAGCGGATCCCGTCGAACCGGGCGAGGCCTTCCAGGGTCCCCACCCAGAGGTAGCCGTCTCTCGTCTCTGCGAGCGCCTGGATGGTGCTCTGCGGAAGGCCCTGCTCGGTCTGCCAGCGGTCGTTCTGGTACTGCGTCAGTGCCCGCGTCGGGTCCAGAGCCTCCGCTGGCCGCGCACCGGCGGCCAACGCGAGGAGCAGCAC
>PLZI01000065.1:0-998 GCA_003152095.1 Acidobacteriota bacterium | reverse complement strand
GACGACAGGGGCTTTAGATCTCATCGTGGACGAATTCGAAGATCTGTTTCCGGGGCAGCGCAAGGGAGGCTCCACGCTGTCGGTTGACGGTGTCGAGGAGATGTTTGCGCCGCGCACGCCCGACGCCGCGCTTTCCGCGGACGGCTTGAGCGAATTCTTCGAGCGCATCCCGGCCGTCCCACCTGAAACGCCGGACCTGGCCACGGTCGGGAGAATCGCGGCGCCCGACGCGCCGCTCGACGCGATGGTGTCGTCGCTCGCCGCCGACCTCGAGAAACTGGCCGCCGAGATCGCCGCGTTCGCCGACGACACCGTCTGACCGCGCTGGGAGCTGCACGACGCGGCGCGCTACGGCGTGACGAACGCCGTGCCGGCGTTGCCGGCGACGGCGTCTTCCAGATCGGGTGGGCAGGTGACGATTGCCCGCCGCCCGCCGGACTCGAGAAACCTGATAATCCCCTGAATCTTCGGCGCCATGCTGCCCGCGCCGAACTGCCCTTCCGCGAGATAACGCTTCGCTTCGTCGACCGTGACGCGGTCGAGCGCGCGCTCGTCCGGCTTCCCGAAATTCAGACAGACCTTCCGCACGTTGGTGGAGATGACGAGCTGATCCGCGCCGAGCAGGCGCGCCAGCAGCGACGAGGCGAGATCCTTGTCGATGACGGCCTCGACGCCTTTCAGCTCGCCCGCCGCATCGCGTGTCACCGGAATGCCTCCGCCGCCCACGGCCGTGACGACGAAGCCGTCCTTCACGAGGTGCCGGATGGCGTCCAGCTCGATGATGCCGAGCGGCTCGGGGCTCGGCACGACACGCCGCCACCCGTGGCCGATCTCCTCGGCGATCGCCCACCCGTTGCGCGCCGCGCGATCGCGCGCCGTCGCTTCGTCCATGAACGAGCCGACCGGCTTGGAGGGATGGGTGAACGCCGGGCTGTCGGAGGCGACCTCGACCTGCGTGACCACGGTCACGGCCAGCCGGTTCATGCCGCGGCGCCGGA
>PLZI01000073.1 GCA_003152095.1 Acidobacteriota bacterium | reverse complement strand
GAGATCGGCAGCGTGAACAGCACATTTCGCGCCGCCGTTCCCCAGGTCTTCGTCGACGTCGACCGGGACAAGGCGCTCAAGCAGGGCGTCCCCGTGGCTGACGTGTATCAGAGCCTCCAGACGTTCCTGGGCGGGACCTACATCAACCAGTTCAACCGCTTCGGCCGCCAGTGGCGCGTGTTCATGCAGGCGGACGCCACGGACCGCGTGAAGCCCGAGGACATCGCCGGGTTCTACGTGCGGAATACCCAGGGAGGGATGGTGCCGCTCTCGGCGTTGACGACGATCCGCCAGACCGCGGGGCCCGAGTACACGCAGCGGTTCAACCTCTACCGCGCGGCGCAGGTCACGGGAAGCGCGGCGGCGGGTTACAGCTCGGGACAGGCGATGGCCGCCCTCGAAGAGGTCGCCGCCCAGGTTCTTCCCCGCGAGATCGGCTACGACTGGTCGGACCTCTCCTATCAGGAGAAGAAGGCGTCGGGCACGACCGGGCGGATCTTCGGTCTCTCACTCGTCTTCGTCTTTCTCATCCTCGCGGCCCTCTATGAGAGCTGGTCCCTTCCCCTGAGCGTGCTTCTCTCGGTTCCCGTCGCGGTCTTCGGCGGCTTTCTCGGCCTCCTCCTCCGCCACTACGATTTCGACGTCTACGGGCAGATCGGCCTCATCGTCCTCATCGGCCTCGCGGCCAAGAACGCGATCCTGATCGTCGAGTTCGCGAAGACGGGGCTCGAGAAGGGAAAAGACCTCGTCGAGGCCGCGCTCCAGGGCGCGCAGCTCCGCCTTCGCCCCATCCTCATGACGTCCTTCGCGTTCATCCTCGGCTGCGTGCCGCTGTGGATCGCGCAAGGCGCGGGCGCGGCCTCGCGGCGCATTCTCGGGACGGTCGTCGTCGCGGGAATGCTCGCGGCCACGTGTCTCGCAATCTTCCTCATCCCGGTTCTCTTCGTCGTCGTCGAGCAAAAGCTCGGGAGCATGCGCGGAAAGACACAGGCGCCGCGGAAGGCCGGGACGGGTCCGGAAGTCGCGCCCGCCATTGCCCCCTCGGGGGCTCACCCGTGAAGCGCCTGGCTCCGGCCTTCGCTTTCGCCCTCGCCGCGGCCGGCGCGCTCGGTGGCTGCGCCGTGGGCCCGAACTACCAGCGCCCCGTGCTTCCCGCGCCGGAGAACTTCTACGGATCGTCTCGGCCCGCGTCCGATGCCTCGTTCGCGGACACCCAGTGGTGGGATGTCTTCGCGGACCCGGTGCTGCGTACGCTCATCGAGGAGGCGCTCCGGAACGGTTACGACGTCCGCCTCGCCGCCGCGAGGGTCGAGGAATCCCGCGCCCGCTACGGGATCGCCGGCTCGCTCTATTACCCGGACCTCGGCTATTCGGCAGGGCTGAGCCGCGTTCACACATCGGCCTATTCCGTTCCGGGCAACGTGACCGGAAATCAGGTCACCGCGAACGCTCTCGTCTCCTGGGAGCTCGACGTCTGGGGACGCGTGCGGCGCCTCAACGAGGCCGCCCGGGCCCAGTATCTCGCGACCGAAGAAGGACGGAGAGCAGTCGTTCTCTCGCTCGTCGCGGACGTCGCGTCCGCGTACTTCGACCTCAGGGACCTGGACGCCGAGCTCGAGATCTCGCGGCGCACGCGCGCGACCTTCCAGGACACGTACGACCTCTTCAGCCGCCGGCTCGCGGGCGGCGCCGCCTCGGCCCTCGAAACGGCGCGCGCCGAGGCTCTCCTCGCGAACGCGTCGGCCCTGATTCCCGTCCTCGAACAGCGCATCGTGGCGCGTGAGAACCAGATCACGCTCCTCCTCGGGCGCCCACCCGGGCCCGTGCCGCGCGGCGGATCGCTTACCGAGCAGGCGCTGCCACCCGCGGTCCCCGCGGGGCTGCCCTCGGCGCTCCTCCTGAGGCGTCCGGACGTGCGCGCGGCCGAGCAGAACCTCATCGCCGCCAACGCGAACGTCGGCGTGGCGCGTGCGGCGTTCTACCCCACGCTGAGCATCACCGGACTCTTCGGCGGACTCAGCACGGGCCTTCAGGATCTCTTCGCGGCCGGCCGCACCTGGTCCATCGGGGCGGGCCTCCTCGGTCCGCTCTTCGCGGGAGGCAGCCTCCGGGCGCAGGAGCGCATCGCGCGAGCGCAGTTCGACCAGGCCCGCGTGGCGTACGAGCAGGCGGTCACGCGTGCGCTCGGAGAAGTTTCGAGCGATCTCGTCGCGATCGAGAAGCTCGCCTCGGAGGAGACGGAGCGCGAGCGTTCCGTCCACGCGACGCGCGAGGCCGTCCGCCTCGCGACGCTGCGGTACGAGTCGGGCCTCTCGGCGTACTTCGAGGTCCTGGACGCACTTCAGTTGCTCCTGCCCGCCGAGACCGCCCTCGTTCAGACGCGCCGCGACCGGCTCACGGCTTTCGTCTCGTTCTATCGCGCGCTCGGCGGCGGATGGAGCGACGCCCCACCTCCGCCGCCACCGGCGCCGCCCGGCGGGGCCTAACCCGAATGCGGGGGGGAGTGGGGTCACCGGCTCACCTGTAAACTGCCCAGCACACATGGCTCACTGGGAGCGCAAGGAGATCGTCCTCCGCACGAGTGCCGTCGGCCAGGCGATGACCGCCCCGGTCTTCTGGTGCCACGGCCGCAATCCGCGACCCCTCGCGTACATCCAGGCGAACGTACATGGAGCCGAGCTGCAGGGAAACGCGGCGATCCTCGCGCTCTTCGACCTCCTCGAGAAAGAGCCCCCGCGCGGAAGTCTCATCCTCGTCCCCCGCGTGAACCCGGTCGCGGCGAACCAGCAGGTCGGCGACTACGTGTCGGGCGTTTTCGACTTCGCGAGCGGCTTCAACTTCAACCGCGGCTACATCAACCTGACGGGGCCCTCACGCGGCAGCTCCGCGTGCTACGTGGACGTGGACGCCTTTGCCGCCGTCCACCGCGATGCGACGCTCGCCGAGATCCGGGACGGCTTCCGCGAAGCCCTCAAAGCCGCGCTCTCGGCCGTGCGCGACTCCGTCGGGCCGTGGGGCATGGAGGCCCGCCTCGAGTTCGCGCTCGCCATCCAGGAGCTCGCGATCGAGGCCGACGTCGTTCTCGACCTCCACACGGGCGACCGCGCCCCGCGCTACGTCTACGCACCCGAGGGCGCAACGGCGGCGACCCGCGCGTTCGGCATTCCGTTCGTGCTCGAGGTACCACCCCGCTTCGCCGGCGCGCTCGACGAGGCGTCGTTCGTGCCGTGGAACGACCTTGCGGAGGCCTTTCGCCGCCTGAACCGCACGGACGTCAGGCGGTTCGTGGACGGATTCACGCTCGAGCTGGGTTCCATGAACGCGTTCTCGCTCGCCCAGGGCGTCGAGGATGCCAAGCGCATCGCCTCGGCCCTGCGCTATTACGGCGTCCTCGACGGCGAGCCAGCGGAGCCCGCGCACCGCATCATCTTCTGCGGCGTGGGCGACTACAAGTCCGTCTACGCCCCGGTTGGCGGCCTCGTCGACGCGGCGCTCACGCCCGGGACGCCGGTGCGCAAAGGCGATCTCCTCGCCCGTATGGTCGACCCGTCGCGCTGCTCGATTCCGCCGCGCATGCAGGACGCCGTCGTGGAGGTGCGCGCGCCGGAAGACGGCGTCGTCCTCCTCTTCCACGCGTTCTCTTCGATCTCGAAGGGGGCCCGGCTCCTCTCGATGATGACGAATACGCACCCGCTCTGAGCGCGCGTCACCTCAGGTAGCCGAGCGACCTCAAATTCTCCACGTATTCCTTCGGATCGACGGGCGGCCGCGTGCCGGCCCGCCTTCGCCCCCAGGACGCCACGGTCTCACCGTCCACGGCCCCCGGCACGAGGAGCTCGCTCCGCACGCGTCCCACGATCTCGCGCGAGGCGGGAACGCCGAGGACGGAAAGCACCGTCGGCGCGAGATCCGCAGGAGCCACAGTCGCCTCCGCGCCCGCACGCGCGAGCGGCCCGGAGAGGCGCACGACGCCGCCCCCCTCGCGCCGCCCGGCGTCGAGAACGAAGACGAGGAGGTCCGGTGCCGGAGCAAGCTCCGGATCGAGGAGAAAGGCGCGGAGCTTCGCCGTCTCCTCGGTCAGCGCCGCCGCGAGCGCGACCCGATCCGCGGCGCCCCTCACGGGATCGGCGAGCGCGGACGACAGGATATCGGGGCCCGGCAGGTAGACGAGCGCAAGGCGCGGGCTCTCGCGGCGCCAGGCGTCGCGGAACGCCGCAAGAGCGAAATCGTCGAGGCCGCGCGCGTCCGCCACGAGGCGCTCGAGCGAGCCCGGCTCGGGCACGAGCCGCGGGGCGAGACGTGCCGCGCGCGCGGCGGCTTCCGGGGGCCAGCCCTCCCCCGCGAGCGGCGAGCCTGCGCGGGCAGCGAAGAAGAGGTGGTTGCCGAGAATCGTCCCACCGCTCTCTTCAGCGGGGTACGTCGTCCACCAGTTCACCGTGAGGGCCAGGATCCCGCCGCGGCTCGCGACCTCCCAGAGCGCCGGCACGCGCCGCGCGGCGGCCGTCACGGACTCTCGCCGCGCCAGGTGGAGAGCGGGAAGAATGTCACGCAGGTACCAGCCGGCGCCCGCGAGAGGGCGCACGAGCGCACGGACGCCCGCGATGCGCACGAGGTCGAGAGAGCCTATTCCGTGCCGCCTCACGCTCTCGCCGGTCGCGACCGTCGTCCAGAAGGCCGCCGGGTCCCGCGCCTCCTTGCCATACGTCGCGCGCGCGACGCCCTCCCCGGGCAGGGACTCGGTCCAGCCGTCCACGCCGACCACGACGACGCGCCGCGCATTTGCCGCCACGACGAGAGGAGCGTCCCCAACCGCCGGCACCCGGAAGAAAAGCGCGGAAGCGCCGACGAGAACGAGCGTCCCGCCCGCGAGGGCCCACGCCAGGAACGTGCGCTTTGGCCGCGTCACGAAGAGCCGCCCGGAGGCCGCGAGCACCGTGAAGGCAACACCGCGCGCGACGCGCACGGCGATGAGCACCGCAAACGCGACGACGACGAGAACCGCCGCAGCCGCCGGCGCGCCCGCGCTCTCGAGCACGGGGCGCGCCGCGAGAATGCCCGCGACGCCGGCGAGAACGCCAAAGGCCACCGCGATCTCCGTGGAGCCCTCTTCCGCGTCCCCCCGGGCGCGCGCGCGGAAGAGCGCGAGCAGAACGAGCGCGAGGACGACGAGCGAGGCGATGGCCGCCGCGCCCGCGAAGAGCCAAAGGAAGAGCACCGCCGCATCGCGCACCGGCAGCGCCGAGGACACCGCGTGCAGAACCGTCTGCGCGAAGGCCACGGCGGCCGCGAGAAACGCGGCGCCCGTGGCCGCGCCGAGGAGAAACGCCCGCGTGCGCGTGCGCGCCGCGAGCGCGCCCTTGAGGACGGCGCCCTCCACGCCCCGCTCGAGGTAACCCCGCTCCCTGAGGCGCTCGCGGGCAGCGTCGAGCGAAAGCTCGACGTCGGGGGAAGAAGAAGATTCTTCTGCTCCCGAGCGCTCCGGACCGTCTCGCTCTTCCATCAGCTTCTCCGGTCCCTCAACAGGAGGGCGAATTCTCCGAGCAGAAGCCCCTTCTTCCCGAACATCCCGATCGACTCGACCGCGTGTGCGGTCAGCTCGGCGACGAGGGCGCGGGCGCCGTCACGGCCGACGTGGCGTACGAACGTAGGGGCGGGCGCCCGGTGCGCTCTCTTGCCGGACTCCGACGCGGGGACGTCCTCGAGGAGGTCATCCACGATCTGGAAGGCGAGACCGACGTTGCGCGCGTACGAGCGCACCGCCGCCAGCTCTTTCTCGCGCGCGCCGCCGAGGACGGCGCCGAACTCGGCGGAGGCCACGAACAGTGCGCCCGTCTTGCGCGCGTGAATCGTCTCGAGGCGGTCGAACGTGGCGCTGCCCTCGTCCGTCGCGAGGTCGAGCGCCTGGCCCGACGCGAGCCCCGCGAGGCCCGAGGCGTCCGCGAGGCGCGAGATGAGGTCGAGCGCGGCCGAGGCCGCGAGACCGCCGTGCCGCGCATGAAGGCCCGCCTCGGCGATCAAGCCGAATGCGCGCGTGAGCAGCGTCACCGCCGCGAGGATCGCATTCCCCTCGCCGTGCGCCACGTGCAAGGCGGGCCGTCCGCGCCGGAGTGAGGCGTCGTCCATCGAGGGCAGATCGTCGAGGACGAGAGAGGCCGCGTGCACCATCTCGATCGCGCAGCCCGCGTCGACAAGGCGCGGGCGGGGAGCGCCGAACAGCTCTCCCGCGAGCACGACGAGCGCGGGCCTTACGCGCTTGCCCGGGGAAAGCACGGCCTCGCGCGTAGTGGGCGGGAGCGGATCGCGCGGATCGGACGTGTACGTGTCCGCCGCCAGGAGGGCCGGGAGCCGCGCGTCCACCGCGACACGCACCTCGGCGATTAGACGCGAGAGAGCGGATGAGACAGAGGGCGCGGCCACGTCATTCACCGAGAAGGGAGGACAGATCCCGCGCCCCCCAGAGAACCCACTAGAAACTCGCGACCGCTTCCTTCTCGTTCGTGAAGACGTCGAACACCGTGATGAGCTGCGTCACCGTGAGGACATCGCTGATCTTCGGCGGAAGGTTCAGGAGCTTCAGCTTCGCCCCCCTGTTCGTGGCCGTCGTATAGCAACCCACGAGCTCGCCGACGCCGGAGGAGTCGATCGTCGTAACGTCCTTCATGTCGACGATCAGCTTCGTCGCGCCCCCGCTTACCGCTGCGTGAATGGCTTCCCGCATCTGCAGGTCGCCGGCCCCGATCGTGATCTTCCCGTGAAGCTCGACGATCTTGACGTCTCCGACATCGCGCGTGGTCACCGTGGTCTTCATCGTGTTTGTACTCCCTTCTTCTGATCGGAACCAATGTGCTTCCTCATGGTGAGGACGGTGCCGCCGCGCTCGTCGCGCGAGAACGTCACGTCGTCCATGAATGTCTTCATGTAGAAAATGCCGCGCCCCGACGTCTTCATCTGGTTCTCCGGTGCGAGCGGGTCCGCGACGGCGGCCGTTTCGAACCCTTCGCCCTCGTCTCCGACGACGATTTCGAGGTCGTTCGCGGAGCCTCCCAGAGAGAGCATGACGCGCCGGGAGGGATCCTGGCGGTTGCCGTGCTTGATCGCGTTCGCAAGCGCCTCGCGCAGCGCGACCCCGATCCAGTGCTCGGCGTCATTCTCGATCCCGCGCAACCGGCATACGTACTCGAGCACCGCCTGGCCGAGCTCGAGGTTCTCGTACCGGCTGGAAAGCCAGAGGACGATGGGTCCCGGCGAAGGGGCAGACGATTCAGTCATCGCGGATGAACGAGAAGACGCGCTGCTAAGCTCGACGCCCCGATGTTACCCTCCACACTCACCCAGAAACGCGGGCGCATGATACGCGAGCGTGGCGAGGGCCGTCCATGGCTCCGGGCCTCCGCCGGCGTCCTCCTCTCGGCCATCGTCGCGGCGGTCGCCGTGGCCGCGCCCGCCTTTGCCGAGCGTCCGCTCGCCGAGCGCCTTCCCGAGGCGGTCGCCAGCGCGCAGAAACTCGTCGAGAAAGTCCGGGGCGTACCTTTCCCGGGGACGGTCGCCTCAGCAATCCTCCACGAAAAGGACCTCAAACGCATTCTCGGTCAGAAGCTCGTCGAAGACCTGCCAGCGCCGTTCGCGCGCTACGCAGCCTCCCTCGCGGCCGTCGGATTCTACGACCCTGATCCGGGCCTCGAGCAGAAGCTCACGACGCTTTACGCGCGCCAGGTGGCCGGCTTCTACGATCCCGCCGAGAAGAAGTTCTTCATCGTCCCTGAGCGCACGGCCGAGACGGCGGTGGCGGGGGCCTCTGCCCTGGGCCTCTCGGCGGAGACCCTGCTGGAAGACACGCTTCTGGCCCACGAGCTGACACACGCGCTGCAGGACCGCCGCCTCGACCTCGTGCCGCGCCTCAAGTCGCTGCGCGATTCCTCCGACGGCCTTCTCGCGCTGGAAGCCTTTCTGGAAGGCGAGGCCACTGTCGTGATGATGGACGCGCTCCTGACGCGGCTGCCCGACGAGGCGAAGGAGCTTTTCAGCAACGACACCCTCACGACGATGATGTCCGGCCTCGCCGCGAGTGCCACGGTCGAGGGCGCAGACGGCGTACCGTCCTTCTTCGTCAAGGAGATGCTCTTCCCGTACGTGGGAGGAACGGCGTGGGTCCAGGCGAGAAAGAGAACCGGCGGCTGGCCGGCCGTGGACGTCGCCTACGCCCGGCCTCCCCAGACGACGTCCGAAATCCTCCACCCGGAGCGGGCCGGCTCCGCGCACGTGCTGCTCAACACCGGCGACCGCCCCTCGGCCGCGAACGTTCCGCCCGGGATGCGCCTCCTTTACGAGGACACCTTCGGGGAGTGGATGCTCGCGACCCTCCTCGAGCGCGCGGGCGCAGCGGGCGCAGCCGCGCTCGCCGCCGAGTGGCAGGACGATCGCGTCGTCTTCTTCGAGCCGAAGGATTCGCTGGGCTCAGGGCCGCTGCCGGTTGGATTTGTCTGGCGCCTGCGCGCCACGTCACCGGACGCCGCGAAGCGGATTGCGGCGGCGCTCGAGTCCCTTTACGCGCGCCCGGACGGCCGACCCGCCGCTACGGTGACCGCCACGGCCGACCGCGTGGAGGTCGTACGCGGCCGCCCCGCGGCGTCCGCCCCTTCCGCGGACCGGGTCCTCAGCTCCCCGCGAGCAGCTTCAGCGCCACTGGAAGGAAAATGAAAAGCTGAATCGCGTCGAACGTACCGTGCGCGAGGATCGACGCGACGGCATTCCCGGTCTTCGCGAAAGCCACGGCGAGGACGGTCGTGATCGCGAGCAGCCCGACGAAAAAGAACGGCTCGCCGTAGCCGGCATGCGCAAGCAGGAAAAGGATCGACGCGGGGACGGCCCCCAGCCGGCGCTGGAGGAACGACCGGAAGTGGAACTCCTCGAGCGTCATGGCCATGAGGACCAGAAGGCCCCGCTGCGCGACCGGGCGTGCGGCGAGCCAGGCCACGAGCGGCGGCACCGCGCGGTGAGGGTCGTAGTCGAGGACGCGGAAGAGCAACGCGGCCGCGAGACCGACGACGATCGTGAGCGTCCAGCCGATGAGTCCGAGCGCGACGCCCGCGCCGGCCTCCGCAACAGGGCGTCTCGAGTCGAGCCCGAGAAAAGAAGCGAGAGGCGGCCTTCCGCTGAGCAGCCACCATCCGAGGAGAAATCCCGCGAGGATGGCTTGCACGGCGAGCACGTGCGAGAAGCGCAGCGTCGAGACGTCGGTCGCGTGCCCCCCGGAGGCCGCCGGCAGGAGCGCCGTGACCACGAGGACGAGAACGAGGAGCAAGAGAGCGACTCGCTTCCGAAACGCCGATGGGAACGCGTCGCGCCGGAAGGCCCCCCTGCGGTCGGCCACGAAAACGATGGCGAAGACGAGCGGCAGGCCCGCGCCGAAAAGGAGAGATCTGTCGAGCGAGGTCACGCGTGTGAGCCCGGAGGGCGAGAAGACTCTAGCAGACGTCCTTGCGGGCGCCACGCGCGCCGGGGCGCGTCACGACCGGGCGGGCGGCGGGGCGCCCGAGAAGGAAGCCCTGGCCCCATGGGACGCCGAGGCCGCGGAGGCTTTCCAGCTCGCCCCGCGTCTCGATGCCCTCGGCGATCAGCTCGGCGTCGATGCGCTCGCCGAGCGCCGCGAGCGAACCCACGATCTCGCGCTTGATCCGGTCCTCGTCGAGGCCCGCGACGAGCGTGCGGGCCACCTTCACGTACTCCGGCCGGAGCTGCACGATGGACTCGAGGCCCGAGTAGCCCGAGCCCGCGTCGTCGATCGCGAACCCGAAGCCAGCCGCCCTGAGCCGCCCGACGACCTCGCAAAACGCCGGGTAATTGAAGACGACCTCTTTCTCCGAAAGCTCGAGAACGATGTCCCCGTGCACGCGGCCCATCTCGGCGAGATTGCGGTCGTCGAGAAACACCGAGTGCGTGAGAAGCCGCGCCGAGGCGTTCACGAACAGGCGCTTTTTTCGCGCGACTCGCGGGAGCGACGAGAAGACCGTCTCGATGCACAGGCTCTCGAGCTCGAGGAGGAGGTCTCCCTCGCGCGCCACGGCGAACAGCTCGTCGGGCATCTCGAGCTCGTGGCCCGCCGGCCCACGGATGAGCGCCTCGTAGCCGAGGACCTCGCCCGAGGTCACGCCGACGATGGGTTGGAAGACCGCACGCAGCCGCTTCGCGGAAAGAAGGGCCTTGAGCCTCTCGACGAACGACTTCTTCTCGCCGCTCTCGCGGGCGTCGGCGAGCCGTGCCGCCTCGGCGAGCGCGCGCATGACCTGCCGCGACGGCCGCACGCGCGGATCGTCCGGAACCACAAGCGCGGTCGCGTGAATGTGCATGAGGTCGACCGCGGAGCGCCCGAACGCCTGCTTCAGGCGGCGCCCGACGCCCTGGCGCAGGCGCGCGGCCTCCGCCTCCAGCGTGACGCCGCGCTGCCCGGGAGCGCGCCGCGCGACGTCGAAAAGAAGGAAGACTCCGTCGGAGCCGTTGAAGGACATCACGAGGAGGCCCGGGGCGAGAGGCGAAGCCGTGATGTCCTCGCGAAGGCTCGCGGCCGTCACGCGCAGGATCCGGTCGTAGAGCTCCCATCCGTAAAGGCTCTCGACGCCCGCGAAGCGCCCGAGCTGAATGTAGACGACTCCGAGGTTCGCGACGCGCTCTCCCTTGAGATCGGCGAAAGGGTGCAGGGTCAGGCCCGTGACGGCGTCATGGAGCAGCGACTCGAGACGCAGCCTCTCGATCTCGGGCACCTCGACCGACGATCGCTCGCTCACGAGCTTCAGGGGATCCGTGCGCCGCGCTCTCGTCATGATTCTCCTTTTCCCGGCCCGGATGCCGTCAGGGCACGCACGCGCGCCCGCAGCTCCTCGGCCCGAAACGGCTTCGTCAGGTGGTCGGTTCCGCCGACCTGCATCGCGGTGATCCGGTCGCGCACCTCGCCGCGCCCCGTCAGGAAGAGGATGGGCAGGTCGCGGGTGATCGGCTGGCGGCGCACGATCTCGCACAGCTCCCAGCCGGTGAGGCCGGGCATGCTGACGTCGAGCACCAGGAGCGCCGGCGGGTCGTTGAGGACGGCCCGGAGCGCGGTCGCGCCGTCGCTCGCGCCGTCCACGTCGAAGCCGTCGAGCGACAGGACCGCGGCCACCGCCTCGATCATCGCCGGATCGTCGTCCACGACGAAAATGCGCCCGCTCACGCGCCGGCCTCGCGGAAAAGGGGAAACATGATCGTGACCTCGAGCCCGTGGCCGGGCTCGGAGAGGAGCGAGATCTTCCCCCCGTTCTTTTCGAGCAGGTCTTTCGTGACGCCGAGGCCGATTCCGCGCCCCGGCAGGCCGGACGCCGACGCGGACGGGCTCCGCCAGGCGAACGTGAACGCGTGCTTCTGCTCCTCCGGCGACATCCCGACGCCCGTGTCGCTGATCATGACGAACGCGTGCTGCGCGACGACGCTCGCCCTCACGCGCACCTGCCCGCCCGCCGGCGTGTACTTGACCGCGTTGTCGAGCACGTTGCGGAACGCGCGCTGGAGCGCGACGGGATCCGCGGCGACGAGGATCTCCGCGCCCTCGGCGACGAACTCGAAGCGCACCCTTTCGCCGTGGGCGAGCCGGTACGACTCGACGAGAGTCGAGAGAACGCGCACGAGATCGGAGCGAGGGCCTCTCGGAGCGGCGGGTGAGGACACGGGCGGCGCGGAGGCCGGCGCGCGCGGCGGCATGCCCACGAGGGACTCCATGAGCGTCATCTCGCGCGCGAAACCCGCGAGGTGCGCTTCCGAAGGCAGCTCGCCACGGCGTGCCGCCTCGGCCACGAGGTCGCCGTACACGCGAAGGACGGTGAGCGGCGACTTCAGGTCGTGAAGAATCTCGCTCCGCGAATCGCGCTCCGCCGCAGGACTCGCGGGCGCGCTCTCCACGGTCTGCCGGATGGGCGCGGGCGCATCCTCCGCGCCGAATTTCCGCCCGGGTGCCTTCCAACGGAGAACGAGCTCGACTCCGAAGGCCGCCGCGGCCGGCCACAGAAAACGCAGTGCGAGCGACCGCGCGGCGGCGGCCGTGGGCGCTGGAAACAGTACGGCGAGGAGAGCCAGGCCCGCGTACGTGCCCACGAGGAGGAAGCGCCCGCCCTCACGCGAGATCGCCCCTTCGGCCGCGACGAGCACGAGCAGGAGCGGAAAGAGGTCGCTCGAGGGGCCGCCCGTCTTCGCGAGCGCGACGAGCGCGAGGGCGAGCGGCACGAGAAGGCGCAGCGGCGCGGCGAACGGGCCCAGAAGCCGCGTTCCGAGAGAGGTCGCGAGGAGCCCGCCCGCGACGAGCGCGGCGACCGCGAGGGTCGCCACGGCGGGAACTTCGGCGGGCGGGACGGCTCCCGACGCGAGCAGGACGAGGAGGGACAGGGACAGGAGGGCCGGCCCGAAAAGGCCCGCCCCCGCGGCAGCGCTCAGCGGCAGGCGCCCGCCCAGATCGACCTCGGGGGACGCTCAGTGCACATAGGCGCAGCCGACCCGCTGGCGGCCGTCCGAAAGGAGGACCGCGTTCACCTTCCGCATCGCCACACGATGCGGTTCGCCGCTGTACCGCTGCAGGATCTCCCCCTCGAGCCGGTCGGGCGACTTTTCCCGGGACGTGACGAAGGCGAGCCCGCCATAAGAGATGTCGTGCACCTCCGCGAGCGCGTCCCGGCGCGCGCCGCGGCCGCCCATCTTCAGCGTCAGGCCCGGCACGCAAAAGCGCGGAAAGCGCCGCGTCTTGTCGAACGGCTTCGTGTTCTGGCGCTTCGAGGCGTAAAGGCGGATGTCGCTGATCTTGAGGAGGAAGTCGAGCAGGCGGCCATCCGTCGGAAACGTCGCGACCCCGTAGTTGAGGCCCACCTTGAGGCCGACGCGAAGCGGAAGCCGGATGCCCGCCACCTTGTGCCGGATGCGCTCGGCGACGGCGAGGCTGTTCACGACGTCGCTGTTCGGGAGCACGGCCACGAACTCGTCGCCACCGTACCGGCAGCCCGCGTCCACGACGCGCAGCGACTCGCGGATGACCTGCGCCGTGCGCACCAGGACTCCGTCACCCACCGGGTGGCCGAGACGGTCGTTGATGGACTTGAAGCCCGCGAGATCCATCATGAGGACCGAGACGACGCCGCCCGCGCGCTCGGCACGCGAGACCTCGCGCTCGAGGTGGTCGTGCAGGAAGCGGCGGTTGTAAAGGCCCGTGAGCGGGTCCGTGATCGCGTTCACGCGAAGGGCCGAGATCTCGTTGTCGGACAGGACGCGCGGCTCCTTCAGCTTCCCGAGCCGGCTGTGGAACTCGTGAAGAAGCGCCGTCTGGAGCGACACGGGCGCCCCGAGCGCGCTCTCCATCTTCTCGAATGCGCGCTCCACGCGCGCCCACAGCGCAGGCACGTCGCTCACGGGGACCGTCACGCCGATCCACTCCACGAGGAGAAGGCGAAGGAGCTCGGCGCGCGTGATGCCCTCGCTTGCGGCGTCGAGATCGCGCTCGAAGCGCTCGCGCGAGAAGCCCCGGGCGCGCCCGAGGCGAGCCAGCCGGAATACCCGGGCGGAGAGATCTTCTTCGGGCAGCATTTGTTCAGGCGTGGCGCCGGGCCGAGACGGCGCCCACGAGGCCGCCCTCCTCTTCGCGCGCGAGAGACTCCGCCGCGCGCGCGACATCCTCGACGGTCTCACCCACCGGGAAGACGAGCATGAGCTGGCCACCGTGGAGGAGATCCACGAGCTCGCTGTCCGTCCGGGCCCACAGGACGTGTCCTTGCGCGACGAGGAGACGCGCCCCGGCGACGTCGGGCTTCGAAGGGTCGAGGCGCCGAAGCGTCTCCACGACGCGACGCACTTCCGACAGGCCGAACCCGGCGGCGCGCAGCCGGCCCGCGACGCGGAGCCGCACGACGTCGCTGAACGAATAGCGGCGCTTCGAGCCGTAGCCGGCGGCGCTCACGAGAGACGGCGAGAAAAACCCGAGCCGGTCCCAGTGATCGAGCTGCCGCGCGGAGAGCCCGGTCAGCCGCGCAACCTGCGCGGTGGAGAACGCAGCATGAAGGATCCGGCGATTGAATTTCACGCTTGTATTTTGGATTATACCCATGTCCCGAGCGAAAAGTACCGCGCTGTCTCCGAACAGCTCTTTGGCGCGGCCGGCCCGCTGACGGGCCCTACGGGCTCTACGCCGGGACGTTCGACGCGAGACGTTGGAGGTCGGACCAGCGCGCATAGAGGCGGTCGATCTCGGCCTGCTTCTCGTCGAGAGCCGCCAGGAGCGCGACGAGCTTCGGCGCGTCGCTGGCATGCGCGGGATGCTCGCTCTCCTCGCGAAGGGCGTCGCGGGCCGCCTCCGCGGCCTGGATGCGCTCTTCCATGCCGTGAAGCTCCCGCTGTTCGTTGAAGCCGGCCCGGCGCTTCCGTGCCGGGACCTTCGCGGCGAAGCGGCGCGCGGGAGCGGCGCCTCTGCGCTCCGCGTACCACGCCTCCCACTGGTCGAGGCCGGCGAGCGCCGTGAGCGTCCCGTGGCCCTTTTCGTCCCGGGAGAACGCGAGGATGCGGTTCGTGACGCGGTCCAGGAAATACCGGTCGTGCGTCACGAGGATGACGGCGCCCGGGAAGTCCGCGAGGCAGTCCTCGAGGACGTGAAGCGTCGGGAGGTCGAGGTCGTTCGTGGGCTCGTCGAGGACGAGCAGGTTCGTCTTCTTCAGCATGAGCCGCGCGAGGAGCAGCCGGCTCTGCTCGCCGCCCGAGAGGCGGCCCACCTTCATGTCCTTCTGCTCGTCCTTGAACAGGAACCGGTCGAGGTAACTCCGGATGTGGACGAGCGCGCCGCGGTAATCGACGTGGTCCCCCTCGGGGCAGATCGTTTTCGCAACCGTCGTCTCCGGATCGAGGCTGTCGCGGCCCTGCTCGAACGTGACCGGTTGGAGGTTCTCCGCGCGGAAGACCTCCCCCGTGTCGGGCTCTTCCGTCCCGAGCAGGGTCCTGAGAAGCGTCGACTTTCCGCACCCGTTCGGCCCGAGGAGGCCGATCCGGCTCTTGGGCGTCACGAGGAGGTCGAGATTCGAGAAGAGGACCTTCTCGCCATAGGCCTTGCCGATGCCTCTCGCCTCGATGAGCCGCTTCGGGTTCTTCTCGGATGACTGGAAGTCGAGACGGACGTTTCGGGACTGGTTCCTCTCCGACAGCTGCCCGACCTCGCCTTCGAGCGCGACCGCCCTCTGGATGCGCGCCTGCTGCTTCGTCGAGCGCGCCTTGGCGCCTCGCATGAGCCACTCGGTCTCGCGCCGCAGCTGATTCCTTAGCGACGACTCCCGCTGCGCGTCGGTCGCCAGGCGCTCTTCCTTCACCCTGAGATACGTCGCGTAGTCGCCGCGGACATCGAGGAGGCCGTTCGCGTTCCGCCGGTCCAGCTCGAGGATCCGGTTCGTGACGCGCTGCAGGAACAGCCGGTCGTGCGTCACGGTGAGCGTCGCGAACGGCGCGCGGGCCAGGAGCTCCTCGAGCCAGAGGATCGCCTCCACGTCGAGATGGTTCGTGGGCTCGTCGAGAAGCAGGAGATCGGGCTTGCGCACGAGCTCGCGCGCGAGCGCGACGCGTTTCTTCCACCCCCCCGAGAGCGTCGTGACCGGCGTCTCGGGCGAGCGGCCTTCCGTCGCGAGGGAGAGCCGGGCGATGACCTCGTCCGCCGCGAGCGCGGCCTCCCAGGCCTCGTCGCCGGCGTGCGCGCCCGCCGCGCCCTCGAGCACCGTCTCGCGGATCGTCACGCCCTCGCGGAACACCGGCATCTGCGAGAGGTACCCGATGCGGAGGCTCCTCTGGATGGCGCGCGTGCCCTCGTCCGGCGGGATCTCGCCCGCGAGGATCGAAAGCAGCGTCGACTTCCCGGCTCCGTTCGGGCCGATGAGGCCGATGCGGTCGCCGGAGTCCACGGAACAGGCGATCCCCTCGAACAAGGGACGAGAGCCGAAGGCCTTCGTGAGACCGGCTGCGGTCAGGAGGATTCCCATGGAATGAAGGCTCGGCCTCCTGGCGTCCGAAGAGAATTGGAGGAAGGGAGAGAACTGGCGGG
>PLZI01000101.1:8924-32041 GCA_003152095.1 Acidobacteriota bacterium | reverse complement strand
GCGCGCACCCTCAGCACATAGCGCTCGCGTTATGTGAAGGGCGCGACAGCGCCCCGGAGGCGTGCGGGGTGCCCCCGGCCGCGCACGCGCGGCCGGGACAAGAAAGAACCGGGGACGGTAATAGGCCATTACCGGCCAGCGAAGAATGCAGCCGCGCGTGCCGGGCAGGGGAACGTGGGGCCCCGCCCGGCGCGCGCGCTGCAGAGCGCCCGGCACCGACGCCCCGCACGCCGGAGCTCGCCGCGCGCGGGGGCGGATGGTGCGCCGGGTACGCCGAGATGAAAGCCGATCAGGAGGCCGGAGTCGAGAGCCGGAAGCGCGGCGCGCCGCTTGCGCGAGAGCGCGACGACCGAGCACGTGTACTCGCGCGCGCAGGTGATCGCGCGAGAGCGACAGCAAGCGGCGTGACGCCGCGGGCCGTCAGCGGGGGAGATGCAATCCCAGCCGAAGCGTGACGAATCAGCGAATCAACATTCCCTGCTAAACGAAAACCGTCTCGATTAGTCACCAAAGTGGACCAGTCCTAGCAAGCCAGTTTTCGCTTGACAACCTGCTGCGAAAACCCCGCTCCAAGCCATTTTCCAGGCGTACACTGATTCGGCATGCTCGAATGCCCCCGGCAGGCGGCTCCTCCGCTCTCTAAGTCTCAGAATTTACTGGGAAAATGATGGAGGCAGCCTTTATGGCATTCAAGAGGTCGACGGTTCGATCCCGTTCAGCTCCACCACTACATTGAAGCTCCGACAGGACACAGATTCTCACCGTGAGGTGCACCTCATGGAGCTGAACGGGGAGAACCGTCGACTGAGGGGTGCGGGGATTCTTCCCCGCATTCAGATTCGATCAGCCCGACGCAGCGAAGCGTGTCCCCGCGCTCGGCACGAGCGCGGGTCGGGCGTGTTCGATCCCGTTCAGCTCCACCACTTTATTGCGGCGGCTATGCGGCCTTCCCGTCCAGCACGTCGCGCACCTTACGCTCGAGTGCGCGAGCGGGGTGAAGGGCTTCTGGAGGAACGCGACGCTGGACTCGACGATCCCGTGGCGCATGACGGCGTCGTCCATTTAGCCGCTCATGTAGAGGATGCGGACGCCGGGGTGGTCCTTCACGATCCGCTCGGCCAACTCGCGGCCGCTCATCTCGGGCATCACGACGTCCGTGACGACGAGATGGATCGCCCCCGCCCGAGGCCGGTATCCTTGCTGACTCCCTTCGTCGTGAAGAAGGGTTCGAAGAGATGGGCCTTGACCTCTGAGACGGAGGAGAGGATCGCGCGGTACCTCGCCCCGAGGCGGAGGCGGGGAACCATCGGGAGCTGACGGCCTCTTGCGGGTGCGCATCAAACTTTCTATCCTTCGGTTGCGGTGAAGCAGTGCGGTCCGCCGCGGGCAGGATGAGCTGATTCCAGCCGGCGGCCTGTGGTTCATGATAGGTGCGTATGCTGCGGGCGCGACGGCGTCGCTGCTCGCACCGCGCTCGGCGAGGACCGCACGTGCCCTCGGCCACTCCGGTCTCTGCGTCGGCGCCCTCGCCGGCGTGGCGCTCGCGATCCGATGCACAGCCGGCGGCGCGTCCGGCACTACGTTGCGCGTGGAGCTGCCGAGCTTGTTCCCGTTCGCGCACCTCTCCCTGGTCCTGGACGGGCTCGGCGCGTTCTTTCTGCTGGTGGTCTCGATCGTCGCCGTCGCGGCGGCCGTCTACGGCCCCGCCTACCTGCGGGCCCACGGCACCGGCTCACCCGCTGTGGAGGTGCTCGGGATCAACCTCTTCGTCGGCTCGATGGCCCTCGTCCTATGTGCCGGCGACGCGCTGACCTTCCTCCTGGCGTGGGAAGGGATGACGCTCGCCAGCTACACACTGGTGGTGTCCGAGGGCGGCGAAGCAGACGCCCACGCCGGCCTCGTCTACATCGTCATGGCGCACGCAGGTACCGCGCTCCTCATGGTCGTCTTCCTGTCGCTCGCCTCGCATGCCGGGAGCTTTGACTTCGCGGCGATCCGCGCGGCGGCCACGGCGCTTTCCGGACCCGAGCGGTCGGTCCTGTTCTTCCTCGCGCTCGCCGGTCTCGGGGCGAAGGCGGGCGTCGTGCCGCTGCACGTCTGGCTGCCCCTGGCGCACCCGGCCGCGCCGAGCCACGTTTCGGCGCTGATGTCGGGCGTCATGCTCAAGGTGGCGCTCTACGGCGTGCTGCGTCTCGGGCTCGACCTTCTCGCGCCAGCCGCCGGGCCGCTCCCGCCGTCGTGGGGCTGGACGGTCCTCGTGCTGGGCTCGACCTCGGCGGTCATCGGCGTGCTCTACGCGCTGCAGCAGCATGATCTCAAGCGTCTGCTTGCATTCCACAGCGTGGAGAACGTCGGCATCATTCTGATGGGCATCGGGATGGCCATGCTCCTCGCGCGCCGGGGCGGCGCCGCCGACGCGCTCGCGGCGCTCTCTCTCGCGGCCGCGCTCTTGCACACCCTCAACCATGCGGCGTTCAAGGGGCTCTTGTTCCTCGGTGCGGGCAGCGTCCTCTCCGCCACGCACCTGCGAAACATGGAACAGCTCGGGGGACTCGGGCGGCGCATGCCGTGGACGGCGTGGCTGTTCCTGACCGGCGCGGTGGCGATCTCGGCGCTCCCGCCGCTCAACGGCTTCGTGAGCGAGTGGATGACGTTCCAGGCTCTCGTCCTCGGCGGCGGGCAGCTCAGGGGCGGAGCCGGGCTGGCGGCCGTCGTCGCGGCCTCGGCCCTCGCGCTCACCGGCGGGCTTGCCGCCGCCTGCTTCGTCAAGGCGTTCGGCGTGACCTTCCTCGGACGGCCACGGTCGGCGCGCGCCGCCGAGGCCGTCGAGGTAGCGCCGAGCATGCGGGCCGCCATGATTCTGCTGGCGGCGGTGTGCGTGGTCGTCGGCGTCGTACCGGGTTACGTCATGTCCCTGCTCGACGCGCCGGTTGTGCGCCTCCTCGGCGGCGCCGGCCCGAGCGCCCTCGTGACCGTCCGCGGCCCGCTCGTGCTCTCGGCTCTCGGGGCCGCGGGCGCCGGGACCGCCCTCTCGATGACGGCGGCGGCTGCGCTGTTCGCGGCGCTGGCGCTTTTGGTGTGGGGAATTTGCGCCTGGCCGCGCGCCGCCGCGCGCCGCCTGGCGCCGACCTGGACGTGCGGCATGACGCCCCAGAGCCGCTTCGACTACACCGCTACCGCGTTCGCGAAGCCGCTCCGATTCATCTTCGCCGCACTCTACCGGCCTCGGCGAGAGGTCGAGAAAGAGACCGGACCGACGCCCTATGTGCTGCGCCGGCTCCGCTGGGAGGGCGACGTGGTGGACCTCGCCGAAACGGAGCTCTATCAACGCCTCCAGGCCGGCGTGATGCGTACCGCGCGCGCCGTCCGCAGCCGGAGCACGGGCCGCATCCACGGATACATCGCCTACGTCCTGATCACGCTGCTTCTCACCCTGCTCGCGTTCGGGAGGGGCTGACATGGGGCGCGCGACTCCCTGGGCGCTCGCCCTCGGCCAGATGGCCCTCCTCGTGCTGCTCGGACCGCTCGTCACCGGCGTGATCCAGAAGCTCAAGGCGCGTCTGCAGTGCCGCCGCGGCGCGGGGATCCTCCAGCCCTACCGCGACCTCACGAAGCTCTTGCGCAAGGGCACCGTGCAGGCCGACACGGCGGGCTCCTTCTTTCGCGCGGTGCCCGTGCTGGTGCTGGCCTCCACCTGCGCGGCGGCGGCGCTCGTGCCAGTCCTGTTCGCGCCTCCGGCGGCCGGTTCGGCTTCGCCGCTGCCGCTGGGCGATGCGATCCTCCTCCTCGGCTGGCTTGCGCTCGGGCGGTTCCTCACCGCCGTCGGGGCGCTCGACGCCGGCGGCGCCTTCGGCGGCATGGGAGCGTCGCGCGAGATGACGGTTGCGACGCTGGTCGAGCCGGTGCTGATGCTGGTCGTGTTCTCGGTGTCCGTTGTGGCCGGCACGACCGACCTCGGCGCCATCGCCGGCCATCTCTCGCTCCGGCGCGGGTCGTTCGGCGCGCCCGACATCCTGGCTCTGTTCGCCATGCTCGTGCTGCTCCTGGCCGAGACCGGCCGCATCCCCGTCGACAACCCCGACACGCACCTGGAGCTCACGATGCTGCACGAAGGAATGCTGCTCGAGCACTCGGGACCCGGGCTCTTTTGCCTCGTCCTCGCCCACCATACCAAGCAGATAGTGGTCATGGCCCTCGTGCAGGCGCTGTTCCTCCCGTGGATACCCGCGAGCACGGCGCCCTTCGCGCTGGCGCTCGGGCTGGGCGCGTTCGCCGCGCGCACTCTGGTTCTCGCGATCTTCCTCGCCCTCGTCGAGTCGTCGTACGCGAAGCTGCGGTTCTTCCGCCTGCCGCAGTTCCTCGGCATCGGTTTTCTGAGCGCGTTCCTCGCGGTCGCGCTGAGGCTCCTGTGAGTCCGGAGCTGGCGACGCGCCTCATCGACGCCCTCGGGGCGCTCCTGCTGTTCACGATGATTCTCATCCTGGCGGCCGGGCAGCTCTACCGGGCCATCTACGCGGTGGCCGCGCAGTCGGTCCTCATCGCGCTCGCGGGCGCCGTGCTCGGCGCCACGACCCACAACCTCGATCTGTGGATCGTCGCCGGCATCACGCTTTTGGTCAAAGCGATCGCGCTGCCCTGGCTACTCTTGCGGGTCATCCGCCGCGTCGGGATCCGCCGCGAGATCGAACCGGTGGTCCCCATCACCGCCACGCTCGCCATCGCCGGCGGCATCGTCGTGCTCGCCTTCCACCTCTCGTCGTCCCTCGGCGCGGTGAGACAAGCCATCACCGGAAACGCCCTGCCCGTCGGCATCGCGCTCACGCTCATGGGCGTCCTGGTGATGATGTCACGCCGCGAGGCGCTGACGCAGATGGTGGGGCTGTTCGCCTCCGAGAACGGGATCTTCTTCACGGCGATGGCGGTCAGCCAGGGGATGCCGCTCATCATCGAGATCGGGGTGGTCCTCGACGTGATCCTCGGCGCGCTCGTGATGGGGGTCATGGTGCTGCGCGTGCGGTCGAGCGTCGACGCCGACATCGCCGAGCTGGATCGGCTGCGGGGCTAGGTCTCGTGACGACGCTCTTGTGGATCCTGCCGCTCGTTCCGGTCGCCTTCGGCCTCGCGATGCTCGGTGTCAGGGACCGGCGCCTCTTCCACGCGCTCGACCTTGCGAGCGCCTCGGCGACCGGCGTGCTCGTGGTGATCGTCGCGCGGACGGTCATGCGCGACGGCTCGCTGCGGGCGGCCGGGGTGTTCGCCGCCGACGCCGTGACGGTGGTGTTTCTCGGACTCATCGCGCTCCTGGGCCTGGCGACCGCGATCTACACGATCGGCTGGATGCGGCGCGAAGTCGCCGGCGGGGACATCGAGGAGCGCCGCCTCCCGGCGTACTTCGCGCTCGTGCAGGCCTTCCTCGCCACCATGCTCGTCACGGTGCTCGCCGACAACCTCGGCGTCTTGTGGATCGCCATGGAGGGGACGACCATCACCTCGGCGCTCCTCGTCGGGTTCCGCCGCGACCGCTACGGGCTCGAGGCGGCCTGGAAGTACATCATCGTCACCACGATCGGCATCTCGTTCGGCCTGTTCGGAACCGTGCTGGTGTATGCCGCGACCGCTCACGCCCTGGGCGGGGCGGCGGCCGGGGCGATGAACTTCACGACCATCGCCGCGATGGCCCACCGGCTCGACCCCGGCATCGTCCGCATCGGGTTCATCTTCGTGATCGTCGGCTACGGCACAAAGGCCGGCCTCGCTCCGATGCACATGTGGCTCCCGGATGCGCACAGCCAGGCGCCGAGCCCCGTCTCGGCGCTCCTGTCGGGCGCGCTGATCAAGTGCGCCCTATTCGGCATCATCCGCTTCCACACCATCGCCCGGGGCGCTTGCGGCCCCGCGTTCTCCGGACGCCTCCTCCTGCTGTTCGGCCTCGTCTCCGTCGTCGTCGCCACGCCGTTCATCCTGACCCAGCGGGACCTCAAACGGCTGCTCGGCTACCACAGCGTCGAGCACGTGGGCATCGTCGCGCTCGGCCTCGGGATCGGCGGACCGGTCGGGACCTACGCCGCGTTCCTCCACGTCCTGAACCACGGGGTGACCAAGGCGCTGGTCTTCTTCGTCGCGGGCGACGCCCTCGGCCGTTACGGCAGCCGCGACATGGGCAGGATCCGGGGATTCCTGCGCGCGGCGCCTTTCGCCGGGACCTTCCTCATGCTTGGCGCCTTTTCGTTGGCGGGCACGCCGCCCTTTTCGATCTTCGTAAGCGAGCTGCTCGTGCTCCGCGCGGGCATCGCCGCCGGGCGCTACGTGACGGTCGCGATCTTCCTGGCCATGGTCGTCGTGATCTTCGCGGGACTCATCCACCACGCTGGCAAGATGGCGTTCGGCGAGCCCGACGAGGCCGTGCGGCGCGGAGGTGAGGCGCCATCGGGGGTCCTCGCGATGGGGCTGCTCGCGGCGGTGATGCTGCTCCTCGGGCTCACGGTGCCCCCCGGGCTCGATCGCATCCTCACGCGCGCCGCCGAGGTGACCCTTGGCTCTTGAGCTTGACACCATCCCCGCGCTCTCCGCCGCCGTCGTGAGCGAGCGTCTCGGCGCCCGGTTGGGCGGCCGGGTGGCCTTTTCGAGCGCGCCCCGGGAGCGGGACGTCACCGCGCGCCTCGAGCGGGCCGACGACCTCCTCGAGGCTGTTCGCGAGCTCTCGGGCGGCCTCGGCATGGGGCTCGCGACCGTGGTCGCCACCGACGAGCGGCGGGAGAGGGAAGGCGATTTCAAGGTGCGCTACGTCTTCGAGCCCGCCCGGCCTACCGGAGAGCCGCTCGCCGACCTGTTCGTGTCGGTGGTCGTGTCCGCCGCCGCCACCCGGCCCGAGGTGCCCTCACTCACGCCGCTCCTGCCAGAGGCGGATTGGCATGAACGAGAGATGCGCGATCTCTTCGGCATCGAGCCGATCGGACACCCCGACCCGAGGACGCTGGTCCTGCACGACGGCTGGCCGGCCGGGCTCTACCCGCTGCGGAAGGACTTCGACGCGCGCATGCAGCCGGAGAGGCTGCCGGCTCCGGAGTTCCCGCACGTCGTGGTGGAAGGGGAAGGCGTCTTCGAGATCCCGGTCGGCCCGATCCACGCGGGCATCATCGAGCCGGGACACTTCAGGTTCAGCTCCGTCGGCGAGACCGTGCTCCACCTCGACGCGCGGCTGTTCTTCACGCACCGGGGGCTTGAGAAGCGGGTGGAAGGCCTCACGCCGCGCGACGCGTTCTTCATCGCCGAGCGGCTGTGCGGCGCGTGCTCGGTCTCGCATGCTCTCGCTTTCGCCGAGGCGGTGGAGCAGATCGCCGGCGTCACGGCACCGCCGCGCGCGAGGTTCCTGCGGGTCGTCGCGCTCGAGCTCGAGCGGCTCTACAACCACGTGGGAGACATCGGCAACATCTGCGCGGGCGCCAGCTATCACGCGGGCACGTCGGCCGGGATGCGGCTGAAAGAGACGCTCCAGCGAGAGAACGAGCAGCTCACCGGTAACCGATTCCTGCGCGGCTTCGTGGTCCCTGGCGGCGTGTACCACGACGGGGCAGCCCGGGCCGCCGCAATCGACCGGGTCGCTCGCGAGACCGGCGACCGGCTTACGGAGCTGATGCTGGCCCTCGAGCGCAACCCGTCGGTCGTGGACCGCCTCGACGACACGGGGATCCTGACCCCCGAGGAGGCCCGGGATCTCGGGGTGACCGGCGTCGCGGCCCGCGCGAGCGGGATCGATCGGGACGCGCGCCGCGACCACCCGCACGCGGCATTCGGAGGGCCGGGCGCGGTCGTCCCGCGCGTTTCGACCGACGCCGCCGGCGACGTGCATGCCCGCGTCACGGTGCGCGCCGCCGAGGCGGCCGAATCGGTGCGGCTGCTCAGGCAGCTCGTGGCGAGCCTTCCACCCGGGCCGCTTTGCGCGCCGCTCCCCGACGTGCTGCCGGCGTGGCGAACCGGGGTGGCGGTGGTCGAGTCGCCGCGAGGCGCGTCGATCCATTGGTTGCGCACCGACGGCGCCGGGCGCGTCGACCGCTATCACGTCCGCTCCGCGAGCTACGCGAACTGGCCGGCCGTCCCGGTCGCGGCCTTGCGCGCCATCGTCCCGGACTTCCCGCTGGTCAACAAGAGCTTCGAGCTCTGCTACGCCTGCACCGATCGCTAGGTTGAGGTGACGCCATGCTGCGAACCCTGATACAGAGCCTGCGCGACGGCGTCGTGACCACGCGCTACCCGGACGCGCCAGCCGAGGTGCCCGAGCGCTTCCGCGGCGCGCCGGAGCCCGAGGTCGGACGTCCGTTCGGGGCGCTCCCGACGGCGTCGGTCTGTCCCACGGGCGCCATCACCGCCGGGGAGGGCGCGGCCTATACGATCGACCTCGGGCGCTGCATCTTCTGTGGTCGTTGTGCCGACGAGCCGTCCGACGGGGCAATCCGGATCGGCCGGGAGTTCGAGCTTTCGGCCCGCCGGCGCGAGGATCTGCTGGTCCGGATCGGGCGCGACGCCGACGGCCGCGTGACCGAGCTTGCGCCGGAGCCGGCGGACACCGCGGCGCTCGGCGAGCGCGTCGCGGAGCGCATCCACAGGACGCTCGGGCGCTCACTGCACCTCCGCCACCTCGACGCCGGCTCGTGCAATGCGTGCGACTGGGAGCTCGTGGCCCTGCTCGCTCCCCATTACGACGTCCGCCGCCTCGGCATCGACTTCGTGGCTTCCCCGCGCCACGCCGACGGCGTCATCGTGACCGGGTCCGTCACGCGCAACCTCGAGCCGGCCGTGCGCCGCACCTTCGAGGCGGTCCCGGAGCCGCGCGTGGTCATCGCCGTCGGCGCGTGCGGCTGCTCGGGCGGCATCGCCCCGGCCAGCTACGCCAGCGCGGGAGGCGTCGATCAGATCCTGCCGGTGGACGTTTACGTGCCGGGCTGTCCCCCGCGGCCCGAGGCGATCCTGTTCGGGATCCTGCTCGCCGTCGGCCGGATCGAGGCGAAGCGCAGGCCCGCTCCCGCGCGCTGACGTCGGAGATCAGGTCACGCGTTCTCATGCGACGCCCCCGCTCACGAGGAACCGGACCACGGGAACGAAGAGCACGAGCATGATGAGGTCGTTCAAGGCGACCTGCACGAGCGTGTAGGCCGGATCCCCGTCCGTCAGGTGGCTCCAGACGAAGACCATCGCGGTGGAAGCCACGTTAGTTCGCGGCGGGCTCTACCGCTTTCACGAGAGTGAACTTCATTGACTCTTTGCCGGCGCCCCTGGTGCGCAAAGGCGCGCCCCGGTGGCGCGCCACCGCTCAGAATCCGATGCGGAATCCCGCGGCGATCTCGAGCGGATCGAGCGTCAGCTCCTGGTCGGCGCCGGAAGCGCCTCGTGACGTCGGCCTGAGGAACGTGTATCGGCCGTCGACGAGGAAGCCGATGTTGGGCGTCAGGCGGACATCGACGCCGGCGTTCACGAGGAATGCCGCGCGATCCTTGACCTCGATCGTGCCGAGGCCCGCGGTGTCGAGGTCGGCGCTCGAGAGGTTCTTGAAAATCGTGTAGCTTCCGCCGGCCCCGACCCAGGGATCCACGGTTCTCCCGCGCATCAGGTGGTACTGGACGACGAGCGAAAGCGGGATCATCTCGAGCGAGCCGAGGTCGATCGCATCGGTCCCCTGAACGCGGAGGCTACCCGTGACCCGCTGGTAGGAGGCGCCGGCCTCGACGCCGAGCTCAGGTGTGACGTAAAAGGTCCCCGCGAGCCGCGCGCCGCAGCCGTTCCTGAACTTGATGTCGACGCCGGCTGCCTCGTCGACGGCGGTCGTCTTCGTGATGTCGACGAAGGAGCCGGTCGCCGAGAGGGTGAACCGGCTCGCCGGCTGCGCAAGCAGCGGCGACGCGGAGACAAGAGCGGCCAGACCAAGACCGGCCATCACGAACTTCATGTCGCCCACCTTTCCCCCGCGCGCGACGGTCGCCTGCGGGGAGACTGTAGAGTGCGGTCGCAGGTACGATAGCATCGCATGCGCCCTGAGCGATCCTGACGGAATCCCTGAAAGAGCCAAAGAGGAGGTCCCGATGCGTCGCGTTTTCTCCCTCATCCTCCCCGCGTTTCTCGCCGCCTTCGGTCTCGCCACCGGGTTCGACGCGGCGGGCGCCTCCGGCCCCCTGCTCAAGCTGCCGGGGATGAAGCTCGGCGGGACGATCACGCGCGGAGACCACGACATCCCCGCGGTCTGGGGGATGACGGAGTGGGATCTCTTCTACTTGCAGGGCTACGTCCAGGCGGAGGACCGCCTCTTTCAGATGGACGTCAGTCGACGCACGGCGTCCGGCACGCTTGCCGAGCTGCTCGGTCCCTCGGCGCTTCCCCAGGACGTCCAGCTCAGGACGCTGGGCCTCAGGCGCTCCGCGATCGGGAGCCTGGACGCCTCGTCGGCCGAGGTCCACGAGGTGCTCGCGGCATACGCGGCAGGGGTCAATCAATGGGTCGCCACCCACACGCTCCCGCCCGAGTACGGGGCGCTGGAGCTGACGAAGTTCGAGCCCTGGACGCCGCTCGACAGCTCCGCGATCGCGAAGCTCTTCCTTTTCTCGCTCTCGTTCGACCTCGATACCTCGAACACGGTCACGCTCCTCACGTACGTCCAGGCGGGCAACATCGCCGGCTTCGATGGCATGAAGCTGTTCTACAACGACCTCTTTCGCTCCGCCCCGTTCGACCCTTTCACGACGATCCCTGTGTCGAGCGGGGCCTCGAATAGCCCGGTTCGGCATGAAACCGCGAGCGCCGCGGCGCTCGATGCGATGCGCGCGCGGGCGGAGGAGCTGCTCGCGAGCGGAACGCTCGACCTCGTGGCGCGCTACGAGCAGCGCGCGCGGGCCGTGCCGATGCTGCGGACGATCCTCGACCACGAGCGGACCGCGAGCTCGAACGAGTGGGCGATCAGCGGACGGCTCGCGGCGAACGGCGTTCCGCTTCTTGCGAACGACCCGCACCTTTCGCTGGACTACCCGTCGATCTGGTACCCGCTCTCGCTCCGCGGGCCCGGTATCAACGTCGCGGGGAACAGTTTCGCCGGGACGCCCTTCGCGATCCACGGGCACAACGACCGCGTCGCGTGGGGCTCCACCGTGAACCCGATGGACCTGACCGACACATTCCAGGAGACGATCAGCCCCGCCCCCGGTTCGTTCAGCGGGTTCGGCACGGTCTACCAAGGCCACGTCGAGCCGCTCCTCGTCGTCTTCGAGACGTTCCGGATGAACAACCCCGGAAACGGCGTGAAGGACGACATCACCGTCGTTCCGCCAGTCGGCGCGATCCCGCCTGTCACCCTGATCGTGCCGCGCCGCGACTACGGGGCGATCATCACGCCGGACACCCTCGCCACCGGCTCCGCGCTCAGCGTGCAGTACGCCGGCTTCAGCCGGACGCGCGAGCTGGACGCCGTGCTCGGGTTCAACAAGGCGAAGACCCTCGCCGATTTCAAGCGCGCGCTCCGATACTTCGACGGCGCTTCTCAGAATTGGGCGATCGCGACTTTGGACGGCGACATCGCGTACTACGCGAGCGGCGAGCTGCCGCTCCGCGAGGACCTGCAGGCGAACACGGTGCACGGTCTGCCGCCCTGGTTCATTCGTGACGGAACCGGAGGAAACGAGTGGCTCCCGGCGTCGTCACTCCCGGAGGACCAGGCCGTTCCGCACGCGATCCTCCCCGCGGACGAGATCCCGCACGTGGAGAATCCGGCGCAGGGGTGGTTCGCGAACGGCAACAACGATCCCGTCGGCACGTCCCTCCAAAACAACCCGCTTGGCACGCAGCGCCCCGGCGGTGGGATCTTCTACCTGAACCCGGGCTACGACGGCTATCGCGCCGGACGGATCGCCCAGCTCATCCGGGCGAAGCTCGCGAACGGAGGCAAGATCTCGCTGTCCGACATGCAGAAGATCCAGTCGGATAGCGCGATGATCGACGCGCAGTTTTTCGTCCCTTTCATCACGGCGGCCTTCGCGAACGCTCAGGCGCCCGGCGCCAATCTCCTTCTCGCGAGCTTCACGAGGAATCCGCTCGTTGTGGACGCCGTGGCGCGACTCGGCACGTGGGACTTCACGACGCCGACGGGCCTGAAGGAAGGCTACGACGCCGGCAAGGCCGCCGGCGTCGACCCCACGCCCGCACAGGCGAAAGCGAGCGCCGCCGCGACGATCTACGCTCTCTGGCGAAGCCAGTTCATCGCGAACACCATCGACGGCGTCCTCGGCGCGGTGAGCCTGCCGACGCCTCCGAACGCCCTCGCGCTCACCGCGCTCCGGAACCTCCTCGAGCAGTTCGGGGTACGCGGCGGCGTCGGGGAATCGGGGGTCAACTTCTTCCAGGTTTCCGGCGTCGCGAGCGCATCGGATCGTCGCGACATCATCATCCTCAAGAGCGTCTCCGATGCGCTGACCCTGCTCGCCGGCGACGGATTCGCGGCTGCCTACGGCCACTCGACGAACCTCGACGACTACCGCTGGGGCAAGCTCCACCGGATCGTCTTCGCGCATCCTCTGGGTGGAGCCTTCAACATACCCTCCTCCGGAGGCGCCTTCCCCAATCCGCTTGGCGACGGCCTCCCCGGCATTCCGCGCCAGGGAGGCTTCGAGGTGATCGACCGATCGGACCCCGACGCCCGCGGGAATACCGTGAACGGCTTCATGTTCAACGCGGGGCCTTCGCGCCGGTACGCCTGTGAGGCGGGACCGGGCTTGATCTCGGCCCAGAACACGCTTCCCGGCGGCGTCAGCGGCGTCCTTGGAGATCCGAACTACTTCAGCATCCTGCCGCTCTGGCTCACGAACCAGACGTATCCGATGGAGGTCCAGACCGGGCCGCGGCTGCCGTGGCAGTAAAGATTAGTGCACCGCGGCCTGGCTGAGGCACTCCTGCCGGCAGTTAGCGCGCTCCGGCCAGCGGGAGCAGTCCTTCAGCCTGAAATCGATCTCGCCTCTCCAGGCCGTGGCCGCCACGCGGGCGGCATTGATCTCCACCGAGGCGGGTTCGTTTGTCTCGGGGCACGTGAGGGTTCGTTTGCCCCGGGCCGATCGATAAGCCGGCAGCACCCACAGGATTCCGATAGCGGAGAACGCGAACACGACGATGAGGACTCCGGCTCCGAGCATGGTCATGACGCACCTCCCTTCCGAAGCTTCTCGAATGAGGTCAGGGTCGGATCGAGATCTCTATTCGATCTCGACTTTGAACGCGGACAGGGCGAGCTCCTTGCCCGAAGCGTCACGCACGACGGCGGTCCAGTCGCCCGCGTCGTCCTTGCGGAACGTCTTGTACGCGTTCGTGCGGAAGGGAACGCTGGGGACCGAGAGCTCCTGCGTGAACACGTCCTGCTCGCCTTTGCGGAAGGCGATCGTGACCTTGCCGATCTCGCCTCTTACGATGCGCGTCCAAGCGTAGATCTTCGTCCCCGCGGCGACCTTGAAGGACGACGACGGGTCCTTGGCCTCCCGGTTCTCGATGGCGAGGCAGGTCTTCAGCTCGGCGCCCGGCGCAGCGGGCGCGGACTTCGCGACCTCCGGAGCGGGCTTCTCGATCACCTTCGGGGTGGCTGGGGACGCCGGCTGGCCGAGTGCGGGTGAGGCGAGGAGGAGGAGGCCGGAAATGGCGAGACGCGGCGCGAAAGTCATGGATTCACCTCAAGGAAGAATTCTGGGCGCCTGGAGGATATCCCGTCCGCGCGTCGCGGGCCTGGCGACAGAACACGAATGAGTGTAAGAATAGATTATGGGTGAGCCCTCCCCTAAGCGCGTCGTTTCCCGCGCCTGGGCGATCCGTTCGTTGCGGGAGTTCCTTCTCACGCTCGCGGACGAGGACCACTCGATGTGCCGGGTTGCGAACGACCGCGGCATCTTCTGCCAGGGTTTTCGCAAGCTCGACGATGCCGGTCTGCGTAAACACTTCGCCGGAATCGTGGAGCGCCGGCCTGGCGTGAACCGCTGGCAGCTCGAGGCGCTCGGCAACCAGTGGGAGCTGGCGCGCCAGATGGTGAACCAGCTTCCCCTCGCCTGCGACGTCGAGCAGAAAGAGCACGAGACCTGCGGGGGGTGGGACGATCTCGGCAACGAGGATCTGGCGCGCTACTGCGGCGAGCTGCTTGGGCTGGACGTCGTCGTGACTCCGCAGGGCACGCTCACGCCGCCCGACCCCGCCGGCTGAACTTCCGGTCGAGCAAGACAACGTGGGCGAGCGCGGCAACCCAAACCTCGATGTCCTCCGCGCAGGCTTCTTCGCGTCGTTGCCGCGATACGAGGACCTCGGCGATCTCGGCCATGGCGGGATGGGATACGTCTTCAAGGCGCTCGATCGCGAGCTGAACGAGGTGATCGCGATCAAGGTCCTCACGAGATCCGACCCGGACGAGAGGGACGCCGTCCTCACGCGGTTCAAGGGCGAAGTCAGCATGAACCGGAAAGTCAGCCACCCCAACGTGTGCCGTCTTCACGACTACGGCGTCGCGGGCGATCTGCCGTACGTGACGATGGAGTATGTCGAAGGGCGAGACCTCGCAAGCGTCATCGACCTCGACAGTCCGGTGCCCGCGGCCCGTTCGCTCCGGATTCTCACGCAGCTCACGCGGGCCGTCGCGGCCGCGCACGCGGTGGGCATCGTGCACCGCGACCTGAAGCCCGCGAACGTCATGATCCGGCCGTCGGGCGAGCTGTCCATTCTCGACTTCGGGCTGGCGCACGATACGAAACGGACCGACCCGCGGATCACGCGCGCGGGCACGGCGGTGGGGACGCCCCAATACATGTCACCCGAGCAGGTCCGGGGCCGCGTCGTGGACGAGCGGAGCGACATTTACGCAATCGGCGCCATCGCGTTCGAGCTCTTGACAGGCAACCGGATGTTCTCAGGGCGCACCTTCCTGTCGATCGCGAGGAAGCATCTCGAGACGACCGTGTCACGCGGCACTCTCGAGGGTCGCGGTGTACCGCGCGAGCTGGCCGCCATCGTCATCAGGTGCCTCGCGAAAAAGCCCGAAGATCGCTTTCCAGACGCCTCCTCTCTCGCGGATTCCTTCGAGGCGTTCGAGCGCATGCAGACGCCGCCTGCACCCGCGGTCACGTCGACAACGCGGCACGCGGCACGGACGATTACGGCTGTCCACCGGAGAAGCGCCATCCTTCCCTCCGCGAAGCCCGTGACGCCCGCGCGCCGGCCCGTCGTGCTCGTCGTGGACGACCAGGATCAGGTGAGAAACCTCGTCTGCGAGTGTCTGCGCCGCGGCGGGTTCGAGGCCGTGCCGTCACCGTCGGGAGAGGACGCCCTCACGCTCTTCGAGACGCGCACGTTCGACCTTGTCCTCATCGACGTGCTGATGCCCGGGCTCGACGGCTTCGACACCGTACGGGTCCTGAAGTCGCGGCCGGAGCGCGCGCGGATTCCGGTCCTGTTCATGTCGGGCTTTCCGGAGAAGAACCGCGTGCTCTTCGCCGGCCAGACGGGCGCCGTCGATTTCCTCACGAAGCCCCTCGACATCAAGTCCCTCATGGCGAAAGTGACCGCGATCCTGGGGGAACCCGCCGCCTAGGGCGGAACCGCGAGGGCGTTCGTCACGCGCGAAACGTCCTCCGGCAGTCCTTCGAGGACGCTTCGGAACGTGTCGAGGAGTCGCGTGTCCCACCACCCGCGCCGGGCCTCCTGCGTCATGATCTCGAGAGCCTCGGCGCGGGTGAGCGCGGCGCGGTAGACGCGCGCCGTCGTCAGGGCATCGAAGATGTCGGCGATCGTCGTGACCCGGGCCGTGAGCGGGATGGATTCTCCCGAGAGGCCGTCCGGGTAGCCCGATCCGTCGAGGCGCTCGTGATGCGCGTGGACGACGTCGAGGGCGAAGGCGAGCGTCTTCATGCCTGACAGAAGATCGCGGCCCACGACCGGATGTTTTCGAATCTCGGCGAACTCTTCCGGAGTGAGGCGGGAGGGCTTGAGAAGCACGGCGTCGCGGATCGCGATCTTGCCGATGTCGTGGAAAAGGCCGCCGCGTTTCACGGCCTCGAGCTCGAGGCCAGTGAGTCTGATCTTCGCGCCGAGGCGCCCGGCGTACACCGAAACGCGCTCACTGTGCTGTGCCGTGTAGGCGTCACGCGCGTCGATCGTGCGCGCGAGAGCGACGATCACGTGCTCGGCGTGTTCGAGCGCATCGGTGAAGCGCTTCAGCTGCACGAGCGACTTCACGCGCACGAGGAGCTCCTCGGAAGCGAACGGCTTCGCGACGAAGTCGGTCACGCCCCCGGCGATGGCGCGGAGCCGATCCTCGCCCGTGGCCTCGCCGGTGATCATGATGATGGGCAGGAGCCGTGTGACGGGGTCGGCACGGAGCTGCGCGAGGACGTCCTGTCCGCTCTTTCCCGGAAGGTGCAGGTCGAGAAGAATGACGTCGGGCCGAAGCGTCTTCAGCCGCTCCTGGGCCTCTTCCGCCGAAGCGGCTGTCTGGACCACGTAGCCCTGGGGCTTGAGAAGGGCCACGAGCAAACCGCGTATTTGGGCTTCATCGTCGACGACCAGGACGGACCCCGAGGAGTCCTCCAGCATCCCGATCGGGAATGTGCCGCTCATGGCTCAGAAGGAATCGTTCTCCTTCGATGTGGCGGTGTCAAGCGGACGCCCGCCTCTCGGATTTCTCTCAGGGCCCCGCGCGGGCCTCCGATGCCGGATGATGGTGCCGTGGAGAGTCCGAAACGCACGCGCCGCGGGGCGCGGATCGCCGGGCGGGCCGGGGAGGGTCACATCGCGCGGTTCGAGGACTGGATGCGCGTCGCGCTCTACGACCCCGAGCTCGGGTACTACGCGCGAAACGTGCGGGGCATCGGTGCGCGCGGCGATTTCGCGACCGCGGCGACGCTCCACCCGGCCCTCGGTGAAGCAGTCGCGGCGTGGGCGGCCGCGCGCCGGAAGGAGCTGTTCGGCGGCGGTCTCGTGCCGTGGAATCTGATCGAGGCCGGACCCGGCACGGGCAACCTCGCGCGGACGGTGCTCGAAGCTTTGCCGTTTTTCGCGAGGCGGACCGTGACGCTGCGTCTCGTCGAGACGTCACCCGTTCTGCGCGAGGCGCAGCGCGCGCGCCTCGGCGGCCGGGCCACGTGGTACGCGACGATGGAGGACGCGCTCGCGGCATGCGAGGGGCGCGCGCTCGTCTACGCGTCGGAACTCCTCGACGCTCTGCCTGTGCGTGTCTTGAGGTGGAGGAGCGAGGGGTGGGAAGAGCTTTGGATTTCTGAGAATGGAGGAGAGTGCCGCGAGGAATGGCGATCCGCGCCGAGCGGGGGTGTCGCGCCTCCCGGTGCCTTCAGCGCGCTCTCGCGGAAGTCGCCCGAAGGCCAGCGAGTCGAAATCGCTCCGGCGGTCCGCGAGTTCTTCCTTTCATGGAAATCCTCTCTTTCTCTCGGGTCTCTTCTTCTCCTCGACTACGGAGATTCCATCGAGACGCTCTACGACCGCCGTCCGAACGGCACGGTGCGCGGTTACGCGCACCACCAGAGGCTCGAGGGCGCGGACCTTTACGCGAACGCCGGTCTCGTCGACGTCACGGCCGACGTCAACTTCACGGACCTCATCGCCTGGGGCGAGGAGCAGGGCCTCAGGGCGACGTGCTTCGAGACACAGGCGGAATTCTTGCGCCGCTTCGTGCCGCGTGCGGACGCGCGAGCCGCGTCGGAGCCGGCGCTCGCCTTCCTTCTCGACCCGCGCGGCGCGGGGGCCGGGTTCAAGGCGCTGGAGCTCCGGAAGTAGAGGCGCCGGTGCCTTTCGCGACTCCCGTTTTCGCCGCGAAGGCGAGAAGAAGCGCATTCACCTCGGCCGGCTTCTCCATCATGACGAAGTGCCGGGCGTCCGGAATCTCGTGGATCTCGGCCGAGGGGTTCAGCGTCCTCACGTACGCGAAGTAGTCGGCGTTCCATATTGGGCTCTTCGCGACGATCACCTGGAGGGGGACGCCGATCGGGTCATCCTTCCAGATCGCGGGGTCGAACTGGCCACGCATCGCGCTGACGGCGACGGCCTGCGTCGCGCCGGACGCCATCTTCCGGACGTCGGCCTTGACGGCCTCCGGCGTGGACGAGCCGAACGTCGTGCCGAGGAATCCGTCCATCGCCTTCGGAAAGTCCGGACCCGAGAACAGCGCCGTGAACTTGTCGACCGCGCCCGCGTCCTTGAAGTAGCTGCGCAGGGCGCCGTCGACCGCGACGATCCCGAGCGTCTTCTGCGGAAACAGGCGCCAGAACTGCCGGATCACGGGCGTGCCCATGCTGTGCCCCACGAGGAGGGCGCGCTCCACGCCCGCGTCCTTCATGACCGCTTCGACGGCGCGCGCGAAGCGTTCCATCGTGTAATCGATCGCGGGCCGGTCGCTCTTGCCATGGCCCGGGAGATCGACGAGAAGGATCCGTGCCTTGCCGTCGAACGCGGGTACCTGTGCGCGCCACGACGTCAGGTCGCAGGACCAGCCGTGGACGAAGACGACAGCCGTTTTCGCATCCGGGTTCCCGAGGCTCTTGTAGTGGACTTTCGCGCCGTCGAACGTCGCGAAACGGGACGGCGCGGCGTCGAGGGGGTCCGGAGAGGCTGGGGAGCCCAGAAGATTCTGCGAATGGAAGGGGACGGTAAGCGAAGCCACCGCGGTGATTGAGAAAAGCCGTCGCATGCTCATCGGCATATTCACCTTCTAGGAAAAACGTAAAGCGAATCGCTCAGCGCGCCTCGCTCGCCCCCGCTTTGTAACGCCAGGCGACTTGCTCTTTCGCGCCTTCCGCGAAGCGCGTGTCGACGTACTCGTCGAATTCGATCTTCCGGTCGAGGACGCCCGTCTCGATCATGAGGTCGCGCACGAGGTCGAAGTCTTTCCGGCGCGGCGAGAGCGGCGTGTACATGACCCGGTCGAGCGGATTCGTCAGCGCCCAACGGAGAATCTTCGGGTTCTGGTTGTCGTAGAAACGACCGACGAAGTCGGCGGCGTGATCGCGATGCGGTTTCCCTTCCTCCAGCCAGAGGCCGGACCGCGCGATGCCGTCGACGAGCGTCTGGACGGCCTCGGGGCGGGAGGCGATGACGTCCTCGCGAACGACGAGGACGCAGGACATGTAGTCGGGCCAGTACTGGCGCGCGTGAAAGAGGACGCGGCCGTAGCCGCCGAGCTCGGCCTGCGAGGGAAAGGGCTCGCCCATCGAGAAGGCGTCGATGGCCCCCGCCGCGAGCGCTCCGGTGACGTCCGGGGGCGCCATCTCGACGATCTTCAGATCCTCCGGTTTCATGCCGAACTGCTTGAGGACGCGAAAGACGATGAGACGCTCGTCGGAAAAGCGGCTGGGCACCGCGATCGTGCGTCCCTTGAGATCCGGGAACGTCTTGACGGGGCCGTCCTTCCTCACGACGACCGCGCTGCCGTAGCGGTGCCCAAGGTACACGATGCGAATCGCGACACCCTGCGCTTTCAGCGCGATGGCCATCGGGGCGACGATGAATGCCGCTTGCATCTTGTTCGCGATGAGCGCTTCCTTGATCTCCGGGAAGCCCTGGAACATGCGCGGGATGAAGAGCTCTCCCGCCTCGGAGAATTTCGAGATGTAGTCGGTCACCGGGCAGGCGAGGTGGCAGGTGACGGGGATGTAGGCGACGTTGAGCTTCCTCTTGCCCGGCGCGAGCAAGTCGTTCGCGAGGACCGTCCAGTTCACGTTCAGGAGCCCGTGCAGAACGGTTACGACGAGGAGCCAGACCGCGAGGCCGAACGCGATGCGCTTCCCTCCCGTCATGCGGACTCCTGCTGGAAGCCCCAGCGCACGGTCTTCAGTTTCTCGAGCTGCCTGACGAGGATGTCGAGAAGGAGGCCGATGACGCCGATGAGCAGCATGCCCGCGACCACAAGGTCGTAGCGCTTGCCCGCATTCCGCGAGTCGATGATGAGATAGCCGAGTCCCGAGTCCACGGCGATCATCTCGGCCGCCACGACGACGAGCCACGCGATGCCGAGCGCGATCCGAAGGCCCACGAGGATTTGCGGCAGCGCCGCCGGGAAGACGACGCGGGCGAGGAGCCGGGGCGCCCCGAGGCCGAAGTTGCGGCCGGCTTGGAGGTACATCGCGGGGACGCTTCTCACCCCGTTCATCGACGCCACGACGATCGGGAAGAAGGCGCCGAGGAAGATGAGGAAGGCGGGCGCCGCCTCGGACACGCCGAACCAGAGGATCGCGAGCGGCATCCACGCGAGCGGGCTGATCGGGCGCGCCATCTGGATGACGGGATTGAACGCCGACGCGAGACGCGGCATCCAGCCGAACGCGAGGCCCGCGGGAACCCCGAGGAAGAGCGCAAGGAGATATCCCGTCGCGACCCGCCGGAGGGAATCGGCGACGTAGCGCCAGAGGACGCCCTTGCCCGCGAGCTCCTTCAGGCCCGCCAGGACTTTGAGCGGCGACGGGAAGACGTTCGTGTGACTGAGCCGCACGGCGAGCGCCCACACGCCGACCGCGACCGCGGCCGTGCCGAGGGGCAGCAGGAAGCGTTCGACGTCAGATCTTGTGGGCAAGCCCGATCTCCTCGAACAGAATGTCGCGCAGTGCGATGTAGCGGGGGGAGCTGAGGTCCCTCGGATGGGGTATGTCGATCTCCACGATCCGGCGAATCGTGGCGGGGCGCGTCGACATGACGACGACGCGGTCGGCGAGCTGGACGGACTCGTCGATGTCGTGCGTCACGAAAAGAATCGTCTTCTTCTCGGCGCGCCGGATGCGGAGGAGCTCGCTCCTCATGACAAGGCGCGTGATCGAGTCCAGCGCGCCGAAGGGTTCGTCGAGGAAAAGAACGTCGGGATTCACGGCGAGCGCGCGCGCCACCTCGAGCCGCTGCTTCATGCCGCCCGACAGCTCCTGCGGGTAGGCGCTCTCGAACCCGGAAAGTCCGACGAGCTTCACATAGTGCGCGATGCGTTCCGCGCGCTCCGCGGCGCCGAGGCGAAACAGGCCGAAGCCCACGTTGCCTTCCACCGTGAGCCACGGGAAAACGCCCCGCTCCTGGAACACGAAGATCCGGCGCGGGTCGGGCCCGGTGACGGCCTGGCCGTCGATGAGGACCTCGCCCGTCGTCGCCTTCAGGAATCCGCCGACGACGTTCAGGAGGGTGGACTTCCCGCAGCCGGAAGGACCGAGGATGCAGACGAGCTCGCCGTCCTTCACCTCGAGGCTGACCGACGAAAGAACCTCGATGGTCGATCGGTCCGTCGGAAATCGCATGGAGAGATCGCGGATGCTCACCTTGGCCGGCGTCACGACCCGTACCCCCATCTCAGCGCCTTCATCTTCTCGAGCTGCCGAATGCCGGCGTCGAGGACGAGCCCGATGAGGCCGATCATCACCATCCCCGCGACGACGAGATCGTAGCGGTTCCCCGCGTTTCGCGCGTCGACGATGAGAAACCCCAGCCCCGAGTTCACGGCGATCATCTCCGCGGCCACGACGACGAGCCAGGCGACACCGAGGGAGATCCGGAGCGCGACGATGAGCTGGGGGAGCGCCGCCGGCAGGATCACGTTCCTCAGGAGACGCGGATTCGAGAGGCCGAAGTTACGCCCCGCGCGGAGCAGCGTCGTGGGCACGTTCCCCACGGCGTTCATCGCCGCCACGACGAGCGGAAGAAAGGAGGCGAGGAAGATCAGGAAGATCGCCGCCACGTCGCCGACACCGAACCAGAGAATGGAAATCGGGATCCACGCGAGCGGCGAGATCGGGCGCAGGAGCTGGAGGAGCGGATTGAGGGCCTGCCCTCCCCGCCGATACCAGCCGAGCAGCAGCCCGAGCGGGATGGCGGTGACGACGGCGAGAAGGTAGCCCCAGGTCACGCGGAAGAGCGACGCGATGACGTATTTCGCGAGGAGGCCGTGCCGCAGAAGCTCGCCGAGGCCGCTCAGGACCTGCAGCGGATTCGGGAAGAGACCCGAGGTCTGCCGGCGGGCCGCGAGAAACCAGACGGCGAGAAGCACCGCCGTCGCGGAAAAGGGCAGAAGACGCTTCACCAACCTACGCGCTGTCCACAGGGGCTGTTCCCACGAGCGGGGGCGCCGATGCCGGTACTCGAGGGGCCTTCGGCGGCATGTTCGGGACCGGCCCGCCGATCGGCACTGGTTTCACCAGGTAGGACCATGCGTTCGCGACCTCGGCCTTCGCCCAGCGCGCGAGGCCGTGTCCGAGCATGACCCAACTTGCCCCCCGGACCGAGAAACCCACGAAGCTCGGGCGCAGGCCCGCGTTGTGGTTTCCGTAGATCCCGAGCGCCCTCTTCCGCTTCGCGATCGCGACGAGGCGCCGGTTGTAGAAGCGCATGGGGTAAAACGCGATCTCCGAGCCGTCCTGGTAGTACGGCGGGAGGCCGAGCCGCTCGGACGACCAGCGGTACACGGGAATGACGGCCGCGAGGTAATAGAGCGCCGTGTCCATCAGAAAGGCGATCGTCATGGTGTCGTAGTCGCCCATGACGTAGTACTTGTCGCGGAAGATCGCCTCGTAGAAGTACGTGAAGTAACGCGTGTAGCGCTTGTTGTGAAGCTCGTACTCTTTTGCCATCTCCTTGGCCATCTCGNNGCAGTCGCCCTCGACGGGCTCCGCGTGCGTGAGGAGCTCTTTCGTGAGGGGGTTCGCGTCGAGGAAGCGCGTGAGCTTCTCGAGTGGCGTCGCCCCTTCCGGCTGCACGAGGCGCGTGTCCCACACGAGACCCACGCTCGTTTCGCCGCCGCTCAGCGGGATGAACCAAATCCAGTAGCCCCATCCCGTGAAATGGTTCGTGGCGAGGCGGCGTGCCGTGAGGACGGCGCGTTGGAACGGGTCGGACGAGTCCTTGCCCGCGACCTCGATGCCGTCCATGTCCTTCACGCCGTGGTAGCGCACCCAGATCGCGGAAGTGGGATGCGACTCGATCGGCGTCACGCCGCCGCGCTTTCGCGCGAGCATCGCCTGCCGGCCGGTCGCGTCCACGACCCACTTGCAGCGGACCGTGACGCGCGTTCCGTCGGCCTTCTCGATGACGAGCGTGTTTCCGGCGTCGCCGTTCAAGGCGACGTCCACGACCTTCGCGGGCCGCCA